>JAJDBD010000161.1 GCA_029261575.1 Nitrospinaceae bacterium | reverse complement strand
ATAGCAGGCGGAAATCCGGGCGTTGTGCGAGAGAGCGAGCGCCTCGGACGAGGAAAATGGACTAAAAAAACCTGGGATCGAAGGTAAAAAACCCGATTCAATCCAACTTTGGAAAAAATACCCTCTTACGCAAAGCTCTCCTTGCAAAGAGGGTTGGGGTGATTCTTCCTCTAAAAATTTAATGGAAAATCTTTTAGACAGGATCAACAGGATAGACGCTGAAAAAATTTAAATAATTCCGCTCCCCTGCCAGCGTGACGCTGGACCCAGATGGGTGTAACGTTTAAGGAAAGCCGTTCAAGTATCGGTGAGTTTGCATTTCAAACTCTTCCACTGGGCGTTGCCCAGCCTGGTTTTTAACAGTGGGGAGAAATCGGTAGGTTGGAATCTGGATTTAGAACAAAATTTCCAATCGCCAACTATTTGCCTCCAGGCGCTCGCCTGGTCAGTTGTTGGGGATTGTGTAGCTTTCCGCCATGAACAAAATCTGCATCCGGTTGACCGCCAGAAATTCCGATTCAAATTCCAGGCGTCCCGTTTCCAGGTCGTAGACTTTGGCTTCGGACACCGCCAAAAAATCATCGGCGGTCTTGTTCAGCATATCCAGCAAACGCATATCCGGAAGTTTGTAAATAATGCCTTCGATTTTTTCATTGGCCGTCCGGATGACGACTTCCATCGCGTCCTTTTTTACCTGGGGATTGTATACCATTGCCGACGGACCTCCCAACGTATCGAGTGAAACGGAATCGAATAGTGACCAAGGCCAAGTTTACCTTACCCAAAATAAAAAAACTACAAAAACCCAACGCTGAAAATTCGATATAGACTGGAAAACATGCCCCAAACAAAACGGCGCAAGAAAACTCCATTAGGCTTTCGCCTGCAAGGCACCGACGGCGTCCGCCGCGAAGTCAAACTCGCTCGCGACCCGGAGGTTCGCGGCCTGACCCCGCAACAGGCCTTCCTCGAAAAATCGGTCGTCACCGAAGAGTTCGTCGAGTTGTACGCTTTCGCGCGCGTCGATCAATTGATCCGCAATAAAAAAATGAAACGCGGACAGGACGCGGTGATTGGTTGGGACCCGCGCGATCCCGGATTGAGGTTTTGCAAAGCGGCGGTTCGCGGCGTTCGTCGCGCCGGGGCGCGGGCATTGGTTCTGGGCGTGGTCCCTACCCCGCTGGTTCCCATGTACATGCTATCCGTCGGCGCCTCTGCCGGATTCATGATCACCGCCTCGCACAACCCGAAAGACCAGAACGGAATCAAAACGTTTCTCGCGTTCCAGGGAATGAAACTCCTGCCGGAAAACGACGTGGAACTCAGCCGCGCCGTGCTGGCGCTGGATTATAAAAAGGTTTTGCAAAAACCGTTGGCGGGAAAAGAAGCGGATCGTCGCGCCGACGCCTTAAAACTATTCATGGCGTTTCATCTCGATCCAGAAAATTCCTGGGCCGGGCAAGCGGATTTTAAGGACGTTCAACTGGTGGTCGATCCCGCAAACGGATCCCTTTCCGGGATCGCCGCCGACGTTTTCCGCCAAGTCGGATTCGGCAAGGTGATTGAGGTCAACCATTCACAAAACGGCGACGTCAACCTGCACAGCGGCGTGGCGGATCTCGAAGGGCTTCGCCTGGTTCCCGCAGATATGATCGACGACGGCGGGCGATTCGCCAAACACCGCGCCGTCCAAAAATTGTTTCAACTGGGACGGAAACAACGCGCGAAAATTTCATCCGGTCGGGTCAAGGCGTCCGGCGCCGTGTTCGACGCCGACGGCGACCGATTCTACCGCCTCGACTACCATCCCGAAAAGGACGCTTTGCTCGTCTCCAGCGGAGACGAAACGGCGTTTCTTCAAGCGCAGTATTTGACGCAACGCGACCCAAAAAAATTTAAAGGCGCCGCCTACGTCAACACCGTTGAAAGCGATTTGAACGCGGGGCTGTGCGCCGAAGGACTGGGACTCAAACTATGCCTTACGGCGGTGGGCGATAAATGGATCTCGCTTCGCGTCGTCCACATGCTCCTCGAATCCCGTCTGCGCCAATTGGCCGCCCAGGCGCGCAAATTAAAATCCTGCCCGGCGCTGCGCTCCATAACTTCATTAATTTCGTTAAAAAGACGGTTCCAAAAAGCCCGGCGCGACGGCCTTGTCGACGCGGAAATTTTTGCGGCGCTCGACCGGGAAATCGACGCGGCGTTTCGCAAGCTGGGCGGAGATCCGCCGGGCCTTCCAACCATCTCCTTTGCGGTGGGGAGCGAGGAGACCGGGCACAACATCACCGAGGGTCGCATGAATACTGGCGGGCAGAGCGTCCCCGTTTTTTTCGGCAACGGAGTGAAAAGCGCCTTGAACGCTTTTGCCGCCGCGCATTTTCTTTTGCAAGGCAAATCGCCGAAAGCCTGGTTCGCCTGTCTGGAAAAACCCTTCCCCCCGGGATTCAAGCTTTGCCGTTACGTGTATTACGTCGACCAGGATTTATTCGCCCGCGACTCCGCCCTGTGGAAGCGCGTAAAAAAAACCATCCTCGACGAGGCTAAAAAACTGGGGTACCATTGCGCCGTCCTGCCGTTCCGCGAAGACCCGGACATGTTGTACATAAAACTGCAGGCGCCAAAGAAAAGCGGAGGCGGGGAGGTTTGCGGCGTGTTTGTTCGCAACTCCGGAACGGAAAACAAGATCGGAGTCAACCTGCGCGGACCCAAAGCGCACGCCCGGCGCTTGCAAGCCGTCGGCGAAGCCGTCGCGCGCTTGTTGTTGCAAACCATGAAAGACGGCGCCAACCGGTTTTGCCGGATGGAAAATAACGTTTTGGCGCAGCTTGCGAAAAGCGCGCATCGCGAGGACGCTTTGGACGCCCCCGCGTCGGATCGCGGACGGCTCCTGGCGGAAATGCTCAAGCAAGGATTGGTCCGATCCGCCCCCGGCGGTTTTCGAATCAGCCCTCTGGGAAAATGGTATTTAAAACAGTTGTGATAGCGGGGCTTGGCGTATTGGCAAAAAGTTTTTTAAGGCAACGTTACGACGTCGCCCTGACCTGTTGAAGGGAGAGCTTTAATAATTCCTCTCCCCTTGCGGGAGAGGGCTGGGTGAGGGGGGCTTCGACAAGCTCAGCCTGATATTTAAAAAATTTCTTTAACGGACGAACATGAATCCATTAGAAGATTATTTCGATCACCTGGAAGAGTTTCCCTTCAAGCAGATTTTTAAAGGAATCCAGTTTGCCTGGGAGCCTTTGGATTCCCTGGATTTTCATATCGACACATTGTTCGACACGGCGGCGAAGCAAGCCGGACCGGCGCGGATCATGCCGGGCTTGATGCTGGCGCTAACGCCCACCCGCGATGGAAATAAAATGGAGAAGGGCCTGTTGGCGACCGGATGGGTCAAGCTGGAGTCTTCGGTATTTTTCGAAGAGCAGGAAATTTTTATCGGCGCCGGAACCATCCTGGAACCGACGGCGATCATCAAAGGACCGGCGGTCGTCGGCGCGCATTGCGAAATACGGCAAGGCGCCTACATGCGCGGCAATGTGGTCGTGGGCGACCATTGCACCATCGGCCACGCGACGGAAATAAAAAACAGCATCCTCATGAACCACAGCGAGGCCGGGCATTTTAATTATATCGGCGACAGCATCCTGGGATCCTACGTCAACCTCGGCGCGGGAACCAAACTGGCGAACGTGGAGTTTCGCGGGATCGATGAAAAGGTAAAAATCGAATTCAATCCGATCGTCGTCGATACGGAAAAGGGCGACCTGAACACCCAACGCGGCAAGCTGGGAGCCATCCTGGGCGACTATGTGGAAATGGGATGCAACAGCGTGAGTTGTCCGGGGGCCTTCATCGGCAAGGACAGCTGGGTCTATCCCAACACCACCGTGCCGAAGGGGGTGTATCCGCCCAAATCCCTCATCGGCCCTCAGGACCGCAAACCGAAAATACAAACCCGGTAATCCATACGGCGCCCTCTTGCAAGGGAGATGTCTGCATAAGCAAAAACTGGCGATTTAAAGCGCTCGTTAAACAAAATAGGAAGGCCTTCGGCCTCATAAAATCCCCCTCACCTTTATCCTCTCCCTCGGCGGGGAGAGGAATATAGAGGCGGCTTAAAAAATTGATTTTCCTTCAACGCTTTGATACAAACCCATCAGCATGAACTTCCAGGACGTTATCATCAATCTGACGCAGTATTGGGGGGCGCGCGGTTGCGCGATCCATCAACCCTACGATATTGAAGTCGGAGCGGGCACCTTCAACCCGGCGACGTTTCTTCGCTCGCTCGGACCGGAACCCTACTCCGCCGCTTACGTCGAGCCTTCGCGCCGCCCCGCGGACGGGCGCTACGGCGAAAACCCCAATCGCCTGCAACATTATTATCAGTATCAGGTAATTATAAAACCGTCGCCGGACGATATTCAGGATCAGTATTTGGAAAGCCTCGCCGTCCTCGGCGTCGACCCGCTCAAACACGATATCCGTTTTGTGGAAGACGACTGGGAGTCGCCCACGCTGGGAGCCTGGGGACTGGGCTGGGAGGTGTGGCTGGACGGCATGGAGATCACCCAGTTCACTTATTTTCAGCAGGTGGGCGGGCTGGACCTTTCGCCGGTGACCGTGGAATTGACCTACGGGCTGGAGCGCATCTGCATGTACCTGCAAAACGTCGACCGGGTGTACGATTTAAAATGGAACGACCGGCTCAGCTACGGAGACGTGCATCTGGAAACCGAGAAACAATTCTCGCGCTACAATTTCGAGGCGTCGAACAAGGAGCGCCTGTTCCAGTGGTTCGACATGTACGAGGCGGAGGCCGGAGACCTGTTGGCCCAGGACCTGACGCTTCCGGCCTACGACTACACGCTTAAATGTTCGCATGCGTTTAATTTGCTGGACGCGCGAGGCGCCATCAGCGTCACCGAGCGCACCGGCTTCATCGGGCGCGTACGGAAACTGGCGCGCGCCTGCGCCGAAAGCTACGTCCGCCAGCGCGAAGAAATGGGCTATCCCTTGTTGAAACATCCAAACCAATAAAATTCAACCTGGACCGCCTACAAAATCAGGGCATGGGTTGGGTCCCGTAACCGCAACGATCAATCCTATCGCTCAGTTTTTTTGCCAGCGGATGCCAGAACCCGGTGCAGGTATTTTCAATCCGTCGCCGCGCCCAATAACTCAGCCCAAAGGCGATTCCAAGCGCGACGCCCAGCGCCATGTAATAATCGCAAAAAATTATCTTAAATAGAGACGCCAGCGTGTCCCATGAGAGCAGGTTTCCAAATACTTTGGTAAACGGGAGACCTTTAATAAATTCTCGGCACAGATGCGTCCCCAGCGCAATCAACGACGCAAGTATAAAAATAAAATACGCAATCCTTCGGGTACATACATAGGAACGAATTCGGTCCATCAACGTTATTTCATTCGCTTCAAGATGAGGAAGAATTAATTGGCTGAACGCGCCTCCGTCGTCCCAACCCTCCTGATCCGAGACCGCCTTAAATTCCCTCGGTAAATTTCCCGGCGCGTAGCCGTCCTCGCCCTGTGCAATGCGGTTCAGCACGCTAATATGCACCTTGTAACCGTTTAACTTTACCTTTAGTTTTTCACAAATTTTATCGAATTCGCGAGGCTGGTAACGGTAATACACCGCTAGGCCGGCGCGGGAATTGTAAAGTTTGTCGTGAACGTTCCTGCGCTCGCGGTAAAGCGCCCGATCCTGTTTGATAAAATGCAGTCCCTGGTCGTGGGCCTTGTTCATCATCCAGTGCAGAGAAACGAGCGACATCCCCTGTTTGGGATAACCGCCGCCGACGTTGGAGTGCATTCCGGAAAACCACACCTGTTCGATGCGGTCCGTTTTTTCGTCCGATTCATTCCACAGATTTGGATGAAAGGTTGTGCGCTGGTCGTCGAGAGCCAGGGCGTGGCAGGCCTTTTCCACCTTGGAATAAAGTTCATTATCCTGGAAGGTGAAGCGATGGATACATGTATTCCAAAACCAGGTCAATCCGGCGAAGGGCGTTCCGACGGCGGCGACCGTGTCCCACACGCCCATGAATTTGATCGGAATATCCGGGTGAAACTTTGATTCATCAATAGGATCCGGCCAGTGAAACAGGCTACCCAGCAGGGATTTGAATCTTTTGCGGTAGGAAGAATACGCCTTGTCGACCAGGTCCTGTAATTCCTTTTCATTATCGTAAGCGCCGTATTTTGGCAAGCCGCAATAGGAGATCAGACCCACCAAGGTGCGCACGGTAAACGCTCCCCGACTGAAGCCGAACACGTAGATATCGTCGCCGGGACGGCCCTTGGAATCGTCGCGGGGTTCGTAAACGCGCGCCAACTCGCGGTAAAGTTGTTTGACATTATCCTTCAGGCCCCATCCAAACGCCCCTCCAATAATTTTCAGGGGTTTAAAACTTTGCGTTCCCACTCCGTCGTCGTAAATCGCTACTTGTGGTTTGCGGTCCTCATTGCCTATGTGACTGTGGAGGTCGACCGCCTCGTAAATTTTAAAAACGTTTGTGCCGCGATTTTTATTCGCGGTGTTGCCCGTGCCGTCGGAACATACAACGATATTTTTTGCCATGACCCCTCCTTGCCCGTTTTTGACCTATCGCGCGGTTAATAAAACTCCGTGAAAAAAGGTGAAAACTTATTGCCCATGCCAAACGTATTTTATCACAAAACCGAACCGTGGTTTGGTTGGTTGTTAATTCGGGGCAGCCAAAAATCATTTTTTATTGGGCCAGGGCGCCTCTGTCAAACCCGCAAAATTTTGTCTGAAAAAAAATTAGCTTTCTGTTATTCTCTGGCCCTCTTAGGGCAACGAAGAGCCGGTCTTCCGGCCAATATTTCGCCGCAACCCCAACAAGGAAAACTCCCTTGCCTGAACTGATATTTGAAATTGGAACGGAGGAAATTCCCGCCGGATATATCCAGCCCGCGCTGGAGTTTCTGGAAAAGCGGCTCAAGGAATATTTCGTCAAAAACCACATCGCTTGCGGAGAGGCGCGGACCTTCGCGACTCCGCGTCGTCTGGCGATTGCCTTCTCGGACGTCGCCGCCCGACAGGAGGACGTGGTGGAAACTTTCCTCGGTCCCAACGTGAAGGCCGCCTTCGACTCCGAGGGAAACCCCACCAAAGCCGCTCTGGGTTTCGCCAGGGGCAAGGGCGTGGACGTCGCGGACCTGACCCGCGAACAAACCCCAAAGGGCGAGGTGATTTGCACCCGCGTCGATAAAAAAGGCCGACCGACCGAACCTCTGCTCAACGAAGTTCTCCCTCAAATCATCGGCGAGATTCCGTTCCCGAAAAAAATGCGCTGGGGCGCGAGCGCGCAGGCGTTCACCCGTCCCGTTCATTGGATCGCCGCCGTGTTCGGCGCCAAGACGCTGGATTTTGAGTGGAACGGCGTGGCCTGCTCCAATCAGTCCCGGGGCCATCGATTCCTGAAACCGGATACGTTTACCTTCAATAATCTGTCCGCTTATTTGAACGGATGCGAGGCGCATTTTGTCGTCGCGGACCCCGTAGAGCGCCGGAACCGCATATGGGAGAAAGTTAAAACCCTGGCGGAGGACGCCGGAGGCCGGGTTCCGGAGGATCGGGATCTGCTCGCGGAGACGGCCAACCTGGTGGAGTATCCCGTTCCCCTGCTGTGCGATTTTGAGGACAAATATCTGGAACTGCCCAAAGAGTTGTTGGTCACCACCATGCGCGTTCACCAAAGGTACTTCCCGGTCGAAGACGGTCAAGGCGGATTGAAGCCGCGGTTCATCACGGTGAGCAACGTGCCTGCGGATGGCGAATCCCGAATCAAGCGCGGCAACGAGCGGGTGTTGCGCGCCCGGCTGGAGGACGCCCGATTTTTTTACGAGGAGGACCGCAAGCGCCCGCTGGAAGATTACGTCGAAAAACTTCGCGGCGTGGTGTTCCAGAAATATTTGGGAACCTCCTACGAAAAGGTCGAGCGGTTCTGTGCGCTGGCGAAAAAAATTGCGGAGCGGGCGGCGCCGGAAAGCGCCGAAAATGTCGCGCGCGCCGCGCGGCTTTGCAAGGCCGATCTGGAAACCCAGATGGTGTACGAATTTCCGGAACTGCAGGGGATCATGGGCGGCTACTACGCCGAACGCTCGGGGGAAAACCCGGAGATCGCCCTGGCAATCAAAGAACATTACCGTCCCGCGTTTGCGGGGGACGACGTCCCATCCAATGCCGCGGGCGCTTGCGTCGCGCTGGCGGACAAGCTGGACACCATTTTGGGCGTCATCGGCGTTGGACTGATTCCTTCCGGCTCCGAAGACCCCTACGCCCTGCGCCGCCACGCGCTCGGAGTCATCGAAATCATTCTCGAACGCGGCTGGTCCTTGTCCTTGGACGAGTTGATCGATTGCGAATTGGACCAATTGGAAGGGAAACTGCGCCTGACGCGGGAAGAAACCCGGGAGCATGCGCTGGACTTATTTCGCCAAAGATTCAAGAGCCGCTTCACCGCGCTGGGCTTCGCCTACGACGTCATCGACGCGGTGTTGGCCACGGGAATCGATTCTTTTACCGACGCGGCCAAAAAGGTGGAAGCGCTTTCCGAACTTAAGAAACAGGAATGGTTCGAGCCGTTGGCCACGGCCTTCCGGCGCGTGGTCAGCATATTAAATGAAGAAGCGGAGGGCGAGGTCGATCCGAATGGATTTCAGGACCCGGCGGAACAGGCCCTCTACGAGCATTATCTGAAAATCAGCGCGCCGGTGGCCCGCCATATCGGGGAAAAGGAATTTCCCCAGGCCCTGGCGAAGATCGTCGAAATCAAACCCTCGGTGGACGCATTCTTTGACAAGGTCATGGTGATGGTCGAAGACGAGGCCTTGAGAAAAAACCGCCTGCATTTGTTGTTTCATATTTCCCGCCTGTTTGCGCAACTCGCCGATTTTTCCAGGATTGTAATTAAAAAAAGTTGAAATGCCCTGGGGCATTGGATAACCTACCTTCCTTTGAGCTTATTAAAGCTGGCCGAAAGGCCGTTTCCACCTTAAGAGATTATGGCGACTAAATACGTTTATTTTTTCGGCGGAAAGGAGACCGAGGGCAACGCTGAAATGCGCGACCTGTTAGGCGGCAAGGGCGCCAACCTGGCGGAAATGGCCGGGCTTGGCATTCGTGTGCCGGCCGGATTTACCGTCACCACCGAAGCCTGCGTTTACTTTTTTAAAAATAACGAAAAGTTTCCGCCGTTTTTATGGGAGGAAATCAATCCCAATTTAAAGCAGATGGAGAAACTGCTGAACAAGCGGTTTGGCGATCGGGATAATCCTCTGCTGGTTTCTGTTCGGTCCGGCGCGCGCGTCTCCATGCCGGGGATGATGGACACGATTTTGAACCTCGGCCTGAACGACGATACGGTTTGCGGCCTGGCGGAGCGAACCCGGAACGAGAGGTTTGCCTACGATTGTTACCGGCGGTTCATTTCCATGTTCGGCAACGTGGTCCTTGGAATTGAAGGCGAAAAGTTTGAGGAGATTATCGAAATACTCAAGGCGCGCCAGAAAGTGGAAAACGACGCCCAACTGAGCGCGGCTGATTTAAAATCCCTCGTTAAAAAATTCAAGTCCCTGGTGAAAAAAATCGCCAAAAAGGAGTTCCCCCACGACCCCTTCGAACAGTTGACTCTGGCCGTCGAGGCGGTGTTCAAATCCTGGAACACGCCGCGGGCCGCAGTCTATCGCCGGATGAACGGCTATTCAGACGACTGGGGCACGGCGGTGAATATCCAGTCCATGGTGTTCGGCAACATGGGAGAGACCTCCGGCACCGGAGTGGCCTTCACGCGCAACCCGGCCACCGGAGAAAATAAATTTTTCGGGGAGTTCATGATCAACGCCCAGGGCGAGGACGTGGTGGCGGGAATACGCACGCCGCGACCGATCGCGGAACTCAAAAAGGAAATGCCCGAGGTCTATAAAGAACTGGAGACCATTTATAAAAAACTGGAAATCCATTACCAGGACATGCAGGACCTGGAATTCACCATCCAGGAGAAAAAACTTTTTTTACTGCAAACCCGTTCGGGAAAACGCACCGCGGCGGCGGCGATCAAAACCGCCGTGGACTTCGTGGACGAAGATTTGATCGACGTTAACACCGCGCTGAGTCGCATACCCGCCGGACAACTGGATCAAATATTTCATCCGATGGTGGATCCCACTTCCAAGGCCAAAGTGTTGGCGAAGGGATTGGGCGCCTCTCCCGGCTCGGCTTCCGGGCGGGCCGTGTTCAGTCCCGAGCGCGCCCAGGAGATGGCCCTGAAAAAGGAAAAGGTGATCCTGATACGCATGGAGACCTCGCCGGAGGACATTCAAGGCATGAGCGTCGCCGAAGGAATTTTGACCGCCAAGGGGGGAATGACCTCTCACGCCGCCGTGGTCGCCCGCGCTATGGGCAAGCCCTGCGTTTCCGGTTGCGGAGGGCTGACGGTTGAAGTGAAAAAGAAGCGGTGTACTTTGAATGGAGTTCTGATCACGGAGAACGATTACATCACCCTGGACGGGTCCAGCGGCACGGTGATCGAAGGCAAAGCTCTCTTGATCAAGCCCCGGATCTCCTCGTACTTCACCAAGCTCATGCACTGGGCGGAGAACGTTTGCGCCTTGAAAGTGCGCGCCAATGCGGACACCCCGCACGACGCGCTGGTGGCGCGGGATTTCGGCGCGCAGGGCGTCGGCTTGTGCCGCACCGAACACATGTTTTTCAATGTAGAACGCATCCTGCTTGTCCGCCGCATGATCGTCGCGAAAAACGCGAAGGAACGGGAAGAAGCGCTGGTCAAATTGCTTCCCATTCAAAGGAACGATTTCAAGCAGATATTTAAAGTCATGGCGGGCCTGCCGGTAACCATTCGCCTGCTGGACCCGCCCCTGCACGAATTTCTTCCCAACACTCCGGGGGAGATCAAGACTCTGGCGCGGGAAATGCGAATCGGCGCTTCGGCGTTGAGCAAAAAAATTCAATCCATGAAAGAAATCAACCCCATGCTGGGTCATCGAGGTTGCCGACTGGGAATCACCTTTCCCGAAATTTACAGGATGCAGGTCCGCGCCATCGTCGAGGCCGCTTGCAGGCTGGTACAAAAAGGGACAAAAGTATATCCGGAAATCATGATTCCCCTGGTCGGGCACATCAACGAGTTTCGCGCCGTGAAGGAAATGGTGGTCGCCGAGGCCAGCGCGGCGATCAAAAAAGCGAACGTCGAGCTGGATTATAAAATTGGAACCATGATCGAGCTTCCCCGCGCCGCGCTGATCGCCGACGAGATCGCCAGGGAAGCGGATTTTTTTTCCTTCGGCACCAACGATCTGACCCAGACCGCTTACGGCTGGAGCCGCGACGACTCCGGGAGTTTTCTCCCCGATTACCTGGAAAAAGGTATTATCAAGGTCGACCCTTTCGTCAGCATCGATCAGGAGGGCGTCGGGCAATTGGTGAAAATGGCCGCGGACAAGGGACGCGAAGCCAACAAAAAACTGCACTTGGGCGTCTGCGGGGAACACGGCGGCGACCCGGCCTCGATCGAGTTTTTTCACAAAACGGGATTGGACTACGTCAGTTGCTCGCCTTACCGGGTACCCACCGCTCTGCTCGCCGCCGCGCAATCCGCCTTGAAGAACGGCGAGAAGTAAACACCCTCTCCCGCCGCCGATTTCCAATTTGGGAAAACGGTTGACTTGCTCCCGCCGTCTTTTCATAATAGCAACCTACTGTCCAATACCTTGTTGATCGATTTTCCCTCAAAGGAAAAGAATCATTTTAATTAATTCCCGGCGGTCCATCGTTGTCGGCGAATGTTTTGTTTGGAGGAGTGAATGAATATTGCGTTGACGGGGATCACCGGAATGGTGGGTTCCCATTTGATTCGGCGCCTGCACCGGGAAGATAATCCGGACAAGCCCCGGGTGAAAGCCCTGATAAGAGAAGAAAGCGTCGTCGAACATTTGAAACCGTTTGAAGAAGTCGATTATATCATCGGCTCCCTGGGCGACCGCGAGTCGCTGGAAAAACTCGTCGCCAACACCGACGTGGTGATCCATCTCGCCCACTTCCCAGGCCCGGTGCAAACCGTGGACGATTTGATCAAAGAAAATCTGAACGGCTCGCTGAACCTGCTCGAGGAAGCCAAAAAGGCCAAGGTCAAGCAATTCATTTTCATGAGCGCCTGCACCGTCTTCGGCCAGGTCCTGCCTACGGTGAACGCGTCGCATCCTCTGGATGAAACGCATCCGGTTCAACCCGGTTCCCTGTACGGCGCCATCAAGTCCGCCATCGAGTCGTTTGCTTTTTTTCATCACAAGTCGCGGTCCTTCGACCTCACGGTCCTGCGTCCGGTGACGATATACGGGGTGCGCCCGGATATCGAAAAGTCCGAATGGTTCAAAACCATCGACTACCTGTCCACCAACTACAACGTGGACGTCAAGGGAAGCACCAAATATGTTTCAGTAAATGCGGTCCTCCAGGCGTTGGAAGCCTGCCTGGGAAATTCGGAAGCGGCGGGTAAGATTTACAACCTGGTCGACGGTCATATCCACAACCTGGACCTGGCCAAACTGATCATCGAAGCGGTCGATTCCTTTGGCGAGGCCGAAGGCGTTCCCGGCGAAGAGGGCGTGCCCATGTCCAACAAGGCGGCGAGGGAACTGGGCGTGGAGTTCGAAGGACTGGACGGCGTGAAGGCCTACATCAAGCAGGTCCATCGATTGCAAATGGAATACGGCGGCGAACGTCAGATTCAAAACTGGTAGACCGGTATATGCTCGATTCCAAAAGTTTCATCGATCGGTTGCGCGCCGCCGGATTTGATTTTTACGCCGGGGTGCCCTGCTCCCTGCTGTCGGGATTGATCGCGCGCCTGGAAAGCGATCCGGACATTCCTTATTACCCCGCCGTGCGGGAAGACGCGGCGGTGGGACTGTGCGCCGGAGCTTACATGGGCGGCAAACTGCCCGTCCTCCTCATGCAAAACTCCGGACTCGGTTATTCCCTGAACGCGTTCACCTCCCTGAACCTGATTTATAAAATCCCCGTTCTGGTGATCATGAGCTGGCGCGGTTGCGGCGGCAAGGACGCGCCGGAACACATCATCATGGGCCGCATCAGCGAACAGTTGCTCGAAACCTCCGAAATGGATTTCGCGGAACTGACGGATGAAAATCAGGACGCGGTTCTGGAGAAGGCGATGAAAAAAATCAAAGAGGAGCGCCTGCCGTTCACTCTGCTGGTGAAGAAAGGATTGTTTGATGAAAGGCATTGAAGCGTTTCAGGAGCTGTTGCCCCTGCTGAAAGACGAACCGGTAACGCTGGCCAACGGTTTCATTGCCCGGCAAGTCTACAATCTGGACGACCGGGAAGGCAATTTTTACATGATCGGTTCGATGGGGCTGGCCTCGTCCATCGGCCTTGGCGTGGCCCTGGCGCAACCGGATAAAAAATCCGTGATCCTGGACGGCGACGGCAACGTGCTGATGGCCATGGGAACGTTGGCGATGATCTCCGCCGCCGCTCCCAAAAACCTGGT
>JAJDBD010000160.1 GCA_029261575.1 Nitrospinaceae bacterium | reverse complement strand
AATTGCTCGCCCCCGCTATCAGATCGTCCGCAAAACTCAGCTGGCCCAGTCGCTTTTGCATGTCCCGTCTCCTGTTAGAATTGATCAACGTCAAGCGATATTATACACTCCATCCAACAAGACTTATGCAAAGCTCTCCTTTGCAAGGGGGGGCCAGGCAAGCGCCTGGAGGCGGATGTTGGCGGTTGAATAGCTTTCCTTAAACTGACGCCCGTCAATCGACCACTGCCAACTTTATCTCCGTGTTCATCTGTGTTCATCGGTGGTTTCTTTTTTAACTGGTTCCGCCTTCGCCGGTTTAGCGGAATCGAGGAGTTCTCCTAATTCATTCAGCCGGTCCTGATTGGTTTTCAGCGTCTGGTCGAGCGCCGCCTGCGACTCCAACGCGCGCTGGTAATAATCTTTTATCCGGTTGAAATCGGAACGCTTCAATACCACCTCGCCCTTTTCGGGCATGCCCTGCGAAGCGGAAGCCACCGCGCCTTCAGCAGTTGCTTCGGAAGACGTGCCCGTAGCAAGTCCGGGAAATATTTTTTGCAGGGCCTCTTCCAGGGTGCGCTCCATGGCGACGCGGTCTTCATACCCCACGATCACGCGTTTCAGTTCCGGAATCTTTCCCGCGTCCGCTTTCAGGTACAAGGGGCGGACGTAGATCAGGGATTCCTCGATGGGGATGACCAGCAAGTTCCCCTGGATGACTTTCGACCCGCGCTGGTCCCAAAGCGAAATCTGGCGCGAGACTTCGGCGTTCTGATTGATGCGGGCCACGATCTGGCTGGGTCCGTACACCAGCTTTTGCTTGGGGAACGTGTAAAGCTCGAGCTTGCCGTAATCCTCGCCGTCGCTCCGCGCCACCATCCACGCGGAGAGATTGCTTTTGCCCGCCGGGGTGAAGGGGAGCATCAATATGTATTCTTCATGGTCCTTGCCGGGAAGTTTCATGATCGTGTAATAAGGCCGCATGGTCTCCCCGTCGATGACGGGAATCTCCCATTGGTCTTCCTTGTTGTAAAACACCTGCGGGGACGTCATGTGATACGTGGCGTGGATGAACGTTTGAATGGCGAACAGGTCCGAGGGGTAGCGGATGTGCTTGCGCAAATCCTCCGGCATTTCCTTGAGGTCTTTAAACAATTCCGGGAAAATATTGCGGTAGGACTGGATGATGAGATCCTTGGGATCGGAAATATAAAACAGGACGGTTCCCTCATACGCGTCGACGGTGATTTTAACGGAGTTGCGGACGTAATTGCCAAAGCCGGGAAGGTTTTGCGAGTAGGGAAAGGCGTCGCTCACGGTGTAGGCGTCGTAAATCCAGACCAGCCGACCGGCGTCGGAAATTACCAGATAGGGGTCGCGGTCCAGTTGCAAAAACGGGGCGATGCGCGAGACCCGATCGGTGATGTTGCGGTACATCAGCACCCGGCTGTCGTTTTCGATGTCCTGGGAAAACAGAATCTTTAAAGTTTTGAAGCGCGCCGCCAGTAGAATTTTATTTATGAACGAATCCACCAATATGCCGCCGGACCCCTCGTAGTTTTTATAAACGTTTTTTTCTCCCTCCGGATAGTCGAATTCCTTGGTTCCCGTGTTGACGAACACATGGTCGTTGGACAATTCTCCAAAATAAATTTCCGGCTGGGAGACCTGGATATTCACGGACGACTTCGGCGGAATATCCTTGACGAACAACACCGGCAGGCCTTCCGGGGTGATCTGGTTGACCGGACTCAGGGACACGCCGTAGCCGTGCGTGAACGTCAGATGCTCGTTGATCCAGGTGCGGTTGGGCAGGCTGGAGGAGAGCAGTTCGCGCGGGGACAACAACGTTTGCCGGTAGTTGCCGTCGATGAAGTAGCGATCGTTGTCCACGGAGTTGAACTGGTAATAAGTGCGGATTTCCTGGATTTGCCCCAGGGTGTCGAGCAAAGGCGCCTGATCCCAAAGTCGAATATTTTCGATGGTGAGGCTATTGTCCAGAATGGATTGCGCAGAAAGGTTGTCGTTTCCTTCCAGCGCATTGTTCTCAATAGTATCCAAACCGTAACCGACCCGCGTTCCCGTGATGGTGTGCCGGATGTATTCGGTTTCCTTGACCAACTCGTTGGGGGCCACCACAAACTTTTGCAGAATGGACGGGTAAAAATTTCCCCCCACATGAACCGCAGCCAATACGGCGGCGGCCAGAACGATTTTGCGGAAGCCTTGTTGAAAGTTGTTCAACAAAGCGACGATCCCGCAGGCGACCGCCAGGACGATGGACCCGTTCAGAAGCGGCAGGCGCCCGTGGTCGTCTGAGTAACCGATCCCCGCCACCACGCCGTTGCCTTCCGTGAGCAGGCCGTAGCGTTTGAGAAAATATTCAAAGGCCATCATGAAAAAAGCCGCGGCGGCCAGGTTGTTGAACGTTCGCCGGGCTTCGGGCAACATGCCAAATCCCGCCGGAGATAAAAATATGGATTGCTTGAAAAAGTAAATGACGCCGGCGCCGATGGCGGCGACGACCAGCAACTCCCAGAGCAGGGCCTTGCCCACCTGCAAAAAAGGCAGGGTGAACAAATAAAACGAATAGTCCTTTTGAAAAATTGGATCCGCGAGGTTGAAAGGAACCTGGTTGAAGAATTTTAAAACCGTGTCCCACTGTTGCCCCGCCACCGCGCCGGTCATGGCCGCCAGGACCAGCGGGGCGAGCAGTATCACGGTTTTCAGATTGGAGGCGATCAGATGCAACAGCGGGATTTCCCGCCGGATTTCGTCGCGCAGGACCACGGGCAGGTGCTCGGTCTTTTGATACACCGACCGAAGAAAACCGTAGCTGAGAATAAAAAACAGTCCCCCGATCACAAACCCCAGGCCGAGCTGGGAGCCGACGGTGGTCCAGAGAACGGAGGCGAACCCGTATTTTTCAAACCAGAGCAGGTCGAAATAAAACTCAACCAGTTTGTCTGCGGACAGGGCGACGATCACGACCGTCGCCATTAAAATAATGGGCCACCTGTTTTTATTCATATGAGTTTGAGTCCGATCATTCCTGTTTCCATTTAATAGAACAACCCATCGACGGGATATGGTCGGCAAAGACTTCCTTGCCGTCGAGGATCAAATCGAGCGCGCGGCGCAGGTCCCGGCTCTCGACTTTATCCGGTTCCTGCCAGTTGTCGTCGACCCTGCCGCGATACAGCAGGGCGCGGTTTTCTCCATACACGAATATATCCGGCGTGCAAACGGCGTCGTAAGCTTTGGCTACTTCCTGAGTTTCGTCCAGCAGGTAGGGGAACGAAATATTTTTTTCTCGCACCAGTTGGACCATGTTTTCCATGGAATCGTCGGGATAGCGCGAGACGTCGTTGGAATTGATTCCGACCAGTTGAACGCCCTTATCCTTATAATCGTTTTGCAGATCGATCAACCGTTGCAGGACCGCTTTAACATAAGGGCAATGGTTGCACATGAAAACGACGACCAGAATTTTCCAGTCTTTAAAATCGTCCAACGCGTGGGTATTGCCGTCCGTTCCGGGCAGATGAAAATCGGCGGCGGGCTTTCCCAAAGGAACCATTGTGGAGTGGACCAGGGCCATTTTTATTCCTTCTAAAAGTATTGGGTTATTTTAAAGTCCCGCCGACTCGTAGGAGTCGCTGATATTTTTCACGCGCAGTTTTCTTCTCAGGATCGTAAAATTCTCCACCGCTTTGCGGCTCAGCCGACCCTGGTACACGGGCTTCGCGCTCAAACGCGCCGATTCCGGGGCTTCCGTGAAATAGGCGGCGTCCAAAGCGGTCACCGAGTGGCAGGAAGGATACAGCCATTTCAAATTCAACTTGTCGCGCCCTGCGGCTTCGGAAAGGCGGCGCGCGGCCTCTTTGATTTTGGCGTAGGCGTTCTCGGAAGCGTCGACCGTCGTCGGTAATTTTAATATCGGGACGACGCCGCTACGCGACAAATGGTCGATTTTCGCCTGGATCATCTCCAGCGGCGCGGCCTGCAAATCCAGCTCGGTGGACACGGCGCCCTGCGGAAATATTTCCACCGCGTATTCCAGTCCCTGAAGAATTTGATTTTCTGGAAAGGCCGCCGCCAGCGCGTCGGAGTTGGCGAACCCCTCTAACGGGTAGTTCAAAAGATCCACCCCGGAAGCGTAAAACTTGTCGATGATCCTTTTGTTCTTTGGAGGAAATCCCCTCAGAGCGACGAAGGCGCTGAATTTGTTTTTGATCGCTTCGACGATCGGACCCAGCCGATCCAGGCAAAGGTTTTCGTCCTGGCAATAATCCATGTTGAACTGCACCAGATCCGCCGCGCCCTCCTCGAAAGCCGATTGGATCACCGTCGCTATTTCATCGATAGAGAG
The DNA here is from genome assembly GCA_029261575.1 of Nitrospinaceae bacterium. GTDB lineage: Bacteria > Nitrospinota > Nitrospinia > Nitrospinales > JACRGP01 > JAJDBB01. The sequence goes on along the minus strand of JAJDBD010000160.1, from coordinate 3,755 downwards.
ATTGAGTTTTTTATCTTCGCCCGTCGTGCGCAAAAAAAAGTTCAGGCAGTAACCGTCCAGCGAAACGCTGTGGGCCGCCGGCCCTGCGCCTTGCAAACTCTCACGGAGGAAGCCGGGCGTCGGAATCACCTCGACCTCCATGCTCTCCTTGCCGGAGGCGATCCGGATTTGCCCGTCCTGGATATCGAGAGACGGCCCGCCGTTTTTCTTGGTCTTGAGATGCGATTTAACGATGAAATCGTCGCTCAGCGCCAAAGCCAATTCCAGAGATTGGGCGCCTAGGCCCCAGTCTGCTTGCCGGGCTTCCAGAACATTTTGCGGGATGTACACTCCAGACTGAAGGAGCGATAGTTTTAATTGACCGAATGGGATCATGACAAAATTATCCGTTAACTGTTAGCTGTCTTTTTTCAAACGCGCCAGTAATTTTTGATGAACCCCGTCGAATCCGCCGGAGGACATGATAACGACCAGGTCGCCTTCACGCCCTTCGTTGGCGATCAAGTCGACGATATCTTCCGTTTCGGATAGACGCCACGCGCGCCCCCCGGCTTTTCGGATATCCTCCGCCACTCGCTCAACGTCCAGCCGATCCTCTTCGGGAATTTTTTCCGGCGCGAACAAACCGCCGATGATGGCCCGATCCGCAAGCCCGAGAGCTTGCGGCAAATCATTTTGAAACACCTTACGCCGGGAGGTGGCGGAACGCGGCTCGAACACCGCCCACACCCGTTTGCCGGGATACTTCAGCCGCATAGCTTCCAGCGTCAGGGCGATGGCGGTGGGATGATGCGCAAAATCGTCCACCACGGTTATGCCCCGCGCTTCGCCGACAACGTCCTGCCGACGCTTGACTCCGCGAAATTGTTTTAGGGCCATTATAACCTCTTCCGCTTGCAAACCAAGGTTCAAAGTCATGGCAACCGTCGCTGCGGCGTTCAGGGCGTTGTGTTTTCCATACAGGGGAATTTGAAACGTTTTTGGATCGTCGCCGTTTCGCGCGATTCGCAATTGGCTAAAGCCTTCCGCAGGCGGGAGCAGTTCGACGCGCCAGTCGGCTTCCGCCGAAAACCCATAGGTCTCCACGCGGGCGGGGCAGAGCTTGCGGATTTCGTCGAGGCCGGGAGTTTCGCTTTCCACCAGCAGAAAACCCGCCGGGTCAACTTTGCGGACAAACTTCATAAAAGCCGAGCGCATGTCCGCCAAGTCGCGGAAAATATCCGCGTGGTCGAATTCGACGCCCGTCAAAATCGCCGCGTAGGGTTGATAGTGGAGAAACTTCGCTTCCTTGTCGAAGAACGCCGTGTCGTACTCGTCGCCTTCCGTGACGAAAAACTCGCCGCCGGGCAAATGGTAGTTGCGGTCGAAATTTTTCAACCAGCCGCCCACCATGAAACCGGGCATTCGGCCCGCGTGGTGAAGGGTCCAGCTTAAAAGCGAAGCGGTCGTGGTTTTTCCGTGCGTGCCCGCGACCACCAGCGACTTTCTCCCGCGCAGGAAAAAATGCGCCAATGTTTCCGGAAACGATGCGTAGGGGACGCCGGACTCCAGAACCGCCGCGGCCTCCTCGTTGGTTTTGGAAACGGCGTTGCCGACGACGACGAGATCGACGCCCGGCGGAACGTTTTCCTTTTTGTAGCCGGGCGCGACGGGGATGTTTAAATCATCGAGTAGAACGCTCATGGGCGGGTAGATATTGGCGTCCGACCCGGAAACTTCGTAGCCCGCTTCTTTCAGCAAACCGGCGAGCGAGGCCATGCCCGTGCCGCAAACGGCGATCAGGTAAATGTATTTAACGTTATCGGGGATCATCGGATAGGGGCAAAATCATATCATTCGAAAAGGTCGCGCAACTCCGCAAGGGAGTCGATCATCCAGTCGGGTTCGGCGGCTTCCAGCTCCGCGCGGCTGGACATGCCATGGGTTGCGACGCAGGTCGCGACGCCCGCCCGCTTGCCGGTTTCGACGTCGATGGGGCTGTCGCCCAGCATCAGAACGCTCTCCGGCGGCAGGCCGCATTGCCGCATCAGCCGATGCAATCCTTCGGGATCGGGTTTTTTATTTTCCAGACTGTCGCCGCCCAGGATGGACTCGAAGGCGCAGTCGCACTTCAGGCCGGAAAGAATTCTTAAAATGAACGGGCGGGGTTTGTTGGAAAGGATCGCTTGTTTCTTGCGGGAGAAATATTCGAGCGTTTCCCGTCCATGGGGGAAAAAATCGGTGTGGTCCAGCAAGCGCCGGTCGTAATGTTTCCGAAACAGGGTCACGGCGCCGGGGATATCGTCTTGTCCTGTACCGTTCAGCGCCTGGGACATTAATTTATCAACGCCGCGCCCCACATATTTAAAAATGGTTTCGTGAGGCAATTCCGGAATCAGCAACTCCGTTAAAACGAGATTGACCGAATCGGCGATGTCTCTTTTGGTGTCGACCAGCGTCCCGTCGAAATCGTAAACGATCAACTCGATCCGTTTCATCGTCGAGACGCCCGGCTCCCCGTCGATGCGGGCGCGCGCTTTGGTTTTCAGTCCGAATCCGCGGTCTTGGTGTACCGGTAGGCCTTCACGACGTTGTTTTTATCAAACAACAGCACCAAATCCTTGGAATTGGTATGCCCCGCCATGTATTTGTCAATCTGGTACGTCCACATGACGTAGTCGTTTTCCACGCCTTCTTTGAAAGGCAGGCCAAACCAATCCAGAATTTCCGCCTTGGTGGTCGCGTTGTTTTTGATATCCACAACGTGGGTATCATCGAAATTTCTTCCCATGGAACCGCAACCCACCGTAAGAGCCAATAACAGGATTGCCAAAAAGAAATGCAGGGATCGTCTCATCGTTTTTCTCCAAATTGATTGAGTGTGGATTGAATATGGTTTCAGGAGGTCGGTTGAAAATAAAACCGGCTCCGAAGTTTAGCGATTAAAACCAACGGGGCCAGTTTACCAAATTCGTTTAAAAAAGTATAATCCTATCCGGGCAGCGTGCCGCTGGACCCAATTAGTGTAACGTTTAGGGGAAGTGTTTCATATACGGCGAGCTTGCATCTCAAACTTTTCCACCGGGTGTTGCCCGGCCAGCGTGTCGCTGGACCCAGCGGTTTGCATTTGGATATTTTTTCTTAAAGCGCTAACCGTCAATCGACAGCTCCTGACTGTAATCTGGAATCCTCATGCCCGCAAAAAGCGCACAATTTAAAATATTGCCTCTGGGGGCTTGCCCGGCCTCCCGTTGCAAAGCGCTCGCGGCCTGCCTGTTCATACTCCTCCTGACCGCCTGCGCGGCGCAGGATACGCGCGTCGACCGTGCGCCCCAACAATCTTCCATCCGCCAGCAGGACGCCGAGCGCCCCGCCGATAAAAATTTCGTTCCCGACGGATATTACGAAAAAGTTCCCAAACTCCCGAAGCGAGGATACCTCCTGTCCAAGCTCGCGGACGGCGTGTATTTTTTTTCCACCGGCGCTTATAACACGATGTTCGTCGTCGCCTCGGAAGGCGTCGTCCTGATCGATCCCATCGGCGGCAAGGGTCCCCTGCTCAAAAAAGCCGTCCGGCAGGTCAGCGACAAACCCATACGGTTCATCGTCTATACCAGCCACCGGCTGGACCGGACCGGCGACGCCTATCAATTTTCCGAAGGCGCGCAAATCATCGGCCACATTGAAACGCGAAATACCCTGGAGAAAATCGCGGACCCTAACCGCCCGCTTCCCAACATTTCCTTCGGAACCCATTACACGCTGAACTTCGGCGA
>JAJDBD010000159.1 GCA_029261575.1 Nitrospinaceae bacterium | reverse complement strand
GGACAAACTCCAGGAGCTTTCGCCGCAGTTCAACCACGGAAAAAAAATCGGGGTCATCAACCAGCGTCTTGCGTATCTGGTGCGATGCGGCGATCCGGACGCAATGGATTCGCTCGTGCCAATGGCCTACGGCAACCTGGCGCTCAATTTAATTTTGGAAGGAAAAACCGGACGGTTGGTCGTCTTGCGCGATGGAACATACAACCATGTCCCGCTATCGGAAGTGACGGGATCGAAAAAGATCGTCGACGTCGAGCGATACTATGATACCGATCGCTTGCGGCCCAAGTTCAATCACCTGGAAGGCTTGTCGCTTTTCGTGATGTCCAAACCGGTTTAACAGGAGAGGGAGTGAAAAGCGAGTCCAGTGTTTCAGGGTAGCCACAAGGTTTCGACCAAGATACCTCACCCTTTAGGATATCAAAACCCTTGTATTATTTCGCTTTTTATGTATAATACCTTGTATTCAATACAATACATGATGATAAGGTTTATGTCGTATTTTGAGACAATTTTCTAAAGCTATAGGTTAAAATGCCTTTTTAGTTTAGAATTGCCTTTATGTCGCCAAAATATGACCTCAACAAATTTATCAAAATTTGTAAGACTGGGGAAGAGACCGTTGTAATCGGAAAAAAAACGTTAAAAGACGCAAAAACCGATTTTAATTTATACAGCCGTACGGACATTCTAGACTTCATTGCAAACGACGGTCTCGAAAAATTGCGGCATATAAACACCAAACCGTTGGAACTCAATTCATCGGTAATTGAGTCGGGCGTCCAAGATACAAATTTTGACAAAGAGGAGCTTTATTTCGTCGACGCTTATTCATTTTATTCTGGCAATGATTTTGGATACTTCGCCTATTATTTTAACTCAGAGTCAAACAGGTGGGTAATCAAGTCGTTTAAAATTAACAGGGAACCCGACCCAAAAAAATTGGGAGATTAGACCATGGATGATAATGAATTGATTTGCCCTTTTTGCGGTTCCAGGGAAACAAAAATAGAAAAGGAAACGGAGGAAAGAAAATTGCCCTTCGGCCCAACGTTCTCCTATGAAACAACGATGCGCACTTGCGCCCAATGTCAAGAAAGTTGGGATTCTGGCGAAGTAGGTGATGAAAGCTATGAAACGGCGCTGGCGGAAGCTGAAATCCAATCCATTGAAGAAATCATTGAATACCTGAATCAACACGGTAATTCCATGGCCTATATTGAAAGAGCGCTGGAACTTCCTCAAAGGACTTTAGTTCGTTGGAAATCCAAAGGCGGGACCAAGTCTGGAATCGCGCTGATGAGAATGATACGAAATTTTCCCTGGTTGTTGGACATCGCGAAAAATAATTACGACAAAAATATTGCCGTTGACGAACTAATAAAACAGGGGGATCTGGCTTATAAAGAGCAGAGGGAGAAATTCAATATGAATGTTTGGCGCACTAATTCGGAAAGTAAAAATGTTGCAAAGGTTAAAGTAGTTTCTATAAAGGGAGGGGAACCGCATACCTCCATAGTAGAAACGTCCACCCAATCACAACATTTATCCGCTGAACCTATAGCTGTTGCTTGTAATTAATTTCATGAAACTAATAGATTTTATTATTTGCGATGATATTCGCAAAGAGGATAACGGCAAAACTATACTCATTGGGGTGTATAGCGACAGGATGATTTTTCAAATAGATCCTCCTGGCTCAAAATGGCCGCTACAAAAGCGATTATCCTTATATTTTAGATTAAAAAAAGAAATCGGCGATCCAGAGTTTGATGGGTTTGATCTTACAATTGATCTGAAAACTCAAAAGTCTGAGAAGCCTCATTTATTGGCAGAAATTAATGGGACTATTACGGGCAGCAGCACTCCTGAATCCCTGGTCATTCTTGAATTTTCGATACCTTTTGTTTTTATTGGACCAGGCAAAATGGTAGTCGCCGTAAAGATTAAAAAAGCCGGTAAAGTTGTAAGCGTTTTAAATCCTGATTATGAAATGGAAATTGAGGAGACAACGGAACCTGTAACAGCTTAATTTTTCTTGTTCTTCCCGCCTTTTAAACCCCGCATTTTTGAATTTAATTCAACTCTTCGGTTTGTTTTTGTGGATGAGGGATTGGTCGAAGTAGTTGACGGCCATGCCGGCGTCCAGCACGACGCCTTGAGCGTTCATGCCGCTGGACCTCGGACTCAGCAAAAACGCCATGGCGCCCGCGACTTCCTGCGTGGTCAATCCGCGCTTGCGCAAAGTGGCCTGCTCGGCGTGAAGGTAGGAGTCGATGTAACCGGGGATGCCTGCGGACGAGGCGGTCTTCAACAATCCGGCGTTCACCGAGTTGAACCGCACTTCGGAAAAGGCGCTGAAAGATTTTGCGAGAAAACAAATTGTCGAGTCGAGCGCGGCCTTGGCCGGTCCCATGTAGCCGTAATTCTCCGCCGCCATGCGCGTGGTGGAAATCGACACGGTCGCGACGGACGCGTTGGGATCGAACATATCCTTGAACGCCTTCGCCAGCGCGATCAGCGAATAGCAACTGATATCCACCGCTTGTAAAAAATCCTCGCGCCCGGTTTCGTGAAAGGGTTTGAATCCCTCGGAATAATTCGCAAAGGCGATGGAGTGGGCGAGGCCGTGCAGGACGGGATGGTCTTTCGCAATGTCCGCCGCCAGGCGGTCGATCTCTTCCTGCTTCGCCACGTCGCAGACGTAAACCGGCGAGGGGGCGACGAGTTTTTCGACGCTTTGCTTGCGTTCCTCGGTGTGTACGCTGTAGAGTACGTTGGCGTTTTGTTCTGCGAGGGTTTTGCCGATGTGGTACGCGACGCTTTTTTTATTGGCGACGCCGGTCACGAGAATGGTTTTGCCTTCCAGTTCCAGAAAGCTCACGCGGTTTCCTCCACCAGCATACCCGCAAAATCCAGGCTGAGCGCGGTTTTGCCGCCGACCTTGACGTTCCCTTCCATGTACCAGGCGTTACTCACCTTTTCCCTGATTTTGACCGAGATATCCAAAACGTCGCCGGGATAGACGGCGGTTCGGATTTTAACGTTGTTGATGCGCGTGACGACGGGGATTTTATTTCCGACGTCGCCAGATTGTTTGGCGATGAAGATCGCGCCGCTTTGCAGAACGCATTCGCAGATCAGCACGCCGGGCATGATGGGCCGGTCGGGGTAGTGTCCGGCGAAGTACGGCTCGTCCGCCTTCACGTCTTTTTGCGTTTCGATGGAGACGTCGTCCATGTGCAGGATGCGGTCGACGAACAGGAAGGGCGGGCGATGGGGGATGTACTGGCGAACCTCGTCGTTCATAACCCTCCCGAAATTTCCAGAACGCTTCCGGTGATGTAGGCGGCTTCGGGCGAGGCGAGAAACAACACGCTGTGCGCCACTTCCCCGGCTTCGCCGAAACGTTTGAGCGGAACCATTTCCAAGTAATGTTTCTTTTGTTCCTCCGGCAGGCCGGAAATAAAATCGGTGTCGATGAACCCCGGCGAGACGCAGTTGACGGTGATCTTCCGACTGGCGACTTCCTTGGCGAGGGATTTGACCATGGCGACCTGCCCGGCTTTCGACGCCGCGTAATTCGCCTGGCCGGGAAACCCGATCCGCCCCACAGGGGACGTCACCACAATGATCCGTCCATAACGTTGGCGCATCATGCCGAGCACGGCCTGCTTGCACGCGTTGAAAGTTCCGTTGAGGTTGGTTTCGATCACCCGCGTCCACTCGGACTCTTTCATCATGCCGACCACCTTGTCGACGCGGATACCGGAACAGTGGACCAGTACCTGAAACTTGCCCCAGGTCTCGCCCGCTTTTTGAAAGAAGGTTTCGACCTCGGCGTACTTGGAAACGTCAAACCGTTCCAGGTGGAGGCGGTCGGCGCAGTCCTTTTGCTCGCTTCGGAAACTTTCGGCCGCTTCGTCGTTGGACTGGTAAGTGGCGACGACCGTCGCGCCCGCGGACAGAAACGCTTCGGAAACCGCCCGGCCAATTCCGCGCGTGCCTCCGGTCACAATGACCGTCGTATTTTCAAAATCAAATTTCATCTAAGAATATTAACCGGGAAATTCCCGGAAGCAAGGAGGTTTTTGCGTAAGCTGATGATGGAAAGAAAAAAGGAAAAAATCATTATGCACCCTCACCCAGTCCGTCGCTCCGCGAACGCTCCCCTCAAGGGAGAGGAATTATTTAAGGTTTTTCTTTCGGCGCCGAGCTACAAACCCACGCCCCTCCTTGAGGAAAGCGCTTCTTTCTATTCCTCTCCCCACCGGGGGAGAGGACATGGTGAGGGGGATTTCATAAGGCCGCAGGCCTTCCAATTTTATTTAAAGGGTAATTTATTTAAAGCGTCGATTTTTACGTACGCAAAGCTCCCCTCAAGGGAGAGGAATTATTTAAGATTTTTGGTTTGGGACCGAGACTTAAACGCCGGCGACAAGTTGCGGTTTGGGCTTGAGGGAGCGGAGAAACTTGTCCGCCTCGTTGGCCACGATGACCCCGTAATTCGCCGCGCCCAGCCAACCGGACATGATGATGCCCACGGAACCGGTGTGGAACAATCCGTCGATTTGCTGGGGCAGTTCCCGGCTGATTTTGAGTCCCTCAAACTTGGTGCCGAAGGACGTCCCGGTCGGGTGCAGGGTGTAGCGCTTGAAGGTGCGAGGCGTCGACGCTTCCAGGTGATTGGCGATTTTGCGAATGTTGGGAACGTATTTCTCCAGCGCGTCGAGCGTGGTTTCGATCAAATGCTTTTTGCCGCTTTCGTAATCGGCGTCGGAAAGGTTGGCCCAGTCCGCCCAGCGCGCGTTGGTGGAAGAGACGATGGCGTAGCGGTCGTGGTCGGGTCGAATGTGCGGATAATAAAACGAATAGGAGCGGCTGGTCACGTCCTTGCTGAGAACTTTGTCGAAATCCAACTCGCTCGCTTCAGAAGTGAACATCAGGTCGCCGAGATAATCGATTTTCTCGCCCTTTTTGATTCCGATATAAACCTGGCAACTGCTGTTGTTGAGCCGGACCTTATCAACCTCTTCGATAAACTCCGGACTGAAATTTTCGTCCCCGGCGAGTTTGTGAATGGTGGACAGGATATTGGCGTTGGAGAGCACGGCCGACGCGTGGATTTCCTGCCCGTTGACCACCACGCCCGCGACCTTTTTTTTGCCGTCTTCGCCGGAGTCCATCAAAATCTTTTCCACCATACAGTGGTTGCGGATGTCGACTCCGTTTTTCAACAACTCGGCTTTCATCTTTTTAATGAGCTGGTCGGTGCCGCCCTGGAAGGTGTACACCCCTTTGTCCATGAAATTCGAGAACACGATGCCGTAGGCGATGGCGGGGTCTTCGTAGGTCGACCCGTTGGCGTAGGTGATCGGCTCCATCAGGAAGCGGTGCACGTCCGTCCTGCCGGGAAAAAAGCGTTCGAAAATTTCACGGGTGTTGAGCGGCATCTTGTCGTAAAAATTCATCCCGCGCAGGGTGTGGAAAAATTCGTCGATGGTTCCTTTTAATATGCCGAAGCGGTCGAGCAGGATGCGGGTGAAATCCGCGCGGTCGAAATTGGTGTCGATAGTGAACTGGGGATTGTCGAAGCGGATATTTTTGATTCGGATGACGTGGTCGGCGATGTCCTGGTTCCAGTAACGGCGCAGGGTTTTGATCATGCCGTAGGGAAAGCCGTGAAGGGATATATCCAGAACGTGCCCGCCCTTGCGCTTGAACCAGGTGGCGAGTCCGCCCAGGTTGTAGTGATGCTCCAACAGGAGCACCTTGTGTCCGAATTTTGCCATCATATTGGCGGCGGTCAGTCCGCCCAGGCCGCTGCCGATGACGACAGTATCGTAAGCCGATTGCGCTCCCTTTAGCCAGTTTTTTGCCATGGTCTTTTCCCTGTCCGGTATCAGTTCGCCGTTTTGCCCTTTAAAACATGGAGGTTGGCCATGGAGACGCCGCTCAATGTCGCTCCAATGATACCCAAAAACCCCTGGTCCGTGCCACAAATAAATAAATTTTTTACCGGCGTGAGTCCGCTTTTGATTTTCCGGGGCGAGCCGTAAACCGCTCCGTTCAGGTGGCCGGTGTATTTCTTGATGGTTTTTGGGGTGAAGGTATCCAAAAATACCACGGAATCCTGGAAATCCGGAAGGATTTTATTTAAATTCTCCAACGCCCTGGCGCGCCAGAGTTTCTTGGCTTGAATGTATTCTTTTCGCGGCAGGCCGTCCCACAGGTCGAAATTTGCCTGGTTGGTCAAGCGCAGGACGCCTTCCGGCAAGGGTTCGGGATAGTCGAAATTGTTGGGACAACAAAAAACGCCGCTGGTCGCGTCGACAAAATCCTCCGGAACCTGGTAGGCGAAGCTGGGCGCCGTGTTGAAGAACACGATGCTCTTGTCGAATCCCAAGTCGCGCGGTTCGCGGTCGAGCACGAAAATACATTCCATAAACGACATGCGGCCCACGGCCTCGTCTTCGGGCGCCAACGCAGGCGGATCGCACAGGCGCAGGGTTTCGACGTAGCCCATGGAGGACACGACCTTTTCGGCGGTCAGCGTTTCGCCCGAGTCGAGGCGGACCGAGCGCAGTTGCCCGCCCGCAGCGTCGATGGAGGCGACGCCCTCTCCCATTCGTAGTTCGCCGCCCAGGCTCCGGTAGCGTTCGACCATCAGGTTCAAAATATAATGCATGCCGCCGACCGGTTTGGCGAAGCCCTCCTTGAAGATGCTTTTGAACATGATGACGAACTGGTAGAAATCCATGTCCCCTTCGCCCGCGTTGCCGTAGTACATCAGCGGACAAAAAATCATGTCGATCAACGTTGGGTCGGTGATGAATTCCTCGACGACGCGACGGGAGGACTGGAACTCATGACCGGAGAGGGAAAGTTCGTCGAAGGCGTCGATTTTTTCGACGAGTTTCAAAAAGCCGTCGATTTGATCAGGGAACTGTTCGCGCACCTCCTGGATCATGAAATCAAAATCGTTGGAGAAGCGCAGGGCCTTTTCGGGGAAGCGGATTTCCGACATGTGTTGTTGGCAGAGGCGGAAGTCGTCGTGACGGAAACGCAGTTGTTTGAGGAGTTTGCCGAGCGGGGAGTTGCGGACGCCTTTGGGCGAAAAATTGGTCATGGCGTGCAGGCCGACGTCGAAGACGCGGTTCTTGCGCGCGTAAAACGAGTTCAGGCCGCCGACCTCGACGTGTCTTTCGAGGATGCAGACCTTGAAGTCGAACATGGCGAGGCGGATGCCTGCGGCCAGGCCGGACAAGCCGGCTCCGATAATGATCGCGTCGTAAGGCATGATGGAAAAGGAACGAGTGGAGTTTTACTAATAAGCTAACCGTTCCGAAAACCTTAAAACATTACGCGCCGTTTTTCAAATTGATTGAGGGGGGAAGTTTTATAGCAGTCAAATGGTTACCCGGGTCAGGCAATATTTCTCATGAACCCGGAAGGGTAAAAAAGGTAACGTAAAATAGAATTTAAAATGCTATAATTTCCGCATTCAAAAATTAGAATTTCCCCTTCGATGTTTCCTAGTTAGAAGAATAGTGTTCTTTTAAGTGGGCGCTATTGGGGGTTCTTGCATTGGTAAAAAATGACCGATATTTTGTCAAAATTCGATAAAGTTTATTATGGAATTGGGCTTTTCTCCCAAGTACCAATTGTAGATTCAGATAGGGAATCATACGATGCCCTTTTGGCGGTAAAAAAAATGATGGGGAGAGGTAACTTGAAGGATGAGGAAAAGGGTCGCGTTTATTTAAGTTATGATAGCCCTCCCGGCGAAAAAGAAGAGTTTTTTGTCTCGTTGGACGAAAAACGTGGGTTTAGAGTTGTTCTTGATGGAGGCTATTCTCCCGAAAAAAGAGATTCGCTTTTTGAAGAAATTATAAGCATTTTGAATGACAAACTTTTTTTGAATCCAGAAACTCTAAAATATATTGATAAAAAAATCGATATTATCCATAAAACCCCCAAAAACCCCGAGGAAGCTTTTTCAAAAACTGCCCAAGGGAGTTCTCTTTATAAAATTTTAGAAGGGAATAAAATATTCAAATTTCGCCCCTAATTTTTTGGAACCGGTTTTAAACTCCATCTCCGAAAAACAACCAATAGGATAGGAATCCTATGGCTTTGAAAGAAGAGGTTGTCAAAGAGATAAATGAAACCGTTCAGAAAGCCATTGAAACGGGACTTGTAGAGGCTCTCCTTTCTAATAATGTGTTCTTGGGATTGCTTGCGTTAGCCATGTTTTTGGGGGCCGCTGTTGTTTTGCTTCCCAAATTAATTGGAAGCAAAGAATTGCAGATCATTGATTCTGACAGGGACCGTATGGAGAGAATTACCCAATCATTAACGACTAGAATTCCTGATATTTTAACAAGCCAACAAGCATTGCAAACAACGGTCGAACGTTTGGAAAGACAAAATACTAATAATTTTGATAATATTAATAGAGAAATCAACAGGTTGATTGATACGGTGAATCGTTTAACTTAAGCAAACGTTCAAACAAAAATACATATGCTCAAATTTATTCTTTTGGCCTTTATATTGTGCGGCGTGTATCTGGTATTTCTTTTTTCTGAAAAAAAGAAAATGCATGCTCTTGAAAAAAGTTTAACTCCCCTTGTTGACGAGCTTTCTACTTTAGATAAAGTCGTTGAAGGGCAGTTAAACACTTTCAAGGACACTCAGAAGAAAATAGAAAATCTTCTTACCGCAAAAGGTCCGGATTTCGAACTGACTAGTCAAAAAATTGAAGCCTTGAATCGTAAAATTGAGGCCCAATGTCTAGCAAAAAAAAGAAACTGGATTGGACAGCTAACGATCAACTGTCAGATATTGTGGAGTTTATTAGGAATGAACGGCAGGATATTTATTCTTCCACTTTGGACACGCCTTTGGCTTTACAGCATATTAAATCGTTATCCTCCGTGGGTGATCCAAGAGTTGTATTTTACTTTGAATACCCCAACCGAAATGTCTTAGAAAAACAGGACTTTGAAGAAGCTCTATCTGAAATCCAAGAATACTACGTTAAGGTGGAGAAGGGGAGAGATTTAAATGATTTGTTTTTTGATGATCCCTTTTCACAATATTGGGTGTCACAATTTCCAGGACCATCTTCTCTAGTCCCAAAGGGTTCTTTATGACTTTTTTTGCGGGCAAATAATAATTCAGACAGATAATTTTTTGGGATAAGACTACAGTCGCCGCGCCGACTGCGTCGCCCGGCGTGGATATCGGGGCGCGGCCCAATCAACGCCTGCCATTCTTTAGAAAGGGTCATCGCGCTCCGAAGCAACGCGGACCGCGTAGGAATTATCGGGGCTTCGGCCCAATTCATACCCCTGAAAAAACTTTAAGCAGAAAAGCCCTAATTTCAAACAACGCCCTCGCCACTCTTATGCCTCTTTTAAATATTTGAGCGAAAGGCTCACGCGCGCTCGAAACAAGACCGCCATTCCGTCGTCTATTTTCACGTCCAGTTTGGTGACCTCCGCGACGCGCAATTCCGCCAGGCTTTTGCCAGCGGTCGCGATGGCGTTTTTGGCCGCTTCCTCCCAGGAATTTGGGCTGGTCCCTACCAGTTCTATGATCTTGTAAACGCTGTCCGACATGGTTCGTCCTCCCTAAGTAACGGGGTTAAAAAAACAATTCCCTTTAGTAAAGAGTCCCCGGCCCGTCCAATTATTCCCCGTGGGAGGGGGGGGGGAGAAATTTCAAGAAACCCTTGTTTTTTTATTAGGCGTTTTTTGGATTTTATGGTACATTCAAGGCTTATAAAAGGTTTAGACGTTTTGTTAAGAGGATCGAGTGATTAGCTCCCGCCTTGGTAAATCCTTAAAAATTTCCCGTAATACGTATTTCGGTCAAGTTTTGCTTTTTACCTGGAACCCGTGCGCTAATATCCCTGGCAATACCAAACCAAAATGAAAACCGGGACGACTCAATCCGGCTCTTGCCGGGAGCGGCGTTCCACAATATTTTAAGGAGCAAAGATTATGGCTACAGGAAAAGTTAAATGGTTTAACGAGAGCAAGGGATATGGATTTATTGAGTCCGACGACGGTAAAGATCTGTTCGTCCACTTTTCGGAAATCCAGGGCGAAGGGTTCAAAACTCTGCGCGAGGGACAGGCAGTTTCTTTCGAGGAAGCCATGGGTCAAAAAGGTCCGCAGGCGACCAAAGTCGTCCCCGAATAATTTCTCAAACTAAAAGCGCCGGGCGGAGCGAAAGCTTCGCCCGGTTTTTTTTCTAATACAGCGCAACGGGTTTTTATGAAAAAAGAGGGTTGTATATTATTCAACAGCGGCGTCACGGGCGCCGAGGCAGAATTCGGCGTCCAGGCGGAAAAACTCGGGATCGAAGAGGTCAACTTTTCCTTCGAAGGTCACAAGATCGAACGAAAACGCGGCCTGCGTTTTTTGACGTCCGAAGATCTTAAACTGGGAGACGTCAGTCTTGCTTACATTTCCAAGCTGATGAATAGAAAATACAGCGACGGCCCGCTTTTTAGAAAAATCCTGCAAAGTATCTGGCACATCATCAACAACTCCCAGGAAGTTTTCATGGTCGGCAAAATTCTCGAAGACGACACGGTAAAAGGCGGCACGGGTTGGGGCGCGGAATTCGCCAAGCTTTGCAACAAGCCGTTGCACGTGTTCGATCAGGACCAGGGCGAATGGTTTCGCTGGAAAGAAAACAAATGGAAAGAAGAAGCCGCCAAAATCCGCCATCCGCATTTCGCCGGAATCGGCACCCGCTTTTTAAATCCTCAAGGTAAAAAGGCCATCGCCGAATTGTTCGATAAGTCTTTTTCCTGAAAAATCCTAACCCAGATTTTCTCCCCACCTAGAAAGTCTTTAATCATTCTATATTTTTAATCTAGGCTCCAGCTTGTTGCCGAGCCATATCGCCAGGAAGGACAGGAAAAACGCCGGGACCAGTTCGTAAATCACCGCGTCGGACAGGCCGGAGACTTTCCAGATCACGGTGACTCCAAATCCCACGAGCATCCCCGCCAACGCGCCGGTCCGGGTAATATTTTTCGCGTACAGCGTCCACAGGATCAACGGTCCAAAACTCGCGCCCAATCCCGACCAGGCAAACAACACGAACCAGAAAATGACGCGCACCTCCGTCAGCGCCACGGCCATGGCGCCGAGACCGAGAACCAACACGGAGACGCGCCCGACGATCAACATTTTTCGATGCGAGGGGTCGCGTCTCATCAACTTGCGATACACGTCGTGCGCCACGGCGGAGGCGGCGACGATGATCTGCGCGGATACGGTGGACATGATGGCGGCCAACACGCCGGTGAGCACCACGGCGGATATCCAGGGGTGCAGTAACGCCTCGGCGGCTTTGGGGAACAATTGTTCCGGATCGTCCAATACGGGAAACAAACCGCGCCCGCAAATCCCCAACAGAATGGCGGAGGAGTAAATCAACGCGCCCCAGCCCAGCGCGATTCCCACGCCCTGTCGGATGACCTTGGAATCTCTCGCCGCCATGTAGCGGTTGAGAACGTGCGGTTGACCGGGGTATCCCAGGCCGATGCCCAACAGGCCCACCGCGGAACCCAGAAACGCGGGCAAGGTTTTATCTCCCATCAAGGTCAAAGCGGTCGGCGAGGTCTGGCTTACTTTTTCAACCATGCCGCTCCAGCCGCCCAGTTCGTGAAGCGCCGCGACGGATAAAACCGCGAGGCCAAAAACCATAATCAGCCCCTGGATGAAATCCGTCCAGGCCACCGCGAGGAATCCGCCGAGCGACGTGTAGAGCAGGATGACGGCGGCGCCGATGGGGATGCTGACGGCATAGGGAATTCCAAAAATGGAATCGAAGGTTTTGCCGACGGCGGTGAACTGCGCGGCCATGTAAGCCATCATGCTGAAAAAAATGATCGCGGCGGAAACAGCGCGCAGGGCGGGGCCTTTATCCGTAAATTGCGCGTCCAGGTAATCGGGAATGGTGATGGCGTTGGCTTCGCGAGAGCGTTTGCGCAACGGCTCGGCCACCAGGAACCAGTTGACGGCGTAGCCGATCAGGCAACCGGGGAGGAACCAGGCGGCGGACAGGCCTTCTTTGTAGGCCAGACCCACGGTTCCCAAAATCGCCCAGGCGCTTTCGGAACTGGCGGTGGAGGAGATGGCCGTCACCCAGGCTTTGAGCGACCGGTTGCCAAGAAAAAAATCCAGCGGCGAATGCGTCTTGCGCGCCGTCAGAAGGCCGATAGCGGTCATGAGCAAAAGGTAAAGCGTAAAGACGACGGCGAGGGCGCCGGAAAATTCAGTCATGGGCGATTTACCAACGAGCTATTTGGAAATTATTTTTTGCCGGGGAACGTCTCGTTCCGCGGCACAGGGAATTATAAACCACGGGCGGAGCAAATAGAGGCCGCTTCTGTTAAACTTTTAGAGCGCGGCGAACTCTTGCGTTTTATAAACCGGCGCATTCATGGTCGCACGGCCAAATGAAGAACCCCGCCGCAAGTAGCGGGGCATCATGTCATTGCGAACAGAGTGAAGCAATCCAGGCGGGCAAGCGCCCGCTGGCAAATGAGGCCAATCTGCCTCCGGGGGCTACCCCGGTGGATCGCCGCGCTCCTTTCAGTCGCTCGCGATGACGCCCCAAGGGGCGGGGTATTGAACCCGAAAAACAAATAAATTTAAATGTGTGAATTCATGGGAATTGTAATTCTGATTGCGTTATTGGCGGCGGCCCCGGGAGAGGGGTTACGCGGCGAGGCGGTCGCGGTCAATGCCGGAGACCGGATCGCCGTCCGCGTTCAGGGCAAAGCGTTAAAGGTGCGGCTGGCGGAAATCGACAGCCCGGAATTAAAGCAAACGTTTTACCGTCAGTCCAAACAATACGCCGAAAAACTTGTTTTGGGAAAGCAGGTCGAGTTGCGCGTTAAAAGCGTCGACCGTTACGGAACGGTAATCGCCGACGTCGTTCTTTCCGACGGTTCCCGGTTGAACGAAAAAATGGCGGCGGCGGGCTGGGCCTGGCATTACCGGGTGGAATTGCCGATCAACCCCCGGCTGGCGGAACTGGAATACGAAGCCTGGTCGAAAAAAATCGGGCTGTGGGTGGAGCCGCAACCCAAGCCTCCCTGGGAGTTCCGACGGCCCGATAAAATCGGCCGGCCTCCCGAAGCGGACGGCGACGTGGATTACGAAATGATCTTGGCCCACGGCTTGGCGGGAAACCGGAAGACGCAAACGTTCCAATGGCCGGGGTGCAGGCGGTATTTTAAAATCACTCCTAAGGACCGCATTGTTTTCTCCAGCAAGGAGCAAGCCCTGTCCCTGGGATATAAACCCGCGCCCGGTTGCCAAGACGTCTCCTCCGACGATTAAATCCGCATGACAGAATCCAATCAGCACAGTCCCCTCTATTCGTTTTTTCTTTTCGCCGGCATTTATGCCTTCCTGTTTCTTTATTTCCTGTCCTTCTCCCGTTACGGTCTGAACATCTGGGATGAAGGCGGATTCGCCAACGGTTCCCTGCGCACGCTCAACGGGGAACGCGCGTTGGCGGATTTCAATCCCAACGGTTACCCGCCGGGCCGCTACCTGTTTGGCGTCCTGCTGTTCAAGTTGTTTGGAGTGGACGTTCATAGCCTGCGCATCGGCATGGCATTTTTGACTCCGGCTATGCCGCTCATGGCTTACGCCGTCGCGCGCCGGTTGACGTCGCGGGGATTCGCCGCGCTCGCCGCCTTGCTGGTCCTTTCCGCGCCTTCCATGTACTACAACCGTTTCTTTCCCTTCTTCGTGGTTTGCAATTTGTTCTTCCTCGCGCAATTCATGGCTCGGCGCAACCTGCTCCGTCTGTCGACGTTGACGGCGTCCATTCTCACGAGCGCTTTTTTCAAGGTGGAGGTGGCGTTGTTTTCTACGGGGATTTGTCTGGCGACGCTTGGCGTTCTATTCTGGCCGGTTATTAGAGAAAATATTTTTGCGCCCCAGACCGAAAACAGGAAGACAGGTCTCTCCGAAGGTCCGCTCGCTTCTCGCTCCTTCCGGACGTTCATTTTCGTCGGCGCCTGCGCCGCCTCCGCCGTTGCGGTTTATTTTTATAAACAGGATTCCGCGAGCAAGTTTGCGGAAATGATTTGGGAAACGCATCAGGTATGGGGCAACCCCTTTCCCTCCCTGTTCCCTTTTTTTGCGGAGCTTGAAAAATGGGGCGCGAGCGAGATGTTTGAAAGGGTCATGTTCTACCTTCCCCCGGGGCTTTACGCGTGGACGGGGATTTGGCTGGCGGCGCGTTTTTATAAATCCGAAACCGGGAAGAGAGAAGAGAATCTTCTGGTCCTTTCGATTTTATTGTTCGGATTGTGCGCGTATGGATTGACGATCTGGCGGGCGGGATTCGACAATCTTCTGCGCACCCTGCCGCCGTTTTATATTTTGGCCGCCTTCTTCTTGTACCGCGCGCGGGAAGTCATGATTCGAGGACGGGGCGTTCCCAAAGACGCGCGGGTCTCTCCTATAAGAGTATTTGCGGTCAATGCTGCCGTCCTGTCTCTCCCCCTTCTGTTTGTCTACGAAATGAACTGGAACCGCGGTTTCTATGCGGGAACCATCGGAGCGGTTCGCCAGCAGGAGGCGCTTTTGGACCTTGAGCGCGCGCATTTGTATACCAGCAAAAGGGAAGCCGAGTGGCTCACGCGGATCGTCCGCATCGTTCAAAAATCGACCGAACCCGGCGACGCCATATTTGCCTTGCCTCTCAACCCGATCGTTTATTTTTTGTGCGATCGCCCCAATCCCACGTCCTACGACTGGGTTTTGCCGGGCATGCTGGACGCTGCGGGACAAAGAAGCGTCGTGGAGGAATTAAAGGCCCGGCCGCCCAAGATGATCCTTTACGTCGATATCGCCATCGACCAGCAGGAGTCGCGCCGATTTCATAATTACGCGCCGATCATTTATCAATTCATTTTAGAACGCTACCGGTTCCGGGAGGTTGTCGGCTTTTTTCAAATACTGGTCCCTAAGTAAATGGGCGCGTCCATACTGGAGAAGCGGTATTTACAGTTCCAATTGATGTTTTATTGCCGCCTAAAAAAAAATTCCTAGGCGCCCGAATTTTTAGTTATAATTTGTTTAAGCGACCGATAAAAATAATTCAATCACGGGCTTTAAATTAAGGAACTGTTTTAATTTTTTTTGGTTTTATGATCAGGCGCCAGGTTTGAACCGCTCTTTCCGCGACTCTTTTTCCCACTGAACAAACCGATCTGAACCAGCCGCCCGCAGAAAAATATTAGAATCTATCCATCGAAATCAAACTCCAAGTATTTAGAATGCCATGGCGTTGGATATTTCCATCGCCGAATGTATATTTAAAGCAGGATAGGGAGTTAAACCGAAAAAAGAAAAACCGTTTCAACGTCAACAGAATAAACAATCGTTATCGTCGGTCAATGCGGCAGGGGTAGTTTCATTGTTCGCGGAATTTTGACTGACGTTATTTTGCCGAATCGCCTCTTGTGGGATCATGGGATTTCGTTGCGCAGGCGAAATATATTACTAATTACCAACTTTAATTTGGGGGTAAAAACAGTGAAAAGCCAAGACAAGACAGGCGGAACCGCCAAGCATTTGGGAGGCCGCTTGCGGGAGTGGAGAAAGTCGATCCATCTGAAATCCTTTGAACTCGCCAAAATCATCCACATTTCCCAAGGTTCGCTTTCGGATATAGAAAATGAAAAATCCCTGCCCTCGGCGGATACCATCACAAAACTCCATCAGTTTACGGACCTGAACATTCTCTGGTTGTTGCTCAATAAAGGCCCGGCCACGCGCTCTAAAATGGAATCGGAAACCGGCGAGGCCTACGTCGCCGAAGACGCGGCGGAGTACGGCCAGGAACGCGTTTTGAAAGAACTGATCGAAAAACTGGTCCGAATCTATCGCGGCGGAGACGCGGGAAAGAAGGCGCATCTTCAAGGCTTTCTTGCCGGAGCGGATCCCGGAGAATAACCGGAAGCTTTCAGAACCCTTCCCCCCTGGGAGGGGGGAATAAAAACCGGCAAAAATAGATAAACGCGGTATCATATTTATCCTGTTGACTCGCCTCGGAGGAAATATGACGCGTTCTGAATTGAATGTCCCGAGAGAAAAAGGCTTCACAATTGTCGAATTGGTCGTGGTGGTCGCCATCATTGGAATCCTGGCCGCCGTCGCCATACCCAGATATATGGAATATAAGCTACGCGCCCTCGACGCAGAACCCCAATCCGATCTGCACAATTTGTTTTTAGCCTGCAAGGCATACTGGGGAGATCAAACCGGCGTGTCGAATTGCACCCTGGCCGTCGCCCAGGGGGCCGCCTACGGTTTTACCAACAATCCCGGCGTTACGGTCACTGTCTCTGGGACAACCGAAACCGCGTTCAGCGCCACGGCGCAACACAGCGACAGCATAAACCTCTTTACACTGAACAGCGCCGGCGGCATCTCAAAACTGTAAACCGTTCCGACTTCGAAGCGTTTTTTGTTCAACTCCCAGCGACCTTTTCCGCTTCCGCGGCGGCGCTTTTCGCCGCGCGAACCGCGAAAAATTCCCGGACGTCTTCCAGGCTTTCCGTCGTAGGACACGGCGGCAGGGCGTTTAAAAATTGTTTGCCGTAGGCCCGCTTCGACATGCGCGAATCGAGGATGGACGCAACACCCGTGTCCGTCGCCTTGCGGATCAGGCGGCCAAATCCCTGGCGCAGTTGAACGATGGCGCGGGGGATTTGATAATGCTGGAACGGATTGATCGACCGGCGCCGCATGTCCTCCAGCCGCGCCTCGGTGAGCGGTTCCGTCGGCGCGTCGAAGGGGAGCTTGACGATGATCACGCTGCTCAACGCCTCGCCGGGAACGTCCACTCCCTGCCAGAACGAATTCGTCCCAAAAATCACCGACGGTTTCTCCTTGAAGCGCTCGATCATGAGGTTGGCCGGAAGGTCTCCCTGTTTTAAAAACGGATAGCCGGGGTTTCGCGCTTCCAGTTTGGCATGCACCGCGTTCAACATTTCGTAACTGGTGAACAACACAAACGTCCGCCCGCCCGCCGCCTGGATCAATTCCATCGTCCGGTCGGCGATGGCATTGAGATAGGTCCTGGCGTCTTCGGTCGGTTCCGGCAAATCCGACGCCAGATAAATCAGAACCTGTTTTTTATAATCAAACGGCGCGTCCAGGATCAGTTCCTCGCTCGGCTCGTAACCGGTTCGCAACTTGATAAAATCGAATCCCTTGGTCGTGGCCAAGGTGGCGGAAGTCATCACCGTCCGGTCGATCTTGCTGAACACCTGCTCCTTCAATTCCTTGGCGACGTTGATCGGCGCGCCGCACAAGGCCGCGCGCGGACCGCGTTTTCTCCCCAAAATTTCCAGCCAGTACACGTAGTCCGCCAACCCCTGCTTGAAAAAAGCCGACAACGCGTTCTGAAATTCAAAACAACGGTTGGCGGCGTTGGTCACCTCCATCCGTTCTTCATCGCTCTCGATAAGCGTTTCCAGGGATTTCAGCATTTGATGCAACTCCTTCAAAGGAGCGTCCAGAATATTTTCCATCGGGGGCGGACTGTAAAAACGGACCACCCGGTCCTTTCGGCCAAAGCGCTCGAAAAACTGGTTGAACAGGTTGTCCGCGACGCTCCGCGCTCTCGCGGTTTGACGAAACGCGCTGAGCGGCGCCGGGTGATGCAGTCGGCTCAGCAGGCCCCGTTTGGTGCGCGCGTTGTATAGACGGTCGAGGAAATAGCTCAGCCCGGAGTTGGAAGTTTCCAGCCCCAGAAACGAAGTCGCCGCTTCTTCGACGTTTTGCGCCTCGTCGAATATCACCGCGTCGAAGCGCGGCAACACCCCGCCGTTGCTGGCTACGTTGGCGAAAAACAAATGGTGGTTGACGATCAAGAGGTGCGAGCCGTACCACTGCTTGCGTTCCTTGAAATAAAAACAGGAGTTGTAGGTCTCGCAATTTTTGCCCATGCACAAATCCTTTTGCCGTCCCACTTCCTCCCAAACCGCCGGACGCGCCTCAAACTGCAATTCGTTTTTCATTCCCGTTTGCGTGGTTTGCGCCCAGTTGGACATCTCGCGCATTTGCCGCTCCTCCTCGTCGCGAGAGAACAAACCGATCTGCGCCGCCCGGCCCATCCGCCGGAGCGATAGATAATTTTCATGCCCCAGGCAAAGCGAAAAACGCAACGGCAGTTTGAGTTTGTCCCGCAACAACGGCAGGTCGTGATTTAAAATTTGTGTTTGCAGGGTCTTGGTGTAAGTGGAGACGACCACTTTTTTATTGTTGCGCATGGCCCACAACGCCGCGGGAACCAGGTAAGCCAGGCTCTTGCCCGTGCCCGTGCCCGCCTCCACCATTAAACTGCTTCCCTGGGTCAACGCGTGAGACGTCGCCCGCGCCATGCTCAACTGTTGGGGACGCGATTCGTAGGACGGCAAAACGCGGGATAGGCCGCCGCCGGGTTCAAGGTAGGTTTCGACTTCTTCCCACAAGCTCATGGTAAAAGACCCGACGATTTATCCGGCGCTTGAATGAAAGGTTTTGAATCCAATTCGACTGCCAGGACTGGTGTGAGGATTTTGAAAAACAATGTTGCAATCCGCCGGTTTTGAAGGTTTTTCCGGGAAGCAATAACTATATAACTATTTGAAAATATTGACTTTATGTTAAAGCTGGTTTATATTGAAAAAAGTTACCGACTCCGCTCATGATTCCGGTTTGGAAAACACGCTTAACCGAAAACCGGAAAACGGCATTGTCTCACAAAGCCGGTTCGCCGGGCGAACAAAGTTCTTGTTAGAAAAATCTTTTTCTAAAACTATCGTTTGATTGGAGAGAAATTTATGAAACGCATCGCTTCGACCCTGGCTCTGCTTGTCGTTTTTGCGGCCGCGCCCGCCCTTGCCAGTAGTAGCAAAATCCTGCAAAACGGGGCGGCGGTTCTGGAAGAAATCCTCGTCTCTCCCGATCAAAATATTCCCGAACGGTTGTTGGCCAACGCCAAGGGGATCATTATATTTCCGACGATGGTGAAAGGCGGATTTTTCTTTGGCGCCCGATTTGGCAAAGGCGTGGCCTCGGTGCGCGACCCGAAGACCGGCCAATGGGGACCGCCGGCGTTCCTCACGACGATGGGCGGAAGCTTCGGATTTCAATTTGGCGCCGAAGCCGTCGATCTCGTGTTGCTGGTGATGAGCGAACGCGGAATGCAGGGGTTGATGAAAGGCCAGTTCACGCTCGGCGGGGATATCGCCGTAGCGGCGGGACCGGTGGGGCGCCATGCCGAAGCCAACACCGACCTGTTGTTTCAGGGCGAGATCTATTCCTACTCGCGCAGTAAGGGCCTGTTCGGCGGCGTTTCGCTGAAGGGTTCCGGGTTCTCTTTCGACGACCAGGCCATCGAAAATTATTACGGCAAGGCTTACGAGCCGAACGAACTGCTGAGCGCCGGAACCATTCCGAAAATGCCGGAATCCGGTCGCCGGTTCATGAAGCGGTTGAACCTCGCCGCGCCCCCCGCCAAACTCCCCAAGAATTTTTGAGGTTTTTATTATCCGGCGACAAGACGCCGTCCACGCCTCAAACCAGTTTTTCGCGGACGCGGGCGCTGACCGCGTCCAGCGCGATCACAACAATCGCAATCGCCAACAGAGCCGTGCCGGCTTCGTTGTATTTCAGCAGGTTGATCCATTGCTGCAGTAAAAATCCGATCCCGCCGCCGCCCACAAATCCGATGATCGTCGACATGCGCACGTTGACGTCCCAGCGGTAAAACGTGAACGCCAGAAAGGGCGGGATCACCTGCGGAATCACGCCGTACAGAATCACCTGCAACCGCGTGGCGCCCGTTGCGGTCATCGCTTCCACCGGACCGGGGTCGATGTTTTCAATCTGCTCGGAATACAGCTTCCCCAAAGCGGCGATGGAGTGCAGTCCCAAAGCCAACACCCCGGCGAACGGTCCTATACCTACCCACACCGCAAAGAGAATCGCGAGGATCAACGGTTCGATGGAACGCAGGACGTTGAACAGGATACGCACTATATAATACACGGACCATCCCAGCGGGTTGCGCGCCGTCAGATTGCGCGCGCCGAAAAAACTCAACGGCGCCGCTATTAACATGGCCAGGGTCGTCGCCATCAGGGCCAGAAAAAACGTCTCCATAATTTTATCCAGCACCAGCTCGAGCGTATGGCTCACCCTCCAGCCGCCGGTTTTCCAACTCACTACGAAGCGGACGGTTTGCTCCTTGCCGCGCGCGGTTTCGGGAACGCTGAACGCCAGCCGGAAGCGGCCCTCGGCGTCGATTGCCACGCTTCCCAGAGGATACTCCTGTTCGATAGCGTTCACCCAAACCAGTCGTCCGCGGGCGCCGGGCCTCAAGCGAAACCCTTCGACGATCACGCCGTCGCCCACCCTTCCTTCGGCGCGGCTCAACCGAAGCGCCGGCTCCGGGCCGGGCGGTTCTTCTATGACTGTTTCGGGAATGGTCTCCCCGGACAACTCAAAAACCGCCTCGACTTTCATCGACTCCGTGTTGGCGGTCAATAGGTCCGGTTGTAGCAAATCCTTCACGAGGGGTTTGATCAGATGCGCGTCGCTGACCAATTCGCCGAGGTCGATCTCGGTCGCCTTCCAGGCGTGGCTGTATAAAATCCCGGCGACGAGAAACCCCGCCAGAAAACGTCCACGCAAGTAAAACGGTTTGTATTCGATTTTGGACTGGGATTGGGATTCGCTCATCGCAGGAACCGCGAGGTTAAATTGTCAATCCGTCGGCGGTGAACCAAAGGAGGGTCAATCCCAAAAACAGGACCGTCGCGTTGAGGCGAACCGACCAGGTGTGCACGGAGCGAAACTCGGTTTCCAAGGATTCTTTCTCGGCGCCTTCCGTCGCGGATTTGATGGCGGCCTTGAGTTGGGCGGCGCGCGGGCGGATCACCGTCCCCGCATAAGCCGTGCAGGTCGCCATGATCAGCAGGCAAACCATTTTTGCGTGCAACAGGTGAGGCAGTTTGACCGCCAGGGTGGCGAACACCAGGACGCCGCAAACGTAGCCGATCTTGTAATAGCGGGGGAAAATCGCGCCGATCAGTTCGCCCGCTTTTTCGCGCTCCAGGATTTTAAAAACCGCCGGGGCGGTGAAAAATGAAAAAAATACCACGCTCCCGATCCAGCAGACCAGAGCGGTCAAATGAATGAAGTTGATCAATGTGTTCATAACGGGTTCTCAGATTATCAGGTTGTCGGTGAGTTTTACATAAGGGCGTCTCTAAAAATAGCCTAAAAATTGGTTGAATGGATTAAAATACGTTGATTGCAAGGTTTCATTATTTTCCCGCCGCATTGAAAGGAGTTCCGCCATGGCTCAGCCCGGATTTTTCGACCTCGACAACCGCTACGAATCGATCAGCAACCTGGGCGATCCCCTCGAAGTTCTCGACCGCGCCATCCCGTGGGAGACCTTCCGCCCCGTGTTCAACAAAGCCCTCCGCAAATTCAAAAAATCCAACGCCGGTCGCAAACCCTACGACCCGGTGTTCATGTTCAAAGTCCTCGTGCTACAAAGCCTCTACAACCTGAGCGACGACCAGACCGAGTTCCAGATCAAAGACCGCCTGTCGTTCATGCGCTTTTTGGAACTGGACTTCGAGGACTCCATACCCGACGCAAAAACCCTGTGGCTGTTCCGCGACACGCTGGCCAACAAGGGCGCTATCGACAAACTGTTCAAGAAGTTCAACCGCACCCTTGACCGCCAAGGCTTATACGCTCGTCAGGGGCAACTCATCGACGCCAGTTTTGTTCCCGTTCCCGTACAACGCAACACCCGCGAGGAAAACGCCCGCGTCAAAGAGGGCGGCGTCCCCGAGGATTGGCAAGAGAATCCGAACAAGCTGAGGCAGAAAGACCTCGACGCGCGTTGGGCGAAGAAAAACGGGCAAAGCCATTACGGCTACAAGAACCACGTCAACGCCGACCGCAAGCACAAGCTCATACGAGTCTACGACGTCACCGACGCCTCGGTGCACGACAGCCGGGCGTTTGAACGACTGCTCGACCCGGACAACACCGGCAAACGGGTTTGGGCCGACAGCGCCTATCGCTCGGAGGAGATCGACCGGACCCTGAAAGAACGCGGACTCAAAAACTCGATCAACCACAAAGGTTATCGTAACGCGCCGTTGACCGAGGCGAAACGCGAGGTCAATCGGAAACGTTCGAGCGTCCGCGCGCCGGTGGAACACATTTTTGGATTCCAGCAAAACTCGCTCGGCGGCAAGTTTATAAGAACGATTGGCATCTTAAGAGCGCGGGCCAAGATCGGACTGATGAACCTGGCCTACAACATGAAACGCTACGTTTACATAACAAAGAACAAACCGGAATATTCCGCCGCCTAGGAGGCGGAAGGCCGGAAAACAACCGCTCTCCAGCGATCAATGAGAGCGGAAAACAGATCAAAACATCTGGAAAAATTGTCGCCGCCCAACAAACGAGAAGGATTAAAACAACTTTTAATTCAAACCGCCCTCAAATCATTATTTTTAGAGGTCACCATAAGTCAGGATTTCAGGAAATAAGGAAAAAATATTATACACCCTCGCCCCCCAGCCCGGCGCTCTGTGAGCGCTCCCCTCAAGGGAGAGGAATAATTTGGAGTTACTCGCTTCCCCGGGACTCGTTCAATTGACGCGCGCCCTGGAGCAGTTTGCGGGCGTATTCGTTCGCCGGGTTGATTTGCAACGCCCGCTCCAATTTGGCGACGGCCTCGGGAATGCGTTGTTGGATCAGGTCCAGGTTGGCGAGGTTGGTCAGGCTCCCGGCGCTGTTTGGATTCAAGGCCAGCGCTTTTTGAAAATTTTCTTCCGCGTGGTCAAAGGATTTCAGGTTCCAGAAAATCACGCCTATATTGTTGTAGATTTCCGAGGCTCCGGGATTGTACGCCAGCCCGGCGCGATAACTTTTCAACGCC
>JAJDBD010000158.1 GCA_029261575.1 Nitrospinaceae bacterium | reverse complement strand
CATGCTCCAGGACCTGTCCGAGGCGAGAAAAAATTATCCCCGCTTGAACGAAATAGATTATTTTTCGGGTTGGGTTTATTTCGAAAAGGGAGAGAAGGAGAAAGCCGAGGAGTATTTGACCCGCTATTTAAAGAAAAATCCGGATGGACCGCTTGCGGCCAAGGCGCGAGCGCTCCTCTCGGACGAACAGAAAAAGGCGCCGCCCAAAGCAACGGAATCCGATCTGAAACCCTCTACGCCGAAGGACAAAAAAGATAAAACCGGTTTTGAAAAAATGGTTGCCGTTCCGGCGGGATTTTTCATCATGGGATCGAACGATCATGGGTTGGATGAAAAACCGGAGCATCGCGTGTACCTGGACGCTTATAGCATCGACAAATACGAAACCAGCGCCGAGGAGTACGCGGAGTTTCTGAATCAGACGGACCAGGCAAAAATATATTATTTAGACAATAAATCCGGCGTTCTGGTTTACGACGGGAGCTATCGTCCGCAAAAGGGATTTGAAAATTATCCCATCAATAATGTTTCCTGGTTTGGCGCGGCGGCTTATTGCCGGTGGAAGAACAAAAGCCTTCCCACCGAGGCGGAATGGGAAAAAGCCGCACGGGGAACCGAGAGCAATTTATACCCCTGGGGTTCCGCGCCTCCCGATCCCCAAAAAGCCCGGTATTTCCAGACCTGGACGGAGGAAATCAATTTGCGCGTCATGGTTTCCGTGGACGCTCTGCCAAAGGGGCAAAGCCCCTACGGCGCGTTCAACATGGCGGGGAACGTAAAAGAATGGGTGGACGATTGGCACGACAAAGAGTATTATTCGGCTACAGACCATCAGAAAAATCCCCAGGGTCCCGTCGGGGGCCAGTTCAAGTCGATGCGCGGCGGGTCCTGGCATGACTTGTCCGGCTTTATTTATTCCTCGTACAGGAACAATAATTATCCGGGGAGCCGGATGAGCGACTATGGATTTCGATGCGCCAAAAGCGAAACAACCAAGGCGCCGGGAACCACGCTCATAAAAGACGCGCCGGGCTTGCCTTCAAAATGGCCGTTTAAAATTTCCAGACCAACCATTAAAATCGAAACGACGCATGCTAGGCGCAATTGAAGTCTTAATCATCCTGGTCATCCTGGGCATTATCTTTGGACGCGACGCCATCGACCGGACGTTCAAAAAAAATCCGGACGAGGGGACCATTGAAAGCATGTCCGAGGACGTAAAGGATTATTACAAGGAAAACCCGAAACGCCTCATGTACATTGCCGGAGGCGTCCTTGTCGGCTTCATCTTCATCAGCGTTTTCTTTTACTGGTTGATCACCCGCACCAAGTTCCTCAGAATGATCGGGCTGTAAACTTTTCGATCCCGATCAAAGTTAATAGCTAAACCCGTTCGAGCGAGTGTGGAAGTAAGGTTCCCCGCCTTTAAGAATATTTCCGCCGACCACTTCCCCCACATACAAAACGTGATCGCCGGTTGGCGTTTGCCCCTCGAGTTCGCATTCCAGATAGCCCAGGGCGTCGGTTAAAATCTCCGCTCCGTTCAATCCCTGTTTGGTTTTCAAACCTTTGAAAATGGATTCCCCTTCCTGGGGCGCTTTAAAGAAATGCTTCATCAGCGTTTCCGAATCCTTCCCCAAAATATTGACGATGAAGGATCCGGAGGCTTCAACTAAAAGCCGGGCGGGGCGCGTCGTCGCCAGCATCACGGAAATCATTGGAGGATCAAAAGAACACTGGTTCACCCAACTGGCCAAAACCGCGTCCTCGCGTTTTTCAAATTTCGCCGTCAGTACGAACAAGCCGCTCGATACGGCCCCCAACGCTTTTCCCAATTGTTTTTTATTCTTCAAGAATTCCTCCTTGTTGTATTGGCGTCGCCGATTTCTAATTTCCCCACCGACCGGGAATGGATTCCCCGCACTTCGGGCAGGCGCCGTTTTTTAGCCGATTTGATTTTACTTGAAACCCGACGCGATCGATCAATAGAGTATCGCATGTTGGGCAAAAAGTGCTCTCGCTGTTTTCCACCTGGCCTGGACGGTTCCCCGAGTAAATATATTTAAGCCCCGCCGCGCGTCCCAGTTCGCGGGCGCGCAATAAGGCGGAAACGGGCGTCCGCCCCCGGTCCCGCATTTTATAATCCGGGTGAAAAGCGGTGACATGCCAGGGAATGTCCGTAGAAACTTCGGCGATGAATTCGGCGATTTGACCCAGTTCCCGGTCGGAATCGTTGTAGTCGGGAATCGTCAGCGTAACGATTTCCAACCAGAACCCCATGTCGTGAACGCGGCGAATGGAATCTAAAACGTTGCCCAGCCCGCCGCCCAGCCGCCGGTAATTTTTTTCGTCGAAACATTTGAGATCGATTTTATACAGGTCCACCCAGGGACGGATGTATTCCAGAACTTCCGGCGTGGCGTTGCCGTTGGAAACGTAACCGCAAACCAGTCCGCGTCGCTTGGCCTCGCGAAACACCTCCACCGCCCACTCGCTGGTGATCAGCGGTTCATTGTATGTCGACACAACGACTCTGGAACCCTGCCGTTGCGCCAGGTCGCAAATTTGTTCGGGGGTCGTGAGGGACGCGTCCTGGCTCGCGGATTCGTCGCGAATGGATTGCGAAGTGTGCCAGTTTTGGCAGTACGCACATCGAAAGTCGCAACCCAGCATGCCAAAACTCATCGCCAGACTGCCGGGATAGGCGTGGAAGAACGGTTTTTTTTCGATCGGATCGTTGTTCAGGCCGGAGACGTAATTGAAAGGAACCATCAACGTTCCCCCGGAATTGAACCGGACCTTGCAAACCCCTCTCTGTCCGGGATTCAATTTACAACGATGGCCGCAGGCGGTGCAGATCAACCTGCCTTCGGGAAGCGGCTCGACCAGTTCTCCGGGTCGGGTGAGTTTATCCAGAGGGGATTGGGCGATGACGGCCATTTTACGTTTCCAAGAAATTTGCGGGCCGGAACTCTGGGCCGACCGCGGCAGGGTTTGAAAATTTATTCCGTCGTTATATCCTCGGCCTTATCCAACGCGGCGATGGCGGTGTGCCAACCCAGGCTGGCGCATTTGATCCTGGAGGGGTATTCCCGAATGCCGACAAACAGTTTGAGCTTGCCCAAACGGTTTTCATCTTTTTCCGGATCCAACTCGCCCAACACCATCTTGTGAAACTGGTCGAAAATCACGCGCGCCTCGTCGATTTTTTTCCCCTTCAACGTGGCGGTCATCAAAGAAGCGCTGGACTTGGAAATGGCGCATCCGGCTCCGACAAAGCCTGCGTCCTGGATGACTTCGTCGTCGTCCACGGTCAAGTAAACTGTGTAGTCGTCGCCGCACAACGGATTGAACCCGTGGCTGGAGTGGGTGGCGTTTTTGATTTCCCGAAAATTTTTCGGGTTTTTATTGTGGTCGAGGATGACCCGCTGATAAAGTTCCTTGTTGTAGGACATGCCCGGTTCCTTTTCTTATTTTCTTATTAGAGCGCGCTAGGAAAAAATTTTGATACAGCGTTGGATGCTGGCGGCGAGCGCGTCCAACTCCTCCGGCGTGTTGTAAAACGACATCGAAGCCCGGGTGGTTGCGGGAACGCCGAAGCGTTTCATGGTGGGCTGGGCGCAATGGTGCCCTCCTCTCACGGCGATTCCGTCTTCATCCAGAATGGTGACGACGTCGTGCGGATGCGCATCTTCCAGATAAAACGAAATGAGCGCCGCCTTTTCCCTGGCCTGCCCGATGATCCTCAATCCCTCGATATCGCTCAGCAGACGGGTTCCATATTCCAACAGGCTGTGTTCGTATTCGCCGATCTTTTCGATCCCGATAGCGTTCAAATAGTCGATAGCCTCGCCCAGTCCTATCACCTGCGAGATGGGCGGCGTGCCCGCCTCGAATCGCGACGGCGGTTTTTGATACGTCGACTTTTCCAACGTCACCTGCAAAATCATATCGCCGCCGGTCACGTAAGGCGGCATGGTCTCCAAAACTTCCATTTTTCCGAACAGGCCGCCGATCCCGCTGGGCGCGTACATTTTGTGCCCGGAAAAAGTGTAAAAATCGCAATCCAGATCCTGAACGTCGATCTTCATATGAGGAGCGCTTTGCGCTCCGTCGATCATGACCTTGGCCCCGGCGTCGTGGGCCTTGCGAATGATTTCCTTGATGGGGTTGACCGTGCCCAGGGCGTTGGAAACGTGATTGACCGCGACCAGTTTGGTTTTTGCGTTGAGCAAGCGGTCGTATTCCTCCATCACCAGGTCCCCGTCGTCGTTCACGGGGATGACTTTCAACACGGCTCCTTTTTCCTCGCACAAAACCTGCCAGGGCACGGTGTTGGCGTGGTGCTCGATATTGGAGATGATAATTTCGTCGCCCGCGCCGATGAACTTGCGACCGTAACTGTAGGCCACCAGGTTGATCGCCTGCGTCGTGCCGCTGGTGAAGACGATTTCATCCTTGGTCGGCGCGCCCAGAAAGCCGGCCATTTTCTGCCGACTCTCTTCGTACAATTGCGTCGAGTGTTCGCTGATTTTATAAGCTCCGCGCCGGACGGTGCCATACTCTTCGGATTCGAATTTATACATCCGGTCGATCACCTGCCGGGGCTTTTGAGTCGTCGCGGCGTTGTCCAGATAGATCAGCGGTTTGCCGTGAACCGTCTGGGACAGTATCGGAAAATCCTTACGAATCGCCTCGACGTCGAACGCTGGAGTTTTTATTTTCACGGTCGAAGCGTCAGCCATTTTTAGCCTCCAGTTTTTTTAACAACGTGCCGTTCAAATCCGCTATCGCCTCGGGGAAGGGAATGGATTCGATAATGCTTTGGGCGAAGCTGGTGGTAAGCAAAGACTTGGCCGCCTCCCGGCTCAGTCCCCTGGTTTGCAAATAAAACAACTGGTCGCCGTCGATCTGCCCTACGGTATTGCCGTGGGTGCATTTCACGTCGTCGGCGTAAATCATGAGGTTGGGTTTGCCGTCGGCGTGGGCGCCGTCCGACAACATTAAATTATTGATCAACTGATCCGACCGGGTGAGTTGCGCGCCCTGATTGACGATCACCGTGCCGTCGATGCTGGAACGTCCCCGGTCGTTGATGACATTTTTAAAATTCTGCTCGCTGACGCAATGCGGGGCCTCGTGGTGAATGCGGATGAAACGATGCGCCTGCTCCTCGTTGCAAAGCACGGTCACGCCTTTC
Organism: Nitrospinaceae bacterium; assembly: GCA_029261575.1. Classification (GTDB taxonomy): domain Bacteria; phylum Nitrospinota; class Nitrospinia; order Nitrospinales; family JACRGP01; genus JAJDBB01. The sequence continues at coordinate 2,013 of JAJDBD010000158.1, read as the reverse complement.
ATGCTCATTTCCGCGCCGGGTTCCTGGAGGCGGCATTCAAAATGATCCCTCGCGAGCCGGGCGCCGGAAAGCGCGCCGATCAAATTAAACCGGCTGTCCTTTTTTTGCCGCACGCGCGTTTTGCAAAAATGCCGGGAGTTTTCCGGGTCGGCCTGAATTTGCGTCAACCCGACGCTGGAGTTTTCCTCCAGAATAAAATCCTGCACGGCGTCGACCAGATAGTTTTCTCCAGGGCCGACAAACTTGACAATGAACTGAACCTCGGCGCCTCTCCCCACCCTAACTAGCAAGCGCGGAAAAGAAGCCTCGGGCTTTTCGCCGCCGGTGGAAACATAAAGAATCATGATCGGAGATTTCATCGCGGTATTGGCGGGAACGTCGATGAACAATCCTTCGGAAAAGAACGCGGCGTTCAAGGAAGCGAAAACGTCGTTTTCGTTTTCCGCGCCGGCGCTAAGGTAGTCGCGAATCTCTCCCTGAGCCATGGCGTCGCTCAATCCCGATACGGCGACGCCGTTCAATCCCTCGGTATTGGACAATCCCTCGCTCAAAAACCCGTTGACCAGAACCAGCCGGGTTTTTTCGCAAACGGTGTAAGCCGCAGATTCAACAAATTCTTCGGATACCTCGTCCGATCCCGCCAAGGCATAAGGCGTTCCAACCGTTTCCGCCGTCCGGGCATAGGTGAACATCTCGTGCTTTGAGTGCGGGAATTTCAGCAACTCAAAACGCTGAATGCCCGTCTGATTCAGTTCCTTGACCGCTTCCGGCGCCTGGGTCGATTGTTGACGGCGCTTGTGTAGTTCCAGGAAGGCGCTTTCCGCCTGCGTTGTTTCTTCAGTGGCTGTGGACATGGCTTCTCCTTAATTCGCGGGCGCGGTCAACCAATCGTAACCTTGCGCCTCCAACTGCAGGGCCAAATCCTTTTCGCCGGATTTAACTATTTTCCCGGCGCTCATGACGTGCACGAAATGAGGCTGAATGTATTCCAACAGGCGCTGGTAATGGGTGATGAGGATGACGGCGTTTTCCCCGGAGATGAGTCGGTTGATTCCCTGGGACACGGCCTTCAGGGCGTCGATGTCCAGTCCGGAATCGGTTTCGTCCAGGATGGCGAGTTTCGGTTCCAGAATGGCCATTTGCAAAATTTCATTTTTCTTTTTTTCGCCGCCGGAAAACCCGTCGTTTAAAAACCGTTCCTTGTATTTGTGGTCCATCTCCACCAACTTCATTTTTTGATCGAGAATTTCATCGAAATCCAAAGGATCGATCTCCTCCGCCTCGGGGTCTTTGTAAAGGAGGCGGGCGTTGTACGCCATGCGTAAAAACTCGGAGTTGTTCACGCCGGGGATTTCCACCGGATATTGGAAGCCCATGAATATGCCTTCCAAAGCGCGCGTTTCCGGTTCCATCTCCAAAAGGTTTTTGCCTTCGTACGTAACCGAGCCGCCGGTCACTTCGTATTCCGGGTGGCCCGCCAGAATTTTAGAAAGTGTGCTCTTGCCGGACCCGTTGGGTCCCATGATGGCGTGCACTTCGCCTTTTTTGATCGACAAATCGACGCCTTTGATTATTTCCGTGCCTTCAAACCCGCCATGCAAATCTTTTATTTCTAACATGAATAGCTTTCCTTAAATTTAAATGGGGACGTCCAATAATTGGATATTTCTGCTTTTGGCAACTCGCTGGCCCTTATTTCATAAGGACCGCTCACGGCCATGATTAATTTTCAGAGGCGCTCAGATTCTAATTAACGCGAAGCATTTTTTTTACTTTGGCGTTAAACAAGAAAGACCCCGACGGGGCCTTCCGAACCTTATGCGCAAACAAATCCAGATCCCCGTTCACCCCCTCGCAAACGACGGAACGGGTTGAGCGGTGAATCGGAAAATCCGGCGCTTCAACCCACGCTGTCTTCCAGTTTCAGGGATAAAAGTTTTTCCGCTTCCACGGCAAATTCCATGGGCAATTGCTTGAACACTTCCTTGCAGAATCCGTTGATCACGGCGGAGA
>JAJDBD010000157.1 GCA_029261575.1 Nitrospinaceae bacterium | reverse complement strand
ACGTCCAGGTTTCTGGCGTCGAGGGCGTTGTTTTCTATGAACTCCCGGCGCGGCTCTACTTCTTCGCCCATCAGGGTGGTGAACAGGTTGGCGGCTTCCGGATGGTCGTCGTCCCGGACTTGTAGGAGCACGCGGGTTTCGGGATTCATCGTGGTGGCCCATAATTGTTCGGGGTTCATCTCCCCCAAACCTTTGTAGCGCTGAATATATGTCCCGCTTTTCCCCGCCTCCAAAATAGCTTCCAACAATTCCTGTTTGGAATGGACCTGCCGCGATTCTTTCTTGTCGTTCAAAGTGAAGGGCGGATAGTCCAAGAGCCTGATGGGTTCGTAGACCCTGAACAGTTCCTGAATGATCGGGGAATTGATGAATCGGGCGTTGTAGTTGAGGTTGAATTCCCGGCCCTGGCTGGAGCCTTGCATGTGAATTTGATAGGCGCTTTTCTCGGCGTCGTAATCGATGATGAAACTCGCGTTTTTGATGTTGGCGTTCAAATCGATGCGGTCCTGGCCGTGCACGGTTTTTGCGCGCAGTCCATCGGGACCGTCCTCCAGCTCGATCAAAAACTCCTTCAAGCGGTCGCGGTCGGATTCCTTGATATCCAGCGTTTCGGAAAAACTAACAGGGACGTTCAACCATTCTTTTTTGTACTCGCAATTTTTTTTGCGCTCGTCGTCCATCAATTCGTCCAACAGCGAGCCGAGCGTTTCGCACACCGCCTCCAGGCTGGAGAATTTATTTTCGTCCACTTTGACTTTGGCCGTGGCGTTTAAAACTCCAACGGGGATGTTGTTCTTCGCCACCCGGTCGCGGTACTCCAGGTAATTGATCAGCCCGTCGACCAGGCGGACGAGAGCGGATCCGGAATAGGACTGGGCGCCGTTGCCGGAGGCCACGATCTCCAGACCCTCGGTGGCTTGCTCGACCAGGTATTTGGAAAGACCCTTCTCATCTTTCATGTACTGCTCGGTCTTGCCTTTTTTTATTTTGAACAGCGGCGGTTGCGCGATGTAAAGGTAGCCCCGGCTAATGATCTCCTCCATCTGGCGAAAGAAAAAGGTGAGGAGCAGGGTGCGAATGTGCGCGCCGTCGACGTCGGCGTCGGTCATGATGATGATTTTGTGGTAGCGCAGTTTTTCTATTTTGAAATCCAGCTTGCCAATCCCGGCGCCCAGCGCGGTGATGAGGGTGCGTATTTCGTTACTGCTCAGCATTTTGTCGTAGCGGGCTTTTTCCACGTTCAGGATTTTCCCTTTAAGAGGAAGAATGGCCTGATTTTGCCGGTTGCGCCCTTGCTTGGCGGAACCGCCCGCGGAATCTCCCTCCACGATATAAAGCTCCGACAACGCTGGATCCTTTTCCGCGCAGTCGGCCAGTTTCCCCGGCAAAGCGCTGATTTCCAACGCATTTTTGCGCCGCACCAGATCCCTGGCTTTTTTCGCCGCCTCGCGGGCCTGGGCGGAACTGATGACTTTAGATATGATTGCTTTGGCTATTACCGGGTTTTCCTCGAACAGGGCGCCCAGATGGTCGTTGATGATCTGCTCAACTTGCCCCTTGACCTCGCTGTTGCCGAGTTTTCCCTTCGTCTGACCCTCGAACTGGGGTTCGGGAATTTTGATGCTTAAAACGGCGATAATGCCTTCGCGAACGTCTTCCCCGCTCAAGCTTAGATCCATGTTCTTGAGCAGATTTTTTTCTGTCGCATAATTATTGATCGTCCGCGTGAGGGCGGAACGAAACCCGCTGAGATGCGTCCCTCCGTCGCGGGTATTGACGTTGTTGACGAAAGTGAAAATCTCTTCCGTGTAGCCGTCGTTGTATTGCAAGGCCAGTTCCAGATCGAAATCGTCTTTATCCTGGGAGATGGCGATGGGTTTGTCGTGCAGGGTTTTCTTGTTTTTGCTCAAATGCTCGACGAAGGAATAAATACCGCCTTCATAATGAAAGTCGTGGCTTTTACCATCCCTCTCGTCATGAATCTGAATTCTCAGTCCTTTATTAAGAAACGACAACTCCCGCAAGCGCTTGGACAAAACGTCGAAACTGAAATTCAAATCGCTGAAAATTTGTGAATCCGGCTTGAAACGGATTCGCGTTCCCATGACTTCGGTTTTCCCGGTGGCTTCCAATGAGGAGACCGGTTTTCCCCGCTCGTACTTCTGCGTGTAAATGATTCCGTCGCGCTTGATTTCCAAGTCCAGGGTTTCGGCAAGCGCGTTCACAACCGAAACGCCGACGCCGTGCAACCCGGCGGAAACTTTATATGTGTCCTTGTCGAATTTACCGCCGGCGTGCAGAACCGTCATCACCACTTCCGCCGCGGAGATTTTACGTTCCGTATGAATGTCTGTGGGAATTCCCCGTCCGTCGTCGGTGACTGTTACCGTGCTGTCGATATGAATGACAATCTCGACGTTTTTACAATAACCGGCGATCGCCTCGTCGACGCTGTTGTCCACCAGTTCGTAAACCAGATGGTGCAACCCGTCGGGTCCGGTACCGCCGATATACATGGCGGGGCGTTTACGGACGGCGTCGAGACCTTCCAGAATTTTTATATTTTTTGAGTCGTACTCGTTTCCTAAAACCTGGTCCGTAGACAATGCTTTTATACCCTTTTAAAAATGATAATATTTATACAGGAGTAGTAGTAGGGGCTGTGAATATGTGGAAAGAATGTAAAAACCCTATCAAATCAATATTGTTTAATCTGTCTGTTTTGTTAAAATCTTGTTGTGAACTGTGTGCAGGAAGGCACAGGATTGGTTCATTATTATATTATACCCTATATTCAGACTTTTTCACCAAAAAACTAACAGATTGTTAAAAAGATTAACACCCTTCGATCTGGATAACTATCTTTTGGATGGTCTTTTCCAACTCATTGTCTTCTTTAACGTTATTAGTTATTTTTTTGTGAGCGAAGAGGACGGTGGTGTGGTCTTTTCCTCCAAACTGTCGACCAATGTCCGGCAGGGAGAATTGGGTGAATTCCCGGCATAAATACATGGCGATCTGGCGGGGAATTGATATCTGGCGGGACCGCTTGGGGGACTTTAAATCCAGTACGGTGATTTTGAAGAAATGGGCGACGGATTTTTGAATTATAGGAATGGTAAAGTTTTTGTTTTTGTCCAGAGTGAACTCTTTGAGTACCTCGCGCGCCAATTCCAGGTCGATAGTCTTGCGCGTGAATGAAGAGTAAGCGATGATCCTGAGGAGCAAACCTTCCAACTCGCGGATATTGGTCTTGATGTTGCTGCAAATGAACAACGCGACGTCCTGGGGAATCGTTTTGCCGTGTTGTTCCGCTTTTTTAAAAAGAATCGCCGTCTTGGTTTCCAGATCCGGCGACTTGATGTCCGCAATCAGTCCGCATTGAAACCGGGAGCGCAGACGCTCCTCCATGTTCTGCATGTCTTTCGGATAACGATCGCTGGACAGGATCACCTGTTTGTGCGATTCGTAAAGCGTATTGAACGTATAGAAAAATTCTTCCTGCGTGCGCTCCTTGCCGGCGATGAATTGAATATCGTCGACTAGTAAAACGTCCAACGGACGATAACGTTTTCGGAAAGCGTGCATGTCGTCGCGTTTGATAGACTGGATCAGATCGATGGTAAAACTTTCCGCCGACAAATAGCGGATCCGCGTCTCAGGATTTTTGTCCAGGATGGCGTTGCCGATGGCATGGAGCAAATGAGTTTTTCCCAGACCGACGCCGCCGTACACGAATAAAGGATTGTAAACGTGAGCCGGATTCGACCCCACCGCCATGCTGGCCGCGTGGGCAAACTGGTTGCTGGACCCGACGATGAAATTATCGAACTTGTACCTCGGGTTCAGGCCGGAAGAAACGTCCGCCCCGCGAACGCTGATAACCGGCTCTTCCAGAGGGGCCAGAACTTTCACCGCGTCCAGCTCTGTTGCGCGGGCGCCGTTGCCATTACCGTTGTGGTTGCCTTCGTAATCGTCGTCGCTTTCCTCGCAAACGACAAAGTCTACGCCCACGGTTTTATGGTGCAGGGTCTTTAGAGTCGTTTCGATCAGGTTGCGGTAATTTTCTTCCAGGCACTTTTTATAAAAATCGTTGGGCACGGCCAGGGTGAGGCAGTCGCTCTCAAGGTTCTGCGGATGAATGGGCAGAAACCAGGCGTCGTAGTTCTCCGGGAGAACCACCTTTTCGATTTCTTCCAGACAATTTTTCCAGAGAGCGTTCATGGCAGCATAGAAAAAAAATTAAAAAACAGAAACCGAAAATGAATTTGTAGCGGGGGGAAAGTAGGCAAATTTTATGCGAGGATTATCGCAGGCACAACGGCAAAAAAAATATTTATTTTTCGAATCGCTTAGGAGTTTGTTTTTCAAAACCTTTTTATGAAAATTTAAATTAATCTGCGTTAGAAAATTGCGAGGGATTTTTACCGCTCGGTCGTGGCGCGTTTTAACTGATTGAATAAAAGTATTTTAAAATTTCCATTTTCAAATAAGGTTGAAACCGGCGCCGGGGAAAAGGTTTTTTACAAACCGCGCGTAATCTTTTAAACCGTTTTATATAAACCGTTAGCGGATTTTGAATTAAAAATTTTCAGCGCAGGCAAAAAATAAAACAAACACAGCCACCCGTTTCAGCCTTATTTAAGGCCTCAAAACAGCATAGGTGAATTTATTAACGCGGCGTCCCGCGATTGAGGCGCCCGGAAATAAAATCGTCTTTAGAAGTCTCCCGGCGGCAAAAAGGCGTCCCAAAAACGCGAACGGGAAAGCGCTGTCCCTTCCTGTGTTTTTTTCACAGGTTATCCCCAGAGAAAGCCTAATTAACTTAAGGTTCTTGGGATAACTTTACGCAGGGTTGTGGATAACCGGCGAGGCGCCGGGGCCAGTAGGCGCCAGGCAAGCGCTTGGCGGAATTATCCCCCTCCTGCAAAGGGGGTTAGGGGGCTTCCGCTAAAAATTTCAATGGTCGGCGAGGAGCAGTTTAAAAAAGAAAAACCAATCCATTAAATTTCTTAGCGGAGGAATCACCCCAGCCCTCTTTGCAAGAGGGAGCCAAAGAATTCCGCGCCGACGGGTTATTCTTCTTCGGCGGGTTCAAGGTCGCCGGGTTTCACGACCCACACTCTCCAGGTTTTGGAGTCGTCCTTGATGGCGGTCAGCAAAAACACGAGCAAGCTGAACTCTTGCGCGGGGCTTTCCATGATGAGGGCCACGCCGGGGTCGCGCCCGGTGGTGACGGCGTAGTAGCGCGCGTAACCGATGGCGGAGGCCCACTCGTCCGCGAAACTGATTTTAACCGCGAACTGGTCGGTGAGACAGTCGACCACGGTTTTGTTCTCGACCAGTACGCGGAGCTTGCCGCCGATTTTTTCGCACCAGTTTTTGGAGTACCGGGCCTGCTCGTTCACGCGGGCGGCGGCCTGGGCCGAGGCGGGGATCAGGATCAATAACAGGGTCAGGGCGGCGAGAGTTTTGGCGTTCATGGTATGTTCCCTTAATGAATTAATTTTCCGCAAAGGGTAGCACAACGCGCAAAAAAAAACACCGGCCAGGCAAGCGCCTGGAGGCAACCAGCGTGACGCTGGACTCAATAGGCGTAACGTTTAAGGGAAAAGAGTTCAAGTCTTGGTGAGCTTGTTGGCTCCCTCTTGTAAAGAGGGTTGGGGTGATTCTTCCTCTAAAAATTTAATGGAAAATCTTTTGGCAGAAAAAACAATGCCTCCGGCGGCCAGGCAAGCGCCTGGAGGCAACCAGCGTGACGCTGGACCCAGATGGGTGTGAAATATATGGAGAAGCTACAGGTTATGGTGAGTTTGCGCCTCGAATCCAATAATGAATGTTCGGAGGAGAGTATTTGAACGGAGAGAAACTTTGCAATCGCCAACGAATGCCCCCACGGCGAGTGGCGCCGGAGCCAGGTCTCCGACGCCACTCTGGAACCGCCTGCCTGAAGTTACTTCACGGAGGCGAGTTCAATTTGGACCGCCGTATCGGCGTTGGCGCCTACGGTCACCTCCTGCGTCGTTTGACCGGCGTAGGGGTGCCATACCGTGACCTTGTAGGTTCCCGCTGGAACCTGATCGATCTTGAAGGAGCCGTCTCCGCCCGATACGGCGTAGTAGGGATTCCACACAATGCGCGCGTCCGCTTCCATGAAATTGTGCTGGTCGCATTGCAGGAAGAAGTGTTTGTCCTTTTTAATTTTGAAACGTTTCATATTAGTCGTCACGTCGGCGACGGACCCCTTGCTGGGGAGAGGTTTGTTGAACAAGGTGATCCGCCGCGCGCCGCGAACGTTATAACCGTGAGGGTTGTGTAAGACTTCCTCGTCCTGGTTGGTGACCTTGACGAGGTTTTCCTTCTGGCCTTTGGGAGTTTTGCGCACGATACTGACGCGCGGGAAGATGTCGCAGTCTTTAAAATCGAATACGATCGGGTCTTTGCTCCAGGCTTTGCCTTCGCTGATGTTTTCTATTAACACTACGGCGTTCGCGAGTTTGCCGTCGTTGACTTTTATTTTATAGATAGGGCGCACGCCGTCTTTGGCGTCCGGGTGTTTGCCGCAGAATTCCGGATTCTTCTCTTTGTTCAAATCTTGCATGACCGGCGCGGGAACGTCGCCTTTATATGAAACCATACCGCTGATCGATCCCCCGGCGCTCACGGCGGTCTCCTTGTAATTTGTTTTTGCCGCCTGGGCGGAGCTTGCTCCCATCACCAACAAAACGCCTAACATGATTGCGGTCAGTTTTTTCGTCGTCTTCATGATTTCATCCTCCTGGTTATCGATTGAGTTTTTTTGAATAATTTGAATAAAAGGAAATCCCGCCTGTCCGTCTGTTTGCGAAAATTCCGGGCGACCCCGTTTGCCTCGCCTATCTGCAAGCAAGACGAACAAACCGTTAAGCCAGAGTTAAGAACCGAAAACCCTTCCCCGGGTTCGCAGGGCTTAATCAGAGCCCCCGCCGCGAGCGGGGAAGGAAGGGCAAGTTCCACTCTGAATAAGCCCTGCGACCGGTTTTTAACGGCCTGGTTTTGGTCTGTTTGTTTCATGGGATCGCCCGGTTTCCTGTTTGGGTTTTGGATAATTTCTATCCGATGTTTCAAGAGCATTATAAAAACCCCAAATTAAACGACCGTTAATGAGCCGTTAATTTAGCTTCATTAGGAAATCTTAATTTATCCCCGCCGAAGAGAGCGTTCGCGGAGCGACGTCCTGGAGGGACGGCGATACTGGCAGGCGGTTTATCAGTTGGCAGCGTTTGGCCGGGAGGATCAGAAATATGGAGCGTCGATTTTGAAGCGCCGGAGATCAAGGCGATGAAAATTGGCGGGAAAAATTTTTGATGGATTAGAACGATATTGAAACCCCTTATAAAAGTTGCGCGCGAGTTTATCTCTCTAATTAAAAAACGCCCCGAGTTGTTTTGCCGCCGCTTTAAGAACCAAAACTTCCCAAAAAGCGTTGCCACTCGTGCCCCAAGCCCGTAGCGTTTTCCCCGTATAAGTTGCGCCTACTGCCCCCGCGGCGAGCAGGCCTGGTCCCTGGCCGACCCCGTTAATCCTGTCTAGAAATTCTGGTTTTAAAACCGATTGATAAAGGCTATTATATTCCCGATCAGTAATATTATTATAATTTTTACTGGAGAAACAGATATAGTTACTGATCGGGAATATATAGTTGACTTTAAGTTTATTTTTCTATATTATTCCCGTTCAGGAATACAAGTGGCAGGAAAAATGAAGTACACCGCCAAACATATTGGAGATCTCATCAGGAAAACGCGCAAATCCCTGGGGCTGACCCAAAAGGATTTGGCGCTCACTTCTGGTACCGGATTGCGCTTTATCATTGATTTGGAAAAGGGCAAGCCGACCTGCCAGTTGGAAAAAGCCCTGACGGTTTTGAACACTTTGGGGATAAAGATGGAGTTGACCCCTCCTTCTGTAGCCGGACGGGAGTAGACCATGGCCCGAACGCTGGACGTCTACCTGCACGATCTTCTTGTAGGCCATTTGATTCAGGACGACGGCGGTCAGATGGTTTTTGAATATGCGGAAAAACCGCAGACATATTTTCCTTTGTCGCATTCCCTCCCTTTCCGCAAGGAACGGTTCAAGCGCAATGAGTGTCGGGGATTTTTTGCGGGCCTTCTTCCGGAAGAAGGCAATCGCGAAACCATTGCTCGTAAACTGGGGGTTAGCCCGCAAAACGATTACGCCATACTGGACGGGATCGGAGGAGAATGCGCGGGAGCCGTAACATTTGTGCCTGCGGGCGAACCCCTGCCGAAAAAAAATTACGGTTCCCGCAGTTTAACCGATAAAGAACTTGCCGAGGAAATCAGAACCTTGCCGCGCCGCCCGCTAATGGTCGGCGAGGAAGGAATTCGTCTCTCGCTTGCCGGGGCGCAGGACAAGATGGCCGTTCTTGCAAGCGGCGAAAATATCTCCCTGTCGCTGGGCGGGGCGCCCACCTCGCATATTATAAAACCGGCCAATGAGCGTTTCGAAGGCGTGGTTTTCAACGAAGCCGTTTGCATGAAATTGGCGGACAAGATAAGGTTGCCCACGGCCCAAGTTGAAATACGCAACGTCGAAGGGATCGACTATTTACTGGTGGAACGATACGATAGAAAATTGGTTCCCATTCCTCCCGGCGGTCTGTTCAAGGGATATTTTCCGCGCCGTCTGCACCAGGAGGATTTCTGCCAGGCCCTTGCCGTGCCTCCCGAGATGAAGTATCAACGCGAAGGCGGCCCGTCCTTGAAACAATGTTTTGATTTATTGCGGGAAGTTTCAGACATTCCCGCAGTCGACTTACAACTCCTCCTGGATGCCGTGATTTTTAACGCCTTGATTGGCAACCACGACGCGCATTCAAAAAATTTCTCTTTGCTTTATGAGGAAGGAACGCTTCTTACCGGAAATCCAACCAGGCTGGCGCCGCTTTACGACCTTGTATGCACCGTTTATTATCCGGAATTAAGTCCTAAAATGGCGATGAAAATTGGAGGGGAATCTGTGTCCAAAAAACTCATGCCGAAGCATTTTGAAAAGTTTGCGGAAGAAACGGGACTGGCAGGAAAACTGGTTGCTCAGCGGGTTCCGGAATTGGCGGAAACAATTCTTGATGGATTGAACGATATCGACGTCTCCCATAAAGTTGCGCGCGAAGTTATCTCCCTAATCAAAAAACGGTGCCAGCTATTTCGCACTCGCTTTAAAAACTGAATCTCCTTCGCTGGTTACCAAGTCTCGTCGGCCATCGCTTTCCGGTACAAGGTCTCGTACCCTTCGGCCATGCGCGTATGCGTGAAGTTTTCCTTAACCCAGTCCCGGCAAGCGGCGGGGTTTAATTCCGCGACCGTCTCTGCGGCTTTTACAAATTCTTTCCGGTCGCGGCAGATGAATCCAGTTTCGCCCGGCTTCACAATTTCGCGGAAGGGCGGAATGTCGGACACGATCACGGGCGTTCCGCTGGCCATCGCCTCGACCACGGACAATCCAAAACTCTCCCACGACGAGGGATAAATCAGCGCCCGCGCGCGTTTCAACAAATGCCGCTTGATGGCGCCAAAGGCCTCGCCGCGATATTCAATCGTTCCCTTCAGCCGTTTGCGAACTTTTTTCGCGAAGTAACCCGCGTGCCGAACCGGTCCGGCGACGATCAAACGCGCCTTGGCTCTCTCCGCGATCTCTATCGCCTGGTCCACGTTCTTTCGCGGATGAATGGCCCCGAGGAACAGCAGGTAGTCGTCCTTCTCCTCGCAATAATCGTACTCCTCCATGTCCAGTCCGTGATGCACGAACACGGTCGCGTTGTTGGATTCCGCGTCGGCGCGCGTGGGATAGACCGTGTTGGGCGCGGGTTGGAAGCGTTCGTTGTGATGGGTGGAGACGCCGGGGACCTCCGGGTGGCGCAGGCGAAACAACTGCCCGAACGTGTGGTCGTGCACGACGTCGGGTTTCAGGTCCAGAACTTTTTGACAGCTTGCGGCGTAGGCTTCCTCTTCCGTACCCCACAGCGGGATAGGAATGACGCGCGCTTTCGTCGCGCTGGCTTCCGGCGCGGCGACGTGGACTTCGTGTCCGGCGGCGAGTTGCGCGCCTGCGAGCCAGTGGACGACGCGCTC
>JAJDBD010000156.1 GCA_029261575.1 Nitrospinaceae bacterium | reverse complement strand
GATTCTAACGACACGCAGTTCGGCGGCGGCAAAACCCCGATGGGGATTGCTGTCTGGAACGGCGGCAACAAGGAAAGAAACGGTCAGAAAGCTGTAACCCAGTGGAACACCCTGCAGTACTAAGCTGGTGTTTCGGTAGTTAGACCGTAAGCAGTATTAACCCAGGGGGGCGTTTCCATTGCCTCCCTGGGTTTTTTTTGTTTAATTTTGGCTGGGGTAGCCCCCCGGCGGCGTGATTGATTGGCAAGCGCTCCCAAGCGGGTAGCGTTCCCCGCCAAAGTGGGTCCAGCGTCACGCTGGCCGGCGAAGGCGCCGGGGCCTATGGTTTGAATTTGCAAGTTCAATCTAGCTTGTAGCGTTCACCGTATAAATTACGCCAAAGTGGGTCCAGCGTCATGCTGGTGGCGTAAGTTTTATTCTGAATCCCACCCCATATCCATCCACCTCTGCATCCCGCCGTCGCCCACGCATACGACGTTGGAGAGTCCGGCTCCTTCCAGAGTTTCGGACGCCATCTTGGCCCGTCCTCCCATTTTGCAATGAACGTATACGGTTTTGTATTGCTTTAATTCTCCGGCAATGTCCGAAACTTCTTCATGGGGCTGGTTCCGGGCGCCCTTTATATGACCGGATTCAAACTCGTCGGCGCTTCTGACGTCAAGAACCAATTCGTCGCTACCCAGGGTTTTATCGTGCAGTTCGTCGATTGAAATAATTTCCATAATTATCGATTCCTTTTTATTGATATGGGTTGAATTAGGCGGCTCGCCAGGCGCGCTTTGAGGGTTATATTTTGGATTATACACTAGGATCAGGATTCATTAATAATGTCCATTCTGCGCCAGCCAAATTTTTAATGAATGTTTTGTTAGTGAAAACCGCGCCGGCCGGGCAACGCCCGGGGGTAAGGGTTGACGATTGAGAAGTTATCCTCAACTCGAATCCCAACCTATCTATCATTCTTGATTGCATTCAAGGTGCAGGCTTGCCCAAGTCTATAGGTTACGCCTAATTGGGTCCAGCGTCACGCTGGCGGCGCCTTGTAAGGGTTGGCCATGAAGAACAAATCTACGGCGTCAAGCAAGCTTACCATAGCTTTTGTTATGCTTGCGCTTGCTTTCCTTGTGTCTTTGCTCTTTATGGCCAACAGAATTGTACACAATTAATGAGTCCTGACCCTGGGAAAAAGATTCGACCAAGCGTCAAAATTTTGGTGGATTCCAGGGTTTTCCTGGAGTTTCGGGAATTATCTGCCGGGAAATTTTTGACAAAATTTAATTTTCCGCAATGTTGGAAAAGTTCTTTGACAGGGAGAACTCTTTACCTGGAAAGGGTTTCCCGGTTTGGGCGAGGGAGTTTTAAGATTAAATTTTTAGTTTGGTACAGGTTTTGCTTTTTAGTTAGGTAAAAACAGGGAGTCCATCATGCAAGAAGGGTTGTACATCGCCGCTTCGGCGGGGAACAAACAAATACGAAAACTGGACGTCATCGCCAACAACCTTGCCAATGTTTCGACCGCGGGTTTTAAAAAGGACAAGTTGGTCTTTGAAGCGATGATGCCGCCTTTTGAAAAAACCGGAGAATTTGAAACCGCCAGAAACGTCCTCCTGCCCACCGCGCAAAACAATTCCAGCGTGGCTTATGTGGGGATTGCGGACTTTGCCACGGATCATTCGAACGGTTCTTTTGTACATACGGACAATCCACTGGATCTGGCCTTGCAGGGCAAAGGATTTTTCTCGATACAAACTCCGAACGGGGAGCGCTATACGCGCAAGGGAAGCTTTCGTCTGGATCCCGACAACCGGCTGGTGACCCAGAACGGAAATCCGGTGCTGGACGATACCGACAACCCGATCATTATCGACGCCTTCGGCGCGCAAATCGTGGTCGACGACGGCGGCAATGTCAGTTTTGGCGGCGCTTTGCAAACCATACCGGTGGGCGCTTTGAAGATCACCGAATTCAGGGACACGAGCAAATTGATCAAAGAAGGGGATGGACAATACAGGTTGAGCGATCCCGAGGCCGTAAAAAGCCGCTCGGAAGACAGCATCGTTCGGCAGGGGTTCGTCGAAAATTCCAACGTCAGCGTCATGGAGGAACTGGGGGACATGGTTCAAACCCTCCGGGCTTTCGAGTCCTATCAAAATTTAATCCAGACGGTGGATCGAATGGACAATCAAGCGATCAACACATTAGGGCGATCGGTCTAAGAGGGTTTTAAATGGAGATCTCTAATAATTGGATATTTCGCTTTTGGCAACTCGCGGGCCCTTATTTCATAAGAGCCGCTCACAGCCATGATTAATTTTTAGAGGCGCTCATATGTCATTGAATGGGGAAAACCATAGTCAAACGAGGGAGACGGCAAGATGATTCGTTCTTTATTTACAGCCAGCACCGGCATGCAAGCCCAGGACCTGAACGTCAGCGTGATCGCGAACAACCTGGCCAACGTAAGCACCACGGGATTCAAACGCAGTCGCCCGGATTTTCAGGATTTGTTTTATCAGCAACTGCGCCTGGTCGGAACCCTTTCCCCAAACGGAAATCAGGTGCCGACGGGGTCTCAGTTGGGACTGGGGGTAAAAACCTCGGCGATACAAAAAATATTTCTCCAGGGAGACTTTGTTCAAACTCAAAACGATCTGGACATTGCGATCCAGGGAGACGGGTTTTTCCAAATCACCTTGCCCAACGGCAATCTGGGCTACACGCGGTCGGGAACTTTTAAACTGGACAATACCGGCCAGGTGGTCACCTCGGACGGTTTGTTGTTAAACCCGGCGATCACTATTCCTCCCAACGCCATCGACGTTTCAATCGACACGCAGGGCACGGTATCGGTGACGCAATCGGGAACGCCTCAGCCGGCCATTTTGGGAACCATTCAAATCGCGACTTTTCAAAACCCCGCCGGGCTTCAGGCCCAGGGGGCGAACCTGTTTATCGAGTCCGGAGCTTCGGGTCCGCCGGTCGTCGGCAACCCCGGCATCGACAATCGCGGAACCTTGCAACAGGGGTTTTTGGAGCAATCCAACGTCAGCGTGGTCGAAGAGCTGGTTCAATTGATCACCGCGCAGAGGGCTTACGAGGTGAATTCCCGAACGGTTCAAACGGCGGACCAGTTACTGCAGATCGCCAATAACCTCATCCGGTAAACGAGCATGATTGAATCATCGTCCATAAAATATTTCGTCCTGCATCTCGCCCTGGCGTGGGGATTGGTCTTGAGTCCTCTCTCACACGCCGCGACGGGGGAGGGGCAGTTTCTGTCCCAGGAAGAGATTGTCCTCCAGGGGAAGGCGTTTATCGTCGATCAATTGCCCTGGGACGCGGACCGAATGGAAGTTGAGGTTTCTTTTAAAGGCAAGGGGCTGACATTGCCGCCGGGAGCGATGGAGTTGAAATTCGAACTTCAGGAACGCGCCTCTAAATTTGGGTACATGCCTTTGACCCTCAGGGTGACGGTGAATGGAGAAACGCAAAAAGTTATTCGCCTGAAAGCGACGGCCGCCGTTTACGAGGATGTGGTCGCATTGAACAGCGATTCGCGCAAGGGAAACATTTTAACCGTCGGCGATTTGAAATTGTTGCGGGTCAAAAAAACGCCTTCCCTGCGGGAATCATTTTCCGATATCGGCGACGTGGTCGGCATGGAACTTCGCCGAAGCTTGAATGCGGGACACATTCTGACTCCCAGGGAACTTGATCAACCGGTCCTGATCAAACGCGGCGACCGCATTCTTTTGGTGGCCGAGAACGGAATACTAAAAATCACCGCTCCGGGAATCGCCAAGGACAAAGGGATCGAAGGAACAGTGATTCAGGTTCAAAATCTGGAAACCAAAAAAATGGTTTATGGGGAAATCGTCGACTCCAGAATCGTAAAAATTCAACTCCAATGATCATGACTAAAAAACAAAAAACCAAAAAATTAATGCGCGCGGCGCTGACGGCGGTTTTGACGCTGAGCCTTTGCGCCTGCGCGGGCAAGGATTCTCTGCTCAAGGAGGCGCGGGAAACGGTGATTCCGGATTCCCTGTACGCCAAGGATGAAAGGGCGGAAGGCTCCCTGTGGCCGGGTGTGACTTATGAAAACATGTTGGCGTCCGACGCCAAGGCGAGCCGCGCGGGCGACATCATCACCATCCTGGTGGAAGAGAATATCGACTCGACGCAAACCGCCACCACCGATACGGACAAGACCACCACCATCGAACTGGAATCCGGACGCCTTTTGGGACTTCCCAGTAATCTAGGAATTCAGAATTTTCTGGGGAGCGGCAACGGATTCGACCCAAACTTGGACGCCACCGTCGCTCGCTCCAACCAGGGCAACGGAACCACGACGCGGAGCGGCCAATTGACGGCGACGATTTCCGCGGTGGTGATGGAAGCGTATCCCAACGGCAATATGAAAATTCAGGCCAAGCGCGCGCTCACCATAAACTTTGAGGAGCAAACCATGCTCCTCAGCGGAGTCGTCCGGCCTGCGGACATCAATTTTGACAATACGGTTTCTTCAACAAAAGTCGCCGCTCTGGAAATCACCTATGTGGGCAAAGGGGTGATCACCGACGAGCAAAGGGTCGGCTGGGCGTATCGCATCCTCGGATGGGTATGGCCCTTTTAAAACAGGTGAACTAAATGTTTAGATCAAAATTATTCAGACTTGTTTCCATTCCGGTTTTAGCCGCATTCCTGTTCGCCTGCCAGGCGGATGTGAACGAGGTGACCGGACCCAGCTTCAACGGCAACAGCGTCGGCGTCACGGCCATTGCTGGCGACAGCGGGTTGCCCTCGGACGGCGTCAGCCAGGCGACCATTCGCGTGGAAGTATTCGATATCAACAACGAGGTTGTGGACGCCGCCGCAGTGTCGCTAACCACCACGCTGGGAACCCTGGGAGCGGCCTCCGTAACCACCGTCAGCGGCGTGGCGACGACCACACTGACCTCCGCCACGACAGAAGGAACCGCCTTTGTGACCGCGACGTTTGAAAACGTAACCGCCACCACATCGGTTGCCTTCGTCAACTTCCAAGCAATAGCGGGGGCGTGATGAAAAATTTTCTGAGATTCCAATTTTCCGGTTTAAGTTTGCGGACGCTTGGCCTCGCGGGCCTGCTGGCCCTGGCGTTCTTTGCCGCCGCGTGCGACAACGATTCGGGGAGTAACAATCCGCTCGGACCGTCGGCCACCGCCGCCAGCTTGAACACCATCACAGTGACCCCGCTCACCGCTTCTATCGACAAGGCGGGGACGGTGACTTTTGTCGCCGCGGGAGGATCGAAAACGTTCTCTTGGTCGGTTAGCGACACCAGCTTGGGGACCATTGTGTCTGCTACCGGCGTCTTCACTGCGGGAACGACCGTGGGAACGTTGACGGTAACGGCTACGGACACGAACGGCTTGACGGGTACGGCGACTGTTTCAGTTGTCTCGGAGACCTTAGTAGTTTCTCCCGACGCAGCCTCTATCAACCTGGGAGAAACGGTGACGTTCACGAGTACGGGAGTGGCCCCGTTTTTCTGGACGCTGAGCAATATCTCGGTCGGCAATATCGGATCCACCACCGGCATTTTCGTCGCCGACGGAACTGCAGGAACGGCGACGGTTAACGTGGTCGACTCCGAAGGCAATACCGGTACCGGTTCGATCACCGCCTTCACGGACAACATAGTGATCAATCCCAAGGACCTGACCCTGGACCAGTTGCCCGCGGCGACCATCGCTTTCACCGCGACGGGTAACGTGGGAACCGTGTTCTGGAGCATGACGGGCCAATCGGCGACTTTTACCGGCGCGACGATCAACACGTCCACCGGCGTCGTTACCGTGACCGTCATGCCGACAGTCGCGGAGGGAACTCAAACTCTGACCCTTCGCGCCACCGACGGCACCGTGGGAGACGGGTCCGCGACACTGACATTAAATACTGTGTGACAGGAGACAATAGATGCGGTTTAAACTTTCCAGCTTGAAATTTTTAACGGTTCTGTTTCTGGTCGCCGTCCTGTTTGTGGACGTCGCCCAGGCGGCGAGGATCAAGGATCTGGCCAATATCAAGGGCGTCCGTAACAACCAATTGATCGGTTTTGGCCTGGTGATCGGCCTGCAGGGAACCGGCGACCGGGCGACCAACGTGTTCTTCTCCATCCAGGCCGTGGTCAATATGCTTCGCAAGCTGGGCGTCACCGTTCCAGAAGCGCGCATCCAACAGCTCCAGTTCAAAAACGTGGCCACCGTTTTGGTCACCGCCGACTTGCCGCCCTTTTCTAAACAGGGGGATCGTTTGGACGTTCTTGTGTCCTCATTGGCAAACGCCACCAGTATGCAAGGAGGCACGCTTTTGATGTGTCCGTTAAAAGGACCGGACGGCGAGGTCTATGCCGTGGCGCAGGGAGCTTTGTCGATCGGCGGGTTTTCCGTGCAGGGCGCGGCGCGAGGAGTGCAAAAAAACCATCTCACCGTCGGGCGCATCGCCAGCGGCGGAATTGTGGAAAAGGAAATCCCTTCTCACTTCAATGCGAAGACGGAAATTTTTCTTACGATGAAACAAACCGATTTCACCACCGGCGAGAGGATCGCCCGGGCCATCAACGATTTGATCAAAGACGAAGTGGCCCGGCCCGACGACGGCAGGACCATCCGGGTCGAGGTGCCGCTTTTTTATAAGGGCAACACCTCCGCCTTTGTGACCCAGATTGAAGGCCTCACGGTGGAGCCGGATGCGACGGCAAAAGTCATTATCGACGAAAGAACGGGGACGATTGTGATGGGAGAAAACGTCAGGATTTCAAGAGTCGCCGTCGCGCATGGAAATTTGTTCATCCAAATTCGCGAGGATCCTCAGGTTTCTCAACCGGAGCTTCTTTCCAGCGGGGAAACGGTTGTGGCTCCAAGAACCCGCATTTCCGTGGAAGAGGGTCAGGATAAATTGCTGATAATTCCCAAAGGCGTGGAGTTGGGAAAAGTGGTCAACGCCCTCAATTCCATCGGCGTCACGCCCAGGGATTTGATCGCAATCTTACAGGCGATCAAGGTCGCGGGAGCTTTGCATGCCGAACTGGAAATCATATAGGGTCAGGACTCATTAATTCTGTACAATTCTGTTGACCATGAAGAATAAAGACACAAGGAAAGCAAGCGCAAGCATAGCAATAGCTACGGTAAGCTTGCTTGACGCCGTAGATTTGTTTTTCATGGCCAACCTTTACAAGGCGCCGCAAATTTTCGCATCTGGACAACGCAAGCCGCTTGCGATTGGCTCTGGCCAGTCCCTGCGCGGCTTGCGTTGCCATCTATCAAAAATTCTCTGGCGCAGAATGGACAGAATTAATGAGTCCTGACCCTAAAAGCGGGAAAATTTTTCCCAACCGGTCCCTTTTTTCCCCCGCAAGCCGTTGTTCTATCCAATCGCTTTCCAAAGTCAAAGCCTTTATAAATCAGTTTCTTAATTGTCACGCGCGAGGTCGGGACGATTTGGCACGATCTGTGCTACTTAATTTTCGTCCGCTTTCCGCTTTTTTAAAAAGGAATGGATAATGGGTTATCTCGAGCCAATCAGAACTCAGCAAAATCTTCCGACGATCCTGGGCAAAGGTCAAGTCGACAAACTCCAGACGGCGTCGGGATCCGATAAGAAAAGTAGTTCCCCGGAAGATCTCAAAGTGTTGTCGCAACAATTTGAATCGGTGCTCGTCAACCAGTTGCTAACGGTGATGCGCACCACCGTGCCGAAATCGGATTTGCTCGGCGGCCACGCTACGGACATGTTCACCTCCATGCTGGATCAGGAGTTGGCGGATAAGATTTCCAAAACCGGCGGGATGGGCATTGGCGACATGCTGTTCCAGCAATTGACCGCCCTGGAAGAACAGATTCCGTCCGACGACGTTGGAGAAACGAAAGGGAAGGACGTTCCCGAAAAGTGAATTAAGGTGAAACCATGAAGCGTTTATATCAAATTCTCCTGAAACTGCTGACCCAGAAGGCAGTCTTATACGAAGAGTTTATCGCCCTGCTCAAAACGGAATGGAGCGTGGTGACGGAACATACTCTGGAAAATCTCCAGGAGATTTTGAAGAGAAAGGAAACGCTGGTTCTCAAGATGCAGACGCTGGAAGACAACCGCGAAAAAGTGATTGAAGAAATGGCCGGGACGCTCGGCCTCCCCGGCGAGGAATTGACCCTCAAGAGACTGGCCGAAACTCACAGCTCTCCATACTCTGAAAAATTAATCCAATGCAGAAACCGGCTCTTGAGTCATATAGAAACCATTCAGAGCCTCAACGAAAAAAATAAAAATCTGATCAGCCGTTCTTCGCAATCCCTCCAAAAATCGCTTTCGTTTATTTACAAAGTGGACGGGGATACGGGCGGTTCCTATCATTCTAACGGGAAGATTCAGGGCGGCAGGATGCACAGCCGTCTTTTAAACGCCAGCGCCTGAATGCGGCGTTGTGCGCCTTAGGAAAACTGCGGGCGCGAGGTTGAGTCATGGGCACTAATATCTTCAGCGTAATGAACACGGCCAAGTTGGGTTTGTTGACCCAGCAGGCGGCGATCGAGGTCACGGGACAGAACATCGCCAACGTTCAAACGAAGGGGTTCACCCGTCAGGACGTTCGCCTGGAAACCACCACGCCGCGCACGACGGGGCTGGGGCATTTCGGCACGGGCGTTCGCATCGGCAGTATTGCCCGCGCGCACGATCAATTTCTGTTCGGTCAACTGGTCGAGGAAGACGTGTCGCTGGGAAACTTCGCCGCGCGTCAGGACGTCTTCGTCCAGTTGGAGGCGTTGTTAAACGATACCGGCGGCAACAGTTTGAACGCCGGGTTCTCCAACTTTTTTAACGGACTGCAGGATATTTCTACCAACCCGACGGGCTTGCCGGGCCGCTCCGACATTCTGGCGGAAGCCGGAAATTTGACCTCCATTTTCAATCGGCTGGGCGAGGACTTGTTTGGAATCCAGCAAAACCTGGACCGGACGGTCGCTTTTGAAGTCACGGAAATCAACGGCCTGACCCAGGAAATCGCCCGCCTCAATACTCAGATTCACGGCAACGAGCCAGGACCCATTCTGGCCAACGATTTGCGCGACGAGCGCGACCGGTTGATTCGCGAACTGGCGGGAAAGATCGATATCGACATCCGCGACGAGACAAACGGGCAAATCGATATCACCCTGCAAAGCGGGCGCGCGCTGGTGTTGGGTCGTTCCTCGTTCACCATGAGCGTTCAGCCCAACAGCAATAACCGGGCTTTTAACGACGTCCTTTTGGACGACGGATCCGGCGTTCCCGTAAACGTCACGGCGGATATTCAGGATGGCAGAATGCGCGGCCTTTTGGACATGCGCGACACGGAAGTGGAAGGGGTCAAGGACAAACTGGATCGATTGGCGGCGGGCCTGGTCCGCGAGTTCAACCGCGTCCACAATCAGGGCCTGGATTTGAACGGCGTCTCCGGATTGAACTTTTTTGAGCCGCTCAGCCCCACCGTGATCAATAACGCGAACAATGTGGGGACCGCTACGGTATCGGCAACGAACGCCAGCCCGACCACCTCGTCGGTGGATAAATACGAAATTGTCATGACCGGCTCGAATTCTTTCGCGTTGAACAACCTGACGACGGGCCAGGCTTCGGGCACGTTCACGTTCGCCGCCGGAACCGCGTTCAACCTGGCCAACGGGTTGTCCGTCAATATTTCTGCGGGCGCCGTGGCGGGGGACCGGTTTCGTTTCTCTGTATCCGAAAACGCATCGAACCTGATGGCCCTGTCCAGCGACGTCGCGGGCCAGCCCGCGCGCATTGCGGCGGGGCTGAACACGACCGCGGACGGCAACAACGCGATCAATCTTTCGAATTTGCAGAACTCGCAGTCGTTTGATTCGGTGAGCCTGGTCGGGTCCGGCTCGGGAACGTTTACGTTCAATGAATTCTACGACGCCCTGGTGGGCGGGGTGGGCGTCAAGGCCTCAAGCGCAAACAGTTTCAAGGAACAGCAGGACGGAATCATGTTACAACTTGAAAATCGCCGGGAAAGTATTTCCGGCGTTTCCCTCGACGAGGAAATGTTGAACCTGATCAAGTTTCAGCAGGCGTTCGCCGCGTCGGCGAGGGTGATCAGCGTCGTGGAGGAAATGTTCGACGTGTTGCAAAACCGTATATGATCTGAATTTGACCATGTTCCGGGCCGCCTGGCGGCCCAGCGAACTGCGTCGAGGAGCGAGTTATGGTATTCCGTGTGACCAATCAATTGATGCAAAGAAACTCTTTGCAAAATATTTTCCGTATCACGGAGGATTTGTTTCGGACGCAACAGGAAATCGCCTCCGGACAGCGCATCAATAAACTTTCCGACGACCCGGCGGGAGTTCGCGACTCTCTCGAATTGAAAACCTCCATTGAGGAGACCCGGCAGTTCAACCGGAACATCGACTTCAACCGCTTGTTCATCAATACGGGCGACGCGGTTTTGGGCGGCGTTACGAATAATCTGGTTCGGGCGCGAGAGTTGGCTATCGACCAGTTAGGCGCGGACTCCACCGCGGAAACGCGCCAGTTTGCCAAGTCGGAAATCGAACAGATCATCGCCTCCACTCTTGAGGAAGCAAACACCACGGTCAACAATCAATTTATTTTTGGCGGAACCAATAACCGGACGTCCCCGTTCAACATCACTAACTCCGACGAGATTCAATACTTCGGCAACAGCCAAAGGTTTGAGGTTCCCATTTCGCGAGGCTTCAACCTGGCGGTCAACCGCGCGGGTTCGGAAGTGTTTGTCGCGGATTTGAATCCCGCGCTGACCGGCGCCGTCGCTTTGGCGGATCTAAACGGCGGCAGCGGCGTGGCGGCAGGGTCTTTTGCGATCACCGACCGCAGTGGAACCAGCGCGACGATCACGGTTTCCGCCGGCAATACGGTCAACGACGTGATAGCGGCGATCAACGCGTCCGGGATCAACGTGACCGCCTCCATAGCCGGCAACGGTCAGGGACTTCAATTGACCGATTCCAGCGGGGTGATTAATGGCACGTTGACGGTGAGCGAATTGGGCGGCACAACCGCCGCCGACCTGGGCATTCTCGGGCGAAGAGACGGAAATTTTACCGGATTGAATTTAAATCCACGCGCCACGGCGTCGACATTGATTTCCGATTTGAACGGCGGCGCCGGTCTATCGCTGGGCGATATCAATATCGTCAATGGAGCGGCTTCGGGCACAATCTCCCTGAGTTCCGCGACGACCGTGGGCGACGTTTTGACTCTCATCAACGGTTCGGGATTCAACGTCACGGCCAGCATCAACAGTCTAGGCAACGGATTGCGGGTTATTTCCAACAGCGCGACCACGACTGCGGTGATTAGCGATCCCACGGGCGGGACGACGGCGTCGGATTTGGGGATCGGGGGAGGCAAAAACGTTTTCACCACTTTGCTTACTTTAAAAGAGGCGCTGGATAAAAACGATCAGTTCGCCTTGACAGCGTTGCTGGATAATTTAAAGGAGGGGGAAACGACGCTGGGAGAAGGCCGCGCCGGGTTGGGCGGGGTATTCCGGAGAATGGAAGACGCCCAGGAGTTTCACGATCAGGACGTTGTCAACTTGAACGAACAATTGTCGAACATAATAGATACGGATCTGGTTGAAAGCGCGTCGAATCTGGCGCAGTTGGAAATCGCCTTGAACGCGACGTTGAGCACCACCGCTCGCATTATCCAGCCGTCCTTGCTCAATTTCCTCCAATAACCGGCGAGGCGCCGGAGCCAGCGTGACGCTGGACCCATTAGGCGCAACTTATACGGGGAACGCTACGGGCAGGGGGACACTTGCATATCGAACCTTGAATTTAGGACTGCCATTTCCATTCCTGGGAATCAGAAAAACTCTTCGACCAGATTATTTTCCGACGAGGCCGTCATCGTTTCGTTGATGGGCAGGTCGATGATGAACGCGGCGCCTTTTCCCCATTCGCTTTCCACCTCCAGCGAGCCGGAATGTTTTTCAATGATGGAGTAGCAAACGGAAAGGCCCAATCCGGTTCCTTTATCCTCGGGCTTGGTCGTGAAAAAGGGATCGAACATTTTGTCCATATCTTCCTTCTTGACGCCGGTTCCGGTATCTTCAAACTTGATTCGCAAAAACGGAATTTCAAACGACTTCTCGGTATTGGTTCCGTCGTCGTCGGTTTTGCCAAGGTTTCGTCTTCTTCGGTCTTTGGAGATCACAAGGGTGTGAACGGTGAATACTCCGCCGCCCTCCATGGCGTATTTGGCGTTATTGATGATGTTCAAAAATACCTGCCGCATGCGGTCGGGATCGATTAAAACATTCGGCGTGTTTCCCGCGAATTTTCTCCGGACGGTAATATTTCCCAGGCTCAATTCTTTTTCGATGATCGCGAGCACCGACTCCAGCTCGGCATTGATGTCGACGAGCCTGAACTCCATATCCCCCTTGCGCGAAAACTTTAACAACCCGCCGATTATTTTTTCAACTCGGTAGATTTCCTCGTTTATGGAACGGAAGTCTTCGTTAAGCTCCTTGTCGTCGGGGCGTTCCATTTGGAGGGCCTGGACGTGGCCCGAGATGATGTTCAGGGGGTTTAGGATTTCGTGGCAAACCCCCGCGGCCAATCTTCCGACTCCCGCAAGTTTTTCCGAACGCATGATCTGGTTCTGCGCGCTTTTCAGTTTTTTCAGGGAATCTTCGAGCTTGTCGTTTTTTTGAATCAATTCCTGATGTGATTCGCGCAGGAGTTCCTCCGCGCGTTTGCGCCGGTCGGCCTCCCGCGTTAATTTAACGGCGTAGCTTATGGAATGTTGCAGGCCGTCCGTGTCCAGTTGTCCCTTGACCAGATAGTCGGTGGCGCCGGCTTTCATGGCTTTGACCGCGATTTCCTGATCGCCTTGCCCCGTCAATAAAATAATGGGGACTTCGATTTTCATTTCCCGGACCTTTTTTAACAAATGGATGCCGTCGACCTCGCCCAGGCGATAATCGAACATGCAGAGGTCGAAGGAGGAACTTTCCAATTTGGACAAGGCGCTTTCGTAACTCGGACTGTGGCTCAATTCAATCTGAAACCCCGCCACGCCCTCCTGGATCAAATCCTTGAGGATGAGGACGTCGTCTTCGTCGTCGTCCACTATTAGAAGTTTCAGATTTTGCTTTTCATTGGGCGCCATATTCATTTGATCCTCTTGGAAAAAACAGCGGACGTCGGCGGGAAATTTTAATAGGCGCCGGTTGCCGCTTCGCATATCCTGTTCTTGTTCGGTTGAAAAATTTTCAAGTAGCCTACCATAATTGAGATATTATTAAAATACATTAAATGTAAGTGTTTGTGGTGGTGGAGGGATTTGATGGTCCAGGGCTTCAGAAAAAAATTTCGAAGAGGGGCGCTAAAATCATTAAAATGGATGAAAACAAGTTTGCCCTGTTTTGCCGCGCGAAGGAAAACCGCCAATGACCGCCGACGCCTTCCAGGTTAAAGAAGCCGACCCCTCCGCCTCGTCGCCCGGCGCGCGACCGGCGATCGTTTTCTTCGACGGGGTTTGCGGACTGTGCAACCGCTATGTGGATTTTTTGTTGAGAATCGACGCAGGAGGGAAATTGCGCTTCGCTCCGCTTCAGGGAAAGAGCGCCGCCGAAAGGCTGGGGAAGGATGAAGGCGAAACTCTGCAATCTATCGCTCTGTATGACGAGGGGAAGGTGTTAAGAAAATCCGACGCGGTGATCCGGATTTTTGAAATTCTGGGAGGCGTTTGGGGGCTGTTCGCGCTATTCGGGTGGGTTCCAAAAAGCCTGCGCGACTGGGTTTACGAATGGGCGGCTCGAAATCGTTATCGGATTTTTGGCAAGCGGGACGTTTGCCGCGTCCCCACCGCCGAAGAGTGTTCGCGTTTTTTAGATTGAGAGTTTTAGTAGGGTCAGGACAATTGACGGCAGGGTTCGATATTCAAATGCTCCCCGGCGCCTCGTTGGTCGGCTTGACAATTTGTAGTTTTTATTTTTTCAAAACTTTTCAGCAACCTGCTGGTTATCGTTAACAAACCTCCATGTTTTTCCTAAAATTACATCCCCTGATTGTGCACTTTCCCGTGGGGCTTTTGGTGAGCGGCGCGGTCCTTCTGGCCTACGGTAAAATCCAGAACGAAGAGGCGGCTTTGACCGCTGGGGATTTCAACCTGCGCCTCGGATTCTTCTGCGCATTGGCGGCTATCGCGGTCGGTCTCGCGGGCGTCGTGAGCCTCGACGTTCGCCCCAACTTCAAACCCTTCCTGTCCTCCCACGTCCAGTTCGCGCTTTTGACGGGGCTGGTCTTCGCCTTAGCTTTGTTGACGAAGCGGTTCCTGAAAAACCGGTGGGGAAAATTTTTATACGCCCTGCTCGTCGCGGGCGGGTTGTTTTGCGTCGTTGCCACGGGTTTTTACGGCGGAGAACTGGTGCATCGTTTCGGCGTTTCCACGCCTCACCTGACGGAATAGAATACCAGTAGATACCCGGAATACGCGCTGGCGCCCAGCGTTACCAGGGCGAGCGTATAAAACCAGATCGCGGTTTTGGAATAGGCCTGAGTGTAGGAGTACATGGCGCTGACGCCGTACAAAATCGCCGCCAGCAGGGAATACCCCTGATGCCCCAATACCTCGGCGGACGACCACAGGCCCAGGTCGACGGACAGCATCCCGGTCAGCGCGGCGATGAGGACGGCCATGAATCCGAGACTCAGGTTCAAAGACGCGGCGGCGGCGAGTTTAGGTTGGGACCGTTTACGGGCCAGGTACAGCAAGGCCAGCCCGGCGACCAGCAAGGCGATGGGGAAATGCGAAATGAACGGATGGAAGCTGATGGAACTGATCATGATTCATTCCTCGCCAGTTACTTTTTCAACGCTTTCTTCAGGATCCAGTCGACGTTCACTTTCTTTCCGCAGTATCTGTAGATCGCTTCGCTGAATGGTATCTGTTCGCACTGGTCCAGAATGCCGGACTCGCTACAGTTGACGACGGTCAGCGGCTCCGGGCGTTTCCATTCGCGGAAGGCCCAGTGAAACCATTGTCGGGAGACAGACATGGATTTCAGGGTGGGCACCCGCTGGCCGTGGACGTCCGTTTCGAAAACGATATTCTCCCCCTGATTCTTCAACCGGGTTTCGAAATCCTCTTCGTCGTTTTCAGAACTGCGGCTGTAGATGTTTTTCGCGGAGTAGGACAGGTCCTGTCCCAAAAAAATGATCGGGTCGCCGCCGGACTGAAACGCCAGGTCGTATGCGACGGACAGCACGGTGCCGCCGGGCGTCAGCGCTCCCACTTTTGGGAGTTGTTTTTGGATCTCGGTGAGGACGGGAATGTCCGGCGCGTGTTTGTTGAAGAACACAACGCCGCCTTCCCAAAGGTCCAGCACGCGCGGGTGGACGATGGTCGGCGCGACGAGGGTGATTCCCTGGTGCGGAACGTCGGTGAAAAATTTTGTGATTTCGTCCTGCGGGTCGAGGCTGACGACGAAGGCGGGTTTGATTTCGTGCCGCGCCAGCGATTTCAACGCGGCGTCGCTGGAGAAGATGACGGCCTTGTCCTGAACCTGCCTCAGGAGGCGGATATTTTTGTCCAGCGACGGTCCGGCGCCGACGACGATGCACGGGAGGGTTTTGAATTTACCGCGCAGGCAGGCTGTGCCGGGGTTGCGTTGAATGGCGTCCAGGTTGGCCTGGAAATTAGCGCGCCACAACTCGGTGAAGCGCAGGATGGTGGCGTTTTTGACTTCGTTTAAATGCGAGTTGGTTTGCAT
>JAJDBD010000155.1 GCA_029261575.1 Nitrospinaceae bacterium | reverse complement strand
CCGGTATAACCCAATCCAAAACAAAATAATTTCCCGGGCGAGGAATTGAATGTCATGCTAATTCCTTTATTGACAGGTCGGGTCTTTTTAACGAGAATTTGGAATCAACAACAAGGCGACCTCGAATCGCTATCAACGATTTTCTGTTTAGCTGTTTAATTGACAACCCTATTCCGGCCTGATCGCCGGGATTATCTTTTGGTTTCGCGCTCCTATGGATTTACTTGTATCAGAGATTAGCAATTATAACGATGTTTTGCCCAACGGTCTTACGGTGGCGACCATTGAAATGCCGCATATCCACACTCTGGAATTGGCGATGGTGGTGCGCGCCGGACTTCGCCTGGAAGAAAAAAGCAATAACGGCGTTTCCCACTTTCTGGAACACATGATGTTTCGCGGCAACCGGAGCTTTCCGGATTCCCTTTCCCTCAACCGCGAGTTTGAAACAATCGGCAAGGATTTACGGGCGTCCACCATGACCGAATACACCTACTTTGGTTTCAGCCCCCATCCCAAAAAACTGGACCGGGCGATGGAAATCTTCGCAGAATTTTTTTCCGGGCCTCGGTTGACCTCCATCGAACTCGAGCGCCAGATTATTCTGGAAGAATATCTGGAAGACCTCAACGCCGAGGGAGAGAATGTGGACGTCAACAACGTGGCCTGCAACCTCCTTTATAAGGGGTCTTCGCTGTCCCTGCCTATCATTGGCGACGAGGAAAGCATCAAATCGATTCAACCGGAAATGCTGCGCGATTATTTTGAAAAATACTACCATCCCGGAAATATGATTCTGGTCGGCGCGGGACGTATTTCTCATCAAAACTTTCTGGAGTTGGCGGACCGTTATTTTTCATCCCTTCCTTCGCGGGGGAAAGGCGTCGCCAAAAATTATTTTCAGGACTCGGTTTCGGAAGATCAGCAAAAACCCGAACTGGCTTTCCAATACGACGCCGACAGCCAGGTGCAGTTGCAGATTTGCTTCCGGTCCTGTTCCTACAACGATCCAGATTACTATAAAGTAAACATGATTAGCGATATCTTTGACGACGGCGTGACCTCGCGATTGCAACGGGTTCTCCGCGAGGAGAAAGCCCTGGTTTACTCCGTGGAATGCCGCGCGACCAGCCTTTCCGACACGGGGACCTTTGATTTCGACGTTGGAGTTCGACCGGAAAAGGTGACGCAAGTGGCGCAAATCCTTTTCGCGGAGATCAAGTTATTTCTGGAAGAAGGTCCCACGCTCGAGGAACTGGAACACGTAAAAAACCGCCACTGTTTCGATCTGGAATTTGAGTTGGACGACCCTTACAAACAAATCGTTCGCCACGCCTTTTCTGAATTATATTCCACCCGGTTATCGGTTGAAGAAGAACGTCAAATTATCCGCGAAATTTCCGCCGGCGATCTTTGGGAGACGGGAAAAAAATTTTTCCGCCCTGAAAAGTTGAATGTCGTTGCCGTCGGACCGCTCACCGATAAAATCAAATCCGATCTGGAAGCGCTCGCCGGGCAATTTTAACCGGCGCATTTAATTACAATAAGCAGTTTCGCTGGGAATGTTTTTGATCCAAAAATATAAAAAAATTGCCGGGTTTTGCGTTGCGGTCTTTTTATGGACGGGGCTATCGGCCTGCGGTTCCGGCGGGGTGGGGGTTGAAGATTGCGAGAACGACGGCAACTGCAATACGATTCTGGAAGTATCTCCAACTTCCGGCGATATCCCCATGGATCCGGAGGATCCGTTTTGGACGGGGCAGGGCGCTCCGAAAACGACCCCCGTTGAATTGGGTCCGCAACTCATCACCAATCCGCAATGGCCCAATCC
Organism: Nitrospinaceae bacterium; assembly: GCA_029261575.1. Classification (GTDB taxonomy): domain Bacteria; phylum Nitrospinota; class Nitrospinia; order Nitrospinales; family JACRGP01; genus JAJDBB01. The sequence goes on along the minus strand of JAJDBD010000155.1, from coordinate 4,817 downwards.
GTCCATTCATGGAATCAAGTTGAGCGTGATCAGGAATTCCGCTGAAATCGCTTTTCGGTTGGAATGGAACGACGACTCGGTCAACGATGATTTTGATTACGGAGTGGAGTACACCGACCAGATTGCGGTGATGTTTCCTCTGGACCCCAAGCCCGAGTTCCCCCCTATATTTATGGGAGACGAGGATCATGTTGTCAACATCTGGCAATGGAAGGCGGCCTGGGAAAAAGAGTTGAAACGGTCCAGGAAAAATTCCGACGGAGGGACGGGGGCTGATTCCCAGGCGGGAGAGTCGCGCCGGTCCTCTGTTCAGGATTTAAACGCGGCGGGGTTCAGCACCCTCACCAATCAGGATCATCAGGACGCCCTGGGCCGGGGCCTTTGGAAAAATAAAACCTGGAAAGTGGTTATTAAGCGATCCTTGTTGAACAAGGATGAAAACGACGTTCAATTCAAAAACTCGCTTCCCATGGCCGTCGCCGTCTGGAACGGCGGCAACCGCGAGACCAACGGCCAAAAGGGAATTTCCAGTTGGATTTTATTGAAATTTAATTGACGAAGGATACCAACGCTTTCAAATCAGACCGATCAATCCGTCACCGCGCCTTTGGAAGCTGTGGAAACCAGCTTGGCGTATTTAGCCAATACGCCGCTTTGATATTTGATCGGCGGAGCCTTCCATTTCTTTCGGCGCTTTTCCAATTCCTCATTGTCCAGCATGACGTCCAGACGCCGGTGGTCGACGTCGATTAAAATTTTATCCCCCTCTTGTAGCAACGCAATCGTTCCTCCCGTCTGCGCCTCGGGGGCCACGTGGCCGACCACGACGCCAAAGGTGCCGCCGGAAAATCGACCGTCGGTGATCAGCGCTACTTTGTCTCCTAACCCTTTGCCGACGATGGCGGCGGTGGGGGCCAGCATTTCGCGCATCCCCGGTCCGCCTTTGGGGCCTTCGTAACGGATGACGATCACGTCGCCCGCCTGAATCTTGTCCTGGATGATCGCGTCCAGACACTCTTCTTCGGAATCGAATATTCGCGCCGGACCTTCTATGCGGCGGGTTTTGACCCCGGAAATTTTGGCCACGCAACCTTCCTCGGACAAGTTGCCCTTGAGGATCACCAAATGACCGGTGGCGGATTTGGGTTTGTCCAGAGGGAGAATGACGTCTTGATTAGAATCCGGGACGTCGGGAATATTTTCGAGATTTTCGGCGTGGGTCCTTCCTGTGACCGTCATGCAATCGCCGTGTAGTAATCCGGCGCCCAACAACATTTTCATGACTTGCGGGATCCCGCCGACGCGATGAAGATCCACGGCGACGTATTTGCCGGAAGGTTTCAAATCGCAGAAATGCGGCGTTTTTTGCCGGATGGTTTCAAAATCGTCGATATTCAACTCGACGCCTACGGAATGCGCAATGGCCAGCAAATGGAGCACGGCGTTGGTCGAACCGCCGACGGCCATGACAACGGCGATGGCGTTTTCAAACGCTTTGCGCGTCATGATATCGCGAGGCAGAATATTTTTTTCCAACAGGGGGAACAGCGCCTCTGCGCTGGCCTGTGCGCTCAATTCCTTTTCCTTGTCTTCATTGGCCATGGTGGAACTGAAGGGCAGGCTCATGCCCAAAGCCTCAAACGCGGAGGACATGGTGTTGGCCGTGAACATTCCGCCGCAGGAGCCAAACCCTGGGCAGGCGTTTTTTTCGACGGCCTCCAGGCGATCTTTGTCGATCAGGCCGCCGCTGAGTTGCCCGACGGCTTCGAAAGAACTCACCACGGTCAGGTCTTCGCCGTCCAAATGTCCCGGTTTGATAGTGCCGCCATAAACGAAAATGCCGGGAATATCCAGGCGGGCCATGGCGATCATGGCGCCCGGCATGTTTTTATCGCACCCTCCAACGCAAATCACCGCGTCGAGATTTTGCCCCCGACACACGGTTTCGATGGAGTCGGCGATCACCTCGCGGCTGGTCAGGGAACATTTCATGCCTTCCGTTCCCATGGAGATGCCGTCGCTGATGGTGATGGTTCCGAACATTTGCGGCATGCCCCCGCCGGCTTTAATGGCGGAGGATGCGATATCCGCCAGGCGTCCCAGTCCGGCGTTGCAGGGAGTGATGTTGCTTTGTCCATTGGCGACGCCGATGATGGGCTTGTCGAAATCGGCGTCCGTAAACCCGACGGCGCGGAGCATGGCGCGGTTGGGCGAACGTTTGTCGCCCTGGGTCACAATGCGACTTTTACGGTTTAATTTTGGAAGACTGGATTCTGCCATGACATGCTCCTTGCCTGATTTTTATGCGATGAGTTTACGGGGATCAATTCTATAATGGAGGCGCGATTTTTAAAATAAAATTTTTGCGGTTTTTCAGTCGCGGTGTATCGTGGGTTCCACAAAATAACCTTCGGAATTTGCGGGGTGCGCCACGGCGTAAAAGACCGTTTCATCCGAGGGAAGCATCTCCACGTCTCTGCCGGTAAGTCGAATTTCGTGCAGGAAGGGGACGCGGGGCGTTTTCCGGTCGACGCTCCAGGATTTCAGGTTTCCGGCTTTTTTGCTTTTCGACTGAAAAAACTCAGGCAAATGGAAGACCCTTTGATGATAAAGGTAATCCAGTTTTAACACGTCCCGCCCCGAGTCGTTTTCAAGCAAGGAAAACGCCTCGCCGAAAACGCGATATTGCGCCTCCAGCGATAGCGGGGTGTTGAGTTGATTTTTTTCTTCCAGATGATTTAGAAGCCGTTCGAAAAGTTCAACCGGATCGGCGCTTTTTAGTAACCGCCGAAGGGAAAACTGAAAACGCTTTGAATTGTAAAACAGGCCGAAGACCTGGGCGAAATATTTCAGGCGAATCAACTCCCCGGCGGAGAGGTCCTTGTTGGAGATCATTTCATAGGGAGGGAAGGTTTGAAATGCGTAAGCAAAATCGTCCGCAACCTTATTGATCGGCGCGCCCGGCAGGAATTTGAGAAATCCCAGTTGCAGTTCGTCCGGTTCCAGGGCGAGAACCCGCCGAAAAGAATTTAATATTTGATCCCTGGTTTCCCCCGGCAGGCCGAAAATCAAATCGGCGTGAATATGCACCCGGTTTTTTTCCGTTAGCCTGCGGATGATTTTAAACAACCGCTCGTTGTTTTGCTGTCGCTGGATGTTTGTCTGGATTTCTTCCGTGGCGGTTTGGATCCCTATTTCAAACTGGAACTTTCCGCGGGGCGCGTCGTCCAGAAAGGTCAAGACCTCCTCGCTCAAAATGTCGCCCACCACTTCAAAATGGAACGAGCATTTTTCTAATCCCGCCAACCATCGCAGGAGCCTCATCACCCGTTGGGGTTTTAAATTGAAAGTGCGGTCGACGAATTTGACGGCCCGTACGCCGCTATCCACCAGCCGTTCGATTTGCTCCTTGGCCGCGTCTTCGTCGAAATAACGGACGGTCTTATCCAGCGCCGAAAGGCAGAAAGAGCAATGGTAGGGGCATCCTCTGGACGTTTCAAAATACGCAAATCGATTCTTCAAATTAGGATAGTCTTCTTCCCTGTAAGGAACGGTAAGGTCTGGAAGGTCTTCTCCGTAACGACCCCATCTTTGTAGGGCGTCTGCCGGCGGCGTTTCATTCTTCGAGAAAAACTCCAGAGCTTCTACCCATTTTTTTTCGCCCTCTCCGGAGACGACGATGTGATCAAGCGAACCGGGTTTTTCAAACGAAACTTCAGGCCCCCCCAGAACCAGCCTCAGGCCGGGGTTCTGCTTTATTAAAATTTCCGCAAGTTGCAGGCTTTGGATTCGATTCCAGATATAAACGCTGATTCCGACCACGTCCGGTTTTTGTTTATTTATTTCCGCCGCGATTTTCCAGACCGGATCGGAAATAGTGAACTCTCGAATCCAGACGTTCCGGTGACCGGCCAGCGTCGCCGCGTTTCGGAGGTAACGCAGGCTGAGCGCCGAGTGTATGTAGCGGGCGTTGAGCGTGACCAGCCCAATCGACATTTCCGTTTTCATCTGTTTTGACAAACCTTGCAAAAAAATGTGGAGCGTCCGGTTTGAACGATTTTGGAAACCGGGGAGCCGCACGAAGGGCAGGGCTTCCCCTCGCGCCCGTAGACGCAGAGATTCAGAGCGTAATAACCAGGGCGCCCGTCGGCGTCGAAAAAATCGCGGAGCGTGGTTCCCCCGGATGCGATGCTTTGGTCCAGAATTTTTCTTAGCGCGGCCAACAGCCTTTCCCAATCCTTCATGGATAATTTCCCCGCCGGGCGCTTGGGGTTTATTTTCGCTTTGAACAGGGATTCGCAGGCGTATATATTTCCGACCCCAACAAGTTTTTTAGCGTTCATGAGAAATGATTTTATAGAGGCTGTGGATTTGCCCGCGGCCTGTTTTAATTTGTCGGCTGTGGTCGTAGGGGCGAGCGGTTCCAACCCCAGGCTGTCGATCAGGGGATGGCCAGTTTCGTTTGAGAACCATAATACGGCGCCAAACCGGCGCGGATCGATAAAATGGAGAAAAAGATCGGGAGTTAAATGGAAAATAACGTGGGTGTGTTTTTCGACGCGCCTTGCAGAAGGGAATTGAGCCACTCTGCCGCTCATTCCCAAATGCAAGAGAATCGCTCCGTCGGTCACTTCCAATAATAAATATTTGCCTCGCCGGGAAATATTCCGGATGGATTGTCCCTGAGCAAACTGTCTCAGGTTTTTTTTGGGGATGGGAAAACGAATGTCGTCGCGAAAAAATTTAATGCTCTGGAGGGTTTGACCCTTTACGAGAGGAAGAAGCGCCCGTCTCAGAGTTTCCACTTCGGGCAATTC
>JAJDBD010000154.1 GCA_029261575.1 Nitrospinaceae bacterium | reverse complement strand
TGACGAAAAGCCGCCTATTTTATTCCTCTCCCCGCCGGGGGAGAGGATGAAGGTGAGGGGGATTTCATAAGGCCGCAGGCCTTCCTATTTTGTTTAACGAGTCATTTCCGCAGTTGTGCAAAGCTCTCCTTTGCAAGAGGGGGTTTAAAAATCTGCCTCCAGGCGCTTGCCTGGCGTGACGCTGGACCCAGTGTTTTGATATGAGCGCTGTCCGTGTTTATCCGTGTCCCATCTGTGGTTTCTTTATTTATCGCCGGCCTGGCGACTCCTCGCCGGTTATTTGCTTCATTTACTATCAAAATTATTGGTCTCTGCCATAAAGATAGGCGCCACACTCAATGCCCCTCGACCAATCACCGACCGGCAATCTCGCTCGGCAATTCATAAACCTTTAATTATCAAGCGGAACCCCGTATTCGGCGGATACTCTCGTTGTGCCGGAATTATGGCATGGAAATTGTTAATGAATTTTGTCCCCTCGGCGGATTCCTGTGCGCAAATTTTAAGTATCAGCCATCCACCCTTGGAAAACTTATGATTTAACGGAACCTAAATTTAAATTCGTTGAAGGAGACTAAAAGCTCTGATAGAATCTGGCGTCTTCCATTTAACTGTGGCAAGGAGCTTTGGTTCTTCCGGCGCTTTTGCGTGGCCGGTCCCTTAAAACCGGGGGCGGTTTATTTTTGGATTCTGGATGGAGCGGGCGTCGTTTGGGGAATTTGAAGCGGCCAAAAAAATAACGTTTTTTGCGAAGGTATCTTTATGAAAAAAGTCGATGCGATTATCAAACCTTTTAAGCTGGACGAAGTCAAAGACAAACTCAATGAAATTGGCGTCAAAGGCATCACTGTCAGCGAGGTCAAGGGATTTGGTAGGCAAAAGGGCCATACGGAGCTTTACCGCGGCGCGGAGTACGTGGTGGATTTCCTGCCCAAAATCAAACTGGAAATCATCATCTCCGACGATCTTTTGGACGACGTGATCAACACCATCATGAAATCGGCGCAAACGGGTCGCATCGGCGACGGCAAAATTTTCGTGACCGACCTGATCGAAACGATCCGGATTCGCACCGGCGAGCGCGGCGAAGACGCAATTTGATCGGCGGTCCGCCGGTTTGCCGCGCCATGGACGAGGAAGTTGGATAAATTTTTAGCGCGGCGTACCAACAACCAAACTCAATCGAATACTAAACATAAATATTTTTAATTTTTTTAATAATAGGGAGGGGGCGCTTCAATGACTCCAAAAGAGGCGGTTGATTTTGCAAAGAAAAACGACGCAGTCGTGGTGGACCTGAAGTTCACGGACCTTTTTGGCGCCTGGCAACATTTTTCCGTGCCCATCAGCGAGTTGAAGGAAGACCTTTTTGAAGAGGGCCTGGGTTTCGACGGCTCCAGCATCCGCGGCTGGCAGGTCATCAACGCCAGCGACATGCTCGTGATTCCGGACCCGGCGACCGCTGTGATGGATCCTTTTTGCCAGGCCCCGACGCTCAGCCTGGTTTGTACCATCGTCGACCCGATCACCAAGGAACGGTATTCCCGCGATCCCAGGAACATCGCCCAGAAAGCGGAAGCTTATTTGCAGTCGACCGGTATCGGCGACACCGCCTATTTTGGACCGGAAGCCGAGTTCTTCGTTTTCGACGACGTGCAGTACGAATTGAATCACCACAGCTCCATGTACTGCGTCGATTCCGTGGAAGGCTCCTGGAACACTGGTCGTTACGAGGAACCCAACCTCGCCCACAAACCGAGGCATAAGGAAGGCTATTTCCCCGTATCGCCCAACGACACCCTGCAGGACGTCCGCACGGAAATGATGCTCCTCATGGAAGAAGCGGGCATGGTCATGGAGTGCCATCATCACGAAGTGGCCACCGGCGGGCAATGCGAACTCGCCATGCGATTCGCGTCGCTCACCCGGTGCGCCGACAATCTGATGTGGTACAAGTACATCGTCAAGAACGTTGCGAAACGGCACAACAAAACCGCCACCTTCATGCCCAAACCGTTGTTTGCCGACAACGGCTCCGGCATGCACGTGCATCAAAGCATCTGGAAAGACGGCAAGCCCCTGTTTGCCGGCAACGGCTACGCGGGAATGAGCGAGTTGGGATTGCACTATATCGGCGGAATTTTGAAGCATTCGCGGGCGCTCGCCGCTATCGTCGCGCCGACCACCAACTCCTACAAACGGTTGATCCCCGGATTCGAGGCCCCCGTGAACCTGGCTTACTCCAGCCGAAACCGCAGCGCCGCGATCCGCATCCCCATGTATTCGCCCAGCCCCAAGGCCAAGCGCATCGAATGCCGGTTCCCGGATCCCTCCTGTAACGGCTACCTCGCCTTCTCCGCCATGTTGATGGCCGGGCTGGACGGAATCGAAAACAAAATCGATCCCGGCGAGCCGCTGGACAAGAATATCTACTCCCTGGGACCCGAAGAGTTGGCTGGCATTCCCACCCTGCCCGCTTCGCTCGAGGAGGCCCTTGATGAATTGGAAAACGATCACGATTTCCTGTTGAAGGGCGACGTGTTCACCCAGGATCTGATCGAACAATGGATCAACCACAAGCGGGAAAACGAAATCGACGAGTTGCGCGTGCGACCGCATCCCATGGAATTTCACATGTACTACGACATTTAAAATTTCACGTTTCAATTGCAAACGCCAAGCCCCCTGGATTTGTTCCAGGGGGCTTTTTTCATGATATAAATCCAGGCAAGCGCCTGGAGGCAGTAGGCGCAACTTATACGGGGAACGTTACGGGCTTGCGAACAATTGCATATCGAACCTAGTTCCGGCCTTTAATAATTCCTCTCCCCTGGCGGGAGAACTCACGGAGTTACGGGCTGGGCGAGGGTGAAAAATAACTTAACCAAACGTAACATGCCAATTCCAATCTATCAGGTAGACGCCTTTACGGACGAAGCGTTCAAAGGCAACCCCGCCGCCGTTTGTTTCCTGTCCAAGCCGCGCGACGCGGACTGGATGCAAAACCTGGCGGCGGAAATGAACCTTTCCGAAACCGCGTTCCTTCACGAGGATGATGGAGGAACGCGTCTGCGCTGGTTCACCCCGTCTGCCGAGGTGGATTTGTGCGGCCACGCCACCCTGGCCTCCGCTCATGTTCTCTGGGAGTCGGGCAGGCTGGGCGCGCAAGACGCCGCCCGCTTTCAAACCCGAAGCGGCGAGTTGACGGCCCAACGCAAAGGCCAATGGATCGAATTGAATTTTCCCGCCCAACCGCCGGAAGAAGAGTCCGACTCCAAAAAAGAATTGGAAGAAGCTCTGGGGACGCGAATCGTCCATGCCGGATTCAACGGAACGGACTTTTTAGCGGAAGTGGAAAGCGCCGACGTCGTCCGCAAACTGCAACCGGATTTAAAGCGCGTCGCCGCTCTGCCCGCGCGCGGGTGCGCCGCGACCAGCCGCTCGGACACAGGGGAATTTGATTTTGTCTCCCGTTTCTTCGCTCCGGGAATCGGCGTGAACGAAGACCCCGTCACCGGGTCGGCCCATTGTTGTCTGGGTCCGTATTGGGGCGGGAAGCTCGGGAAAACGGAGATGACCGCATATCAAGCGTCCCGGCGCGGCGGCGTGGTGAAGGTCCGTCTTGAAAACGACCGGGTGGTTTTAGGCGGAAAGGCCGTCGTGGTTTTCTCCGGCGAATTAAAAATTTAATTCGGCTCGTTCAGTATTCAAATTCCATGAACCTCTTTGAATCGCTTTACAGACGGGACGCTCTCAACGAAGCCTTGGAGGCGGGCCTTGCGGAGCGCGGCTTCCGGGAAACAAAAACCGCCTGGAATAATTGCCTCGCTCTGGCGGGTCAAGCCAACTTCCAGGAGTTGTATCCCGGATTTTTCCCCGCGCTTCTTGGGGCCGTCGGCGAATCCTTCGATCCCGATCTGGCGCTCTGCAATTTCGAGCGCTTCGCGGAAAAATTTTTTGATAAAGATCATTTGTATTCCTTCCTCGCCGTCTCCCCCGACCTTTTAAACGCCCTGTCCATTCTATTTTCCGGAAGCCAGGTATTGACTGATTCCCTGCTCCGGGACCCTTCGATTTTTGACTGGCTCGCGCAACCGGCGACTTTGAGCCAATCCGGGTCGCGTGACGTTTTGTTCCGGGATTATTTTGAATTTGCGGGCGAAAAATATTTGACCGACGACACGCCGTCCCTGTTGCGCCGGTTTAAAAAAAGAGAATACGTGCGGATCGGTTTGCGCGACTTGCTGGGCAAGGCCGACGCGCGGGAAACCGTCGAGGATATTTCCAATCTGGCGGACGTTTGCCTGCAGTCGGCCTATGAGTACGCCGACAAAAAACTGAAAACAAAACACGGAGTCCCTTTTCACGAAACCGACGGCGGAGAGACTCAGGAAACGGAGTTTGCGATTTTTGGAATGGGCAAGCTGGGCGGGCGCGAGTTGAATTTCAGTTCGGATATTGATCTCATTTACGTCTACACCTCGAGCGAAGGCGAAACCCGACCGACCGCGACCGAAAAAAATATTGCGAGCCTCAGCAACCATGAATACTTCACCAAGCTCGGGCAGTTGATCACAAAAACCATCAACGACATCACCTCCGAGGGCGCGGTTTTTCGCGTCGACCTGGACCTCAGGCCCGAAGGACCCAGCGGCGAGATTGTCAACTCCCTGGCCGGGAGTGAAATTTACTACGAGTCCTGGGGGAAAACCTGGGAGCGGCAGGCTTTGATCAAGGCCCGCGTGTGCGCCGGAAGCGAAGCGCTGGGCGCCGAACTGCTCTCCATTCTGGAACCGTTTATCTATCCGCGCCACCTGGACTTTTCCGCCGTGGACAAGGCCAAGGCCATGAAAGGCAGGATCGATCAGAGTCTCAAGGAAAAAAAAGTCGAGGCGGGAAATATCAAACTTGGATTCGGAGGCATCCGCGAAATCGAATTCATCGTTCAGATGCACCAGTTATTATTCGGCGGACGCGACAAGCGCCTCTGGGAGCGCCACACGCTCGACGCCCTGGCGGTGTTGAAGGAATTTGAGTTTTTCTCCCAGGAAGAATTCGAAGGTCTCCGGTCGGCCTGGACATTTTTGCGCAACCTGGAAAACCGGGTGCAGATCGCTTTTGGCCTGCAAACCCACCATTTGCCCAAGGACGAAAAAAGCCTGGCGGCGCTGGCGAGAAAAATGGGCTTGACCGGCGCCACCCGCGACGAGTCGGTAAAAAATTTATACGCGGAATTTGAACGCCACACAAATTTTGTCGGCGCTATTTTTTCCAGCCTGTTTGCGGAGGAGAGCGACAAGCAGGACAGGGCGCAGACGTTTGCGCGGAGAGGCGCCCGGCCCCTGATCGAAAATGAGTTTTCGCCCCAACTGCTGGAAGACATTCCTTTTGAAGATCCCGACCGGGCGTTTCGCTTTTTAAAATCCCTGCGCGACGGGCCGGACATTTCCCGCTCCACGGAAAAAAGCCTCCAAAATTTTTACAGCGTCGTCCCGGCTCTTTTACGGCATTGCGCGGGAACGCCCAAACCCAATTCCGCAGTGGAGAACTTCGTCAAGTTTATGGAAGCGAGCCGCGCAAGGGATTCCTTTCTCGACCTTTTCAAAAACAACGACAAGTTTCTGGAGTTGATGATCGCCCTGTTTGGCTCCAGCGATTACCTGTCCCAACTATTGATCCGGCGGCCCAACCTTATGGACGCCGCTTTGGATCCGGAGTCGATTTACCGCTTCAAGGCGCAAAACAAAATCGTCGAGGACCTCAATCAAAACCTGGGATCGCAAACCGGCTTCGACGCAAAAAATATTTTTCTGCGGAAATTCAAGCAAGGCGAGGAATTGCGGATTGGATTGCGCTACCTCGTTCAGGAAGTCGATCTGCCGGGGACTCTGGCCGACCTCTCGCAATTGGCCGACGTCTATATGCAGGCGGCCCTTGATTTGGCGAGCGCGCAAATGTCCGGTCAAGCAAGCTCCGGAAAATTTCCGGCGGAAAATTTCGCCGTCGTCGGCCTGGGCAAGCTGGGAGGACGCGAACTTAATTTCGATTCCGATCTCGACGTGGTGTTCGTTTACGACGAGGACGAGGGAGTCGGAGATTCCGCCACGCCGCCGGAGGAATGGGTGAGCCATTACGCCGCGCTCGCCCAATGGATTTACAAGGCGACGTCCGAAACCACCTCCGTCGGGTTCGCGTACAAGATCGACACAGAGCTTCGCCCAGAAGGCAACCAAGGTTTGATCATCCATTCCATTCGGCGATATGGCGAATACTTTAAAACCCGCGCCAGGATTTGGGAGCGGCAGGCGCTGACCCGCGCGCGTTTTGTGGCGGGCGACCCTGCGGTGGGCGAAAAATTTATCCGGACCGCGCAGGAGTTTGTCTACGGCGAAAAACTCGACCGCGAATCCCTCATAGAAATTTCGCGCCTGCGGGAGCGCATGGAAAAGGAACTGGCTCTGGAATTCAAGAAGGGGAAAAACGTCAAGCTGGGTTTCGGCGGGCTGGCGGATATTGAATTCAGCGTGCAAATCCTGCAACTCATGCACGGCGTGCGGCATCCACGATTGCGCCAGACCAACACCTTCGAGGCCCTTCAGGCTCTGGGAGAAGGCGGCATACTCGATCAGGGCGACGTCGAAAAGCTTCGCCAACACTATTTGTTTTTACGCAATTTGGAATGCGCCTTGAGGATCATCGGCCAGGCTCCGACGAATTACCTTCCCAAAGACGACGTCGCTACGGGGCAACTGGGCCGGTTGATGCGTCTCGAAACCGGCGGCGGAAACCCCGCGCAAATCCTTCGCGAACGGTATCAACAATCGACCGAAGAAGTGCGCGCCCTGTTCAGAAAAACCGTCGGCGCCCTGCTCCGCTCCGCAATGTAACCGGCGAGGCGCCGGAGCCAGTAGGAGCAACGTATACTGGAAACGCTACAGGCGACGGTGCATTTGCTTGGCTCCCCCTTGCAAAGG
>JAJDBD010000153.1 GCA_029261575.1 Nitrospinaceae bacterium | reverse complement strand
CTGATCAGTTCGCTTGCGCATCTCGCTGTAGAACCAGAAACAAAATACTCCATCAAGCGCTCTTGTTTTTCCTTACTCAACCGGCTTTTTCGCATGTCCATACTGATAACATTTTTCAGTTATCTAGGACAGCCCCAAATTCTTTATTATCAGGAAGGCTCGTTTCATATTCTGGGATTTGCGGGACAATGCCTTGAGTTTGTTAGAAAAACCGACTCAAAGCGCCAAAAATGACCCCTACAAATCGATTGAAAACTCCCCGGTTGGAAGCAAAATTCAAGGTGGATATATTTTTTACTGTTAATTACATTTTTTTGTCTTATACTAAATCGTAAAGCATAAGTATATAAGGAGTTATCCACAACCCCGCGACGAGAAAAATTGGTTTTGTCCCGGATCGGCTCTCGGGTTTTATCAAAACAAGGAATCTTTAAGGTTTCAATGCGCAGACAAAATACTTTGAAAATAAAATCGCAAAGCGGTTTTACCCTGGTGGAGGTTCTCACCGTTCTCGCCATCATAGGGATTGTCGTGATGCAGGCCATTCCCGCAGTGTCCTCCTGGCTGGATAAGAGCCGTTTGGATGGGATTGCCCGGAGAATCGCCAACGATTTGCACTATTGTCGCCAACACGCCATATCGGAAAACAGGTATTACATTGTAGATTTTACCGGCGCCGATCCCATCACCTATACAATTAAATACGGCGACGTCTTAGGAACCTATGGTACGACAGTCAAAACCCAAACTTTGGATGATAGCAAGAACTTTGTGACTTTCACGAATTCCAGCGACCCGGTATTCAATTACCGCGGAATGACCATCTCCACAACGACATTGGTAATCACCAATGTGAAGGGCAAGACAAGGACAATAACCATCAACCTGGGTGGGAAAATCTCTACAGTCAACTCCTGATGGTCTTCCCCAAAATACTGAAGAACTTTGGCGGCGGATTGGACGAAATTAAGTGAGCGCGGTCCGAATTATGAGAAAACTCGATAAAAGGCACAATAGTTGCTGGCTAAGCGCTATGAAACGCCGGGACGAAAAAGGATTCACTCTTATCGAAGTATTGATAACCATTGTTTTGGTCTCCGTCAGCCTTTCGGCATTGGCAACTCTCTCCGCCAGCGTCATTCGGGGAAGCCAGCAATCCCAGCATGTGACGGGGTCGATAACGCTGATGCAGGATAAAATCGAAGAGTTTAAAAATACCGCCTACGCGGCCCTTGCCACCGGCTCAGAAACAGGGATCAAGATGGACGGCACCACGGGCGGCCCTTACGATCGCGCCTGGACCGTTACCGTATTAGGCGACGCAAAACAGGTGGACGTCACCGTTTCCTGGCCGTTCAACGGGGTCACCAGAACGCGAACCATGACCACCATCATTGGCCAATAATTAAACCATATATGCGCTATTTTTCCAAAAGAACCAGGCTTCGCGAGACTGCGGGGTTTACGCTCATTGAACTGATGATTGCCATGGTCATTGGCCTTGCGGTCACTTATTCGCTCTACCAATCGTATATTTTTTTGAGTGATGTGAATAGAAAACAAGGCGGTAAGGTCGACGCGGTGCAAAATGCCAGAAACGCGATGGATATTCTCACCCGGGATATAAGAATGATCGGGTCGGGAACTCCCGATTCGGTAGCCGCTAAAATCACTGCGGCGGACAATAAATCCATCACTTACTTGGCTAATTTCTGGAATATATCGACCGAGCTTTCGAGCCGTGCGGCTAGCGGCGCTGGAACCTTAACGGTGGATAGTACCGCAGGTTTCATAACCGCGCAGAACATCTATATTTGCAACGACAGTAGCGCTTCCGCCGTGATCCTGCTGGACGCCGCCCCGGCAGACGCCACAACCATCACCTTGCCGGCGAATTTGACGGCCAATTATGCCAATGGATGCCCCGTCAACGTGGTCGACACCGTACTCTATGAGTATGAGGGCAGCCCCAATGAGATCAAGCGCACCCTGACGCCCATCAACGCTTTGAATTCGGGCAATAAGGAGACCCTGGCGGACAATATTGATTATGTGCAGTTAAATTATTACGACAGTGCGGGAACCGAAATTGGCACGGTGGGCACGGCCCTGACCGCCGCTGAAATACTAACCATCCGAAAAATCAAAGTGTTAATCGTCGGGGTGTCGCCAAACGAGGACGGTCCCGTCGTCACCACCACTTACGGCGATGGATCGTATAAAACCGACGGAAATTCCAGAATCTACCTGGAATCCGAAATTAAATTGCGTAACATTAGTTAGCCACATGGTTAAAAAAATGACCAATAATTATTGCCAAAAACAGATGCCTGATGAGGTTTCGCGAATCATGCAAAAAATGTTTATAAATCGTCTGTCAAACTCAAAGGGAATGGTTTTGGTAACCGCCTTGTTGCTGACGGCTATTCTAATGGTTATGGCCACCTACATGATTCAAGGAATGTCCACCGAAACCATGATTGCGGGCAGTTACGAGGTCAACACCAAGTCCCTGTATATCGCCGAAGGAGGGCTGGAAGTTATTAAGTCCGAACTCAAAACCAATCAGGCGGATACGTTCACCAACAGCACTTATTCGACGGGAAACAGCCGAAATTTTCTTGTAAACGACGGCGCCTACCCTATGACGACAATCACCAACCCGGTCAATTACGTCGGCGTGGGAAACGGTTGGTATATCACTAAAAATCCTACCACCTTTGCCCTTACCGACGCCCTGTCCCTCACCAACCCCAAATGGCCTATCTACAAATCGGTTGCCGTTGGTTCCGACGCCGCCATCGTTCAAATTAATAGGCCGCGATGGTTCAGTTCCAGTCCGACGCAGATTCAGATTCCCATGGCTTCGACAACCAACAATGTCGCCAACACGAATTTATTGCAAAAGTCAGTGGCCAGCAACCTGGACCTGGAATTTGACAATAACTTGATGACTTTTCAGAGCTTCCGGGACCCGGCGGACGACGCCACATTGATGGACAACTTTGCAAATAATGAAGTTGTTATTGGCCTGAACCCGATAGTCTCGACAGACCCGGAAGACCATAACGGAACGGAAGGCGATTACGGGATATATAGCGGCGCGACCGTGATATCCGGCATTGCCACATTTCCAAAAAATACCGGCCGTACCGTGGCCATTTGGAAATGCGCTGTGGCAACTACGGCGGATTATGGAGGGTTCGAAAGCCTGGCTTGCGCTGCAAATCCTCCAATCATTCTTCCGGCGGTGAACAATACCAACAAGACCTTTATAGCCGGGGTGATTGGAACCGACTACTATGGCAAGGTTTATACGGACCCGTTGGCGACTCCCAGCGACTTCTCCGACGACGTCTGCGTGCAATTGGCCGCCGCAAATATAGCGACTTATCCTGATATAGATAATTTAGTTGAAGACACCGGTTATATAGTGGGGTATATCAGCACTTCCTTGTTGACGGGAACCGATTGCAACACCAACCCTTGACTTTTGGCCGAAAGCAAAGGGAATGTTGAAAAAGGCACAAGAATTGCTGATGTAAGAGTAACACTTGCTGGTTAATCAAAATTGAGACGCCAGGAGAAAAAGAGAGTTTTTTTAGAAACAGGGATGAAAACAGTAGATCCTTGAAAATTTTGTTTCACTACAAAGGAGGAATAACCATGAGTAAAAAAACGCTTAAAACATGCATCGCTTTTTCGTTGGTTACCGTTCTTGGGTTCGTATTCATGAACGTTGTTGGAACCCCGAGCAGTGTTGCCGGCAACACCAAAGTGACCATCTGCCATAAAGTCGGCGGAGCGGAAGTCACCTTGAACGTCGCCGACGACGGCGCCTATGGCGGACATATCCCGAATCATGCGAACGACACCACGGGCGCGTGCTCCAGCGATTCCGGTTCCAATGTAAACACCAACAGCAGTTCTTTTGGATTCACCGACCCTTCCACCCGGATGAAGGATTTCCGCGAGAATTAATCGGTAGGGTTTTATTTACATGAACGGTCGAGCAAATGTTATATTTACCGGCCAATAAAGATAGAGACCATGTTGGCTGGAAAATCCATTTGCTTGAAAAGCATCGCAATGAAACCGGGATGGGTCGCGCGCGCCGCGGCCCATTTTGGTTTCGTTAACTCCCCGTTTCCCTTGTTGAGGGAACCGATTGCAACACCAACCCTTAGCTTTTGGCCGGAAGCAGAGGGAATGTCAAAAAAGGCACAAGAATTGCTTGGGAGTAAGTAGTGATTGGCTGGTTGATCAAAATTGAGACGCCAAGAGAAAAAGAGAGTTTTTTAGAAACCAGGGATGAAAACAGTAGATCCCTGAAAATTTTGTTTCACTACTAAAGGGGAAACGCCATGAGTAAAAAAACGTTTAAAACATTTATCGCTTTTTCGATGGTTACCGTTCTTGGATTTGTTTTCATGAACGTTATTGGAACTCCGAGCGGTATTGCCGGGGCCAGCCAAGTGACCATCTGCCATAAAGTCGGCGGAGCGCAAGTCACCTTGAACGTCGACGACGACGGCGCCGCTAGCGGACATATCCCGAATCATGCGAACGACTCCTTTGGCCCGTGCGCCAGCGATTCCGGTACCAACACGAACGGTAGCTCTTTTGGATTTTCCGGCCCTTCCACACGGATGAAGGATTTCCACGAGAATTAATCGGCGGGGTTTTATTTACAAGAACGGTCGAGCAAATGTTATATTTACCGGCCAATAGAGATAGAGAACCATGTTGGCTCCATTATCCATTTGCTTGAAAAGCATCGCAATGAAACCAAAATGGGTCGCGCGCGCCGCGGCCCATTTTGATTTCGTTAACTCCCTGTTTTCCTTTAAGTCCGTTGGGAAAATGAGCGTTTGCGTTCTGGCGCTCGCCGCCACTCTGGCCTGTCAAAAATCATCCCAGTCGGAATTGCAGGCCGCCGTCGATCCCATAAACAATAAAAACTACGCTCTGGGCATTGAACGGCTCGAAGACTTATTGGGGGCGTATCCCGATAATCCGCGCGTTTATTATTATCTGGGTTACGCGTACTTAATGAACAAGAATCATCGAAAAGCGTTTAATTTTATTAATCTTGCTCTGGTTCTGGATCGGGACTACCGCGACGTGGTGGGAGACGTCAAACTGGCTAATTTCCTCGCCGGCAATAGCGAATCGATATCCGACCTCACATTCAGCCTGGCCCGCATGGAGTTGGAAAAAATTATCGCCAAAAATTCTGACACGATTATCTCCGATAAGATTCTTTACCACCTCGCTTTTTATTATCTTAAAAAGAAAGAATATGAAAAGTCCGTCGAGGCGTTTAACAAGGTCGTCGCCGCCCCCCCCCACGACACCCAGTTCGACCGGGACTCCCTGTTGATGATCACTCAGATACAGTTGTGGAATCTCGACATGGAACCAGAGGGACTCCATACTTTAAAAATTCTCCTGGAGAAATACCCCCAGTCGGCGGAAACCGCCGAAGCCTTGTTTATTGTTGCGGAGTACAAGGCAAAAAAAATGAGAATTTTTCAAAAGCGTTACGACTCTCTGGTCAAATTCGCCAAGCGCTGGAAGGGCGACCCCGCCTTGGGTTCGCAGGCGGAGCAGGCCAAGACGCAGGCGGAGCAGGATCTGAAACTGGCCAACGATTATAAAAGCCAGGCGGAAAAAGACTATCAAAGAATTATTTCCGATCATAAGCAAACCCGGTTTTACAGCATCGTCAACGCCAAGCTCGCCGAACTTTGAAAAACGGTTTCCTTTCTTTAATCGTCTTCTCGATTGCGTTCGCATTTTTTTACCAGGTCCAGTTTTCTTCGCCGAACATTCCCGGTTACGACGGCTACTACCATATCAAAATCGCCACGCTTATTAAGAGCGAGGGCTTTTCCACGCATTTTCCCTGGCTGTGGTACACCTTCTGGCGCGACCATTTCGTCGACATCCATTTTCTTTATCACGCCCTGCTCATCCCGTTCACTTACCTGGGTTTGGTCTATGGGGCCAAAATGTCCACGGTGTTTTTCTTTGCAACCATGGCGACCCTGTTTCATGCGTCCCTGAGGGCGGTTCGCGTTCCCAAGGCCTGGTTTTGGACCGGCGTCCTGGCTATCGGCTCGGTCGCTTTTTTGCAACGCATGGCCTTGCCGCGCGCCCCTCTGGCAGCGCTGTGCTTTCTGCTTCTCGGCTGGCTTCTATACTCAAAAGAAAAGCGCGTGGGACTGGGAATCCTGTCATTCTTTTTCGTCTGGCTTTACGGCGGGTTCACCATTTTCCTCGCCTTGACGTTTTTCCTGATCGCAAGCCAATGGGCGCTGGAAGGAAAACTGGAAACCCAAAAAGGTTTGATCGTTTTGTCCGGCGTTACCCTGGGCCTGATCGTCAATCCCTATTTCCCCGAAAACTTTAATTTTATAATCACCCAGACGTTTACGGCGGGTCTCGACCGCGTGGTGACGGGCGGCGGGGAATGGGACCCCTACGACCTCAAAGGTCTGCTGTATACCGTCCGGGGACCGGCGGCGATCTTTGCTGTTTCTTTCGCGGCGTTCTTATTTGCCTGGCGAAAGCCCCGGCCCGACACGATGGGGTGGGCGCTGTTTTTAATCTTCACCTTCTCCATGACCCTGGACTCCAGGCGCTTCGTTGAATATTTTGTCCCCTCGTTGGTCATATCCAGCGCCTTGTTTTTCCGGGACGCCTGGGAAACCTGGTCCACGAGGATTAAAATTTCAAAACAGTGGATTTCCATTTCCATAACTGCGACCCTGCTGGCGGGTCTGATTGCGGCGGGGGTTTATCAGACGCCGAGCGCAAAAGCGCAACTGACGGATTTCCGGGAATCCGGGAGGTTTAAAGCCGGGGCTCTCTGGCTCAAGGAACACACGCCCGGCGCTCTGGTGTACCTGACGGATTGGGACGATTTTCCCGAATTATTTTTTTACAACGACAAGAACAAATACATCGTCGGTCTGGACCCGGCTTTTTTGTACGAATTCAATCCTACGATGTATGAAAAATGGAATCAGATCAACGACGGCTCCATTAAGGGAGATCCCTATCCCATCCTGAAAAATTTATTTAGAACGCCTTTCCTGTTCACGGACGTTCGTCATGGCGGCTTCAACCGGTTGATGGACCGGAATCCGCGGATCGCTCTGGAGTACCGGGACGCGTTCTGCCGCATTTACAGCCTGAAGTAAAACCCGTTTGCGAGTTTTGTGATATGCCTGGACGCATTGTGAAAAAAATTTCATCCCTCTTTGGAACGGACGCCGCCACCAGGCTTTTCCTCGCCTTCCTCGTTGGGTTTGCCGTGTATGTCGCCTGGTACGCAGGCGTTCATTACCCTGTGGGCAAGACGCGAAGCGTGGAAAACGATTTTTTCATCTGGTACGTGGACAACGCGGAACACGTGGCCCAAGGCGGCTTGCTGGCTATAGAGGATTATAAATTCAACCCGCCGCTGTTTTCCTTCGCCCTGGCCCTGGCGAAATTGTTCGTCGCCGATTATTTTTCCGCCGGCAAAATCATTTCCATTCTCTCCGCCCTGGTCGTCCTCGGTTGCGTCTTCATACTCGTAAGAAAACTTTTCGATTCCAAAGTCGCCCTGGCGACGACCGCAATTCTGGGATTCAACAAATATTTTCTTTTGCACAGTTATTACGTGGGAACGGACATGATGTTCCTTGCTCTGACGTGCCTGTCGGTAACTCTGCTGGCAACCCAGCGTCACAACTACCCGATATTGATTTGCGCGGGGGTGGCGGGAGGGATGGCCTACCTGACGCGATACAACGGGGTGTTTCTCATCCCCGCCGGGATTGTGGCCTTGGTTCTCAGTTCGTTTCCCGGCGTCCCATGGCGGTTGTTTATTGCCAGGGGATTTTGTTTCGGCCTTGCGTTTTTCTTTACTATTTTGCCGTGGCATTTGTTCCTGCTTGCCAGGGAGGGAAAGTTTTTCTACAACAAAAACCACCTCAACATGGCGCGGGACCTGTTACACCTGGACGAAAACAAGGATTATTACTGGAAGTTTATTGCCCCGAAATACGATTCCATTCTCGACGTATTCCGTCACGATCCCGTAAAGTTTTTTACCAGCATTGCTGAAAACTTTTTCAGCCATCTGGGAAATCATTATAACCATTTGATTCCAGAATACCTCGGTATCCCGACCGCTCTCGGAATATTGGCGCTGTTCTGGTGCGTTACCAAAATAGAAATCAACCGTCGCGAGCGAGCGACTTATTTAATATCCGTCCTCGGCTATTTTTTGCTGATGTGCCTGATCAAATTCGAGGCGCGATATTTCATGTACATGGTTCCCTTTTACTGTCTGGCTCTGGTTTACTTTGTCCAGCAAGCTGTGTCGTTAATTCCCTGGGAGCGGTGGAGGGCGGCGGCGACTTCGGCGGCTTTTGTGGGAATTACGTTTTACGCCGGATGGATCGGCGTTTCCTACCAATGGGAATACGCGCGGTCCTGCAATACAGAGATCCCGAAAATCGGAGCCTTCATGTCTTTCATGACAGACCGGTCGCAACGCATGCTGGCGCGGGCCGGGAACATCGCATATTTTAGCGGAGCCACTTTTCAATACTTTCCATTGATTTGGGAGGTGAACGACGTCGTGGAGTACGCCAAATCCAAAGACGTGGATTATATTTTCTTTTCCGCGACGGAAATGCAGGTGCGTCCTTTTTATGAAAAGTTTATTTATTACGAGAAACACATTCCCGGTTTGCAAAAAATTCTGACCTGGAGGCAGCGGCGTCGATACGCAACGATTTACAAACTTGAATCCGATGATAAACCGGGGGCCTTGATGAGGTTCAATCGGGGCAATTTTGAAACTCCGCGCTTGTGGGAAGAGTTTGTGAAAAAAACGAAGCCCGCCCAGAAAAAAATTGTAACTCTGGAGGGCTTGCTGTTTGTTCCCGAGGAGGGAGAATATAACCTTGGGTTTTCCGCCAAAAGGTTCAAGGTTCGCGTCGACGGAGATACGGTTCTAAAAAACCCGCCCAGCCAAACCTCGTTTTCCATTCAGCCTGTAAAGTTGGCCAAAGGTTTTCATTCAATCAATCTTTCGTTTGAGGCCAGCGCCAAAAGCGTTTTGTCTCCAGGACTGTTCTGGCAAACTCCGGATGGAAAGAAATCGCCCATCCCCAGATCCAGCCTGATTTTTACGCGCGTAGATTCCTCGACGTCGTTTAATTAAGGCGCTTCGTCTTCCGTGGGCAAGAGAACTTCGCGGGGAATGATTTCTTTTTTGCCGTCGGGCCGCGCCCAGCCGATTAAAAATGGCCTCGCGCTCCTCCCGCCGTGTATCGATTCTAATTTGATTGCATGGATCCCTTTGTCGAGTCTTATCCGATACTCGGGGAGGGACCCATATCGCGGAGCCATGCGTCGGACCTTTTCAAAATCGATAAAAAGATCGACCGGTTTTTTGGTCCAAATACCAAACTGGTATATTCCAGCCTCCTCCACAATCAAATATCTTTCCCACCTAAAAAGGGTTCCTTTTTTATAAAAATTGTTCTGACCCTCGGTCCAATCCCCCTTGGTGGGTTTGGTCCTAAAATCTGGTCTTTCAGCTTTGACCAAATTAATGGATTTATAAATTTCAAGCAAAGGCACGCCTTCTCTTTGCACCGAATGCTCTGGAGCCATATACAGGGCGTAATACCAGGATTTGGGCTCGAACCAGCCGAGGCGGTATTGCAATAAATAATAATCGTAGCCTTTTTTCTTCTGAACGATCGAGTCGTCGATCAACCCGATTTCTTTATAGTAATCGAACGTCACCTCGACGCCGTTGCGCCAGGAAAACACCTTGCCCTTGTATTTTTCGTTCATCAACTTCACGGTATCGAGGGTGAAGGCGTCGTTCCAATAGGTGGGTTCCATGTCCAGGCTCTTGGCGCCGGGCAGGCCGCCGATATAAAGATTAAAGTAGGACATCTCGAAAGGGTGAATCCTGATTATGGAAATGGCGGAAAGGAGCAGAGAGACCAGAGCGATCCCTGTCATGCGCGTAAAACGTTTCTTCCCTTCTTTAAAACGCTGGCAAAACTGGTACAGCCCCGTGCCCGCCAGCCCCGCTAGAAAAGAAAACGCGGGCAAGAACAAGCGCACTCCGTCGTATATCGGAATGTTCTTGAACATGGTAAGTCCCAGAGCCGTCATCATGTTGAACAATAAAAACACGTCCAGTTTTCCGCCCAGCGGCTTATCGGGGTCGCGCTTGAAAATATATTTTCCCGCCCACAACATCCCAAGCGAGGCCAGCACCAAAATCATCGGAGGGGTGGTTATCAGGACCATGAACGGCGCATAGTACTTCGGCGGACTGTAGGCGTATTTTTCTCCCATGAAGGTGGTGGCAATTTTTTCATAGGTACCCTTGTGTAGCATGTTGTCCAGAAATTGAACGATTTCATAAACCGGGGCGTGCCAGTACAGGGGGTTGCTCAACCACAACACAAAAGGCGTGATAAGGACGCAGGCCCAGATATTCGCGACGGCTTCTTTCCGGAAATAGAACATGGCCCAGAGAAACATCGGCACGGGCGCGGCGAAACCATGGACCTTGGTGTTCATGGTCAGGCCGGCGGCGACCGCGAAACCTACGGCCCAGGCCCGGCTGTGGAGTCCCTTGACGAAGCAAACCGCCGTGATCAGCCACATGGAAGCGATGGGGCTGTCCAGAGCCGCAAGGTGGGCGTGTCCAAACGCGGGCGGCGTCAGGAGCAGGCCCAGGGAAGCCGTCAGTCCCGGAACAATTCCGTAACATTCGCTCACCAGCAAAAACAACAGGGCGATGGAAATCGCGTATAAAAGCGCCGACCCCAGGCGCACGGCTTTTATTTCGCCCAGAGAATCGTTGAACAGCTTCCAGGTGATTCCGAACAGGGTGCGCGCCACGGGGGGATGATAGGTATAATCTTCGTCAAAATATTTTTTGATCACTTTGGGGGAGGTGAAATGATCCCAGTTTCCCCTGGCAATATCTTCCAGGGCGACCTCGATAAACGCCACGAAAGACTTTCCCGCATCGCGGTTGACGTAGGGTTCGTCGATCGTGACCCCGGGATGGTCCAGGGTCTGAATCAAAAGAGCCAGGGTGAGAACGAATATTGAAAGCGCGATCAGGGCGTTGTGCTTGCTTCCTGGTCGCGCGTCGACTGGGTCGGGAGAATTTTGCAATTTAACTTCCGGTTTAGGTTTTGATTTCAAATGAATTTTCTAAAGGAGTTGGATACTTTTTCAAACATTGAGTACGCGCCGGGATGGACTTCTTTTAAGGCGCTCATTTCGTTTTGATCGAACGGGGCCGCGACGATAATCAAAAAACCCGCCAGGAGAAAATATAGAACGCTGGTTGCAACAAACGGAATGAAATTTTCATTCGGCAACGTCCACAAAGGTATGGACGCCAGGAAAACAATCACCGCCATGGAAGATATGAATTTCCAGGGGACTTTGGATTTCAGGAAGGACAGGGAAACAAAAAACTCGATAATATTTCCCGCCAGCATGGAAATTCCCGCGCCGAATACGGCCCCCAGGATTCCGAAAGCGGGAATGAGAATAACTCCCAGGACCAGGTTGAACAGGGCCACGGCGCCGCGAATAAAGAAAACATAGTTTTCCTTTCCCAGGGGATAGAGCGCGCCGGAGGCGGACCTCAAGCCAAACAACATGCTGGCGGCGAACCACCCCGCCAGCCAAAACAACAAATTCGCGGCGGGCGCGTACTCTTCGGTATAAATCAATCGAATGATTTGCCCCGAACTCAGGGATATGAACACCAGGAGGGGAACGGTCAAAATCACCATGCCTTTGAAAATAATAATCCAGTAAACCCTGAGGTTCTCCAATCCGCCGCGAGTGTAGGCGCGGGATAAAATAGGCAGCTCCAATAAATTCACCGACGCCAGCAGGACAAAGCCGACCTTGAAACTGATGATATGGGCGACGTCGAAATAGGCGACCGCTTCCTGGTTTTTCAGAAAATAAAGGATCAACAGGGAATACGCAGACTTTCCTATCAATTGTT
The DNA here is from genome assembly GCA_029261575.1 of Nitrospinaceae bacterium. Classification (GTDB taxonomy): domain Bacteria; phylum Nitrospinota; class Nitrospinia; order Nitrospinales; family JACRGP01; genus JAJDBB01. The sequence continues at coordinate 18,948 of JAJDBD010000153.1, read as the reverse complement.
GACAAAGCGCGGTCAGCCAGGTTGTCGCTCCGAACCGTAGAACGGGCATTGTGTCGATTGGCTTGGGCTTCGGACGAATCAGGTTCCGCGAGCAAAAGGCGAACCCGAAAAGCTGAAGGGCATTGACCGTAATTATTAAAACGATAATATCCGGAGCTCCAAAGCCCACCCACTTCAACCACATGACTCCGGCGAACTGATACGCGGTGGCGACCACCTCCACCAGGGAATAATATTTCATTTGCATCTGACCGACGACGGCGAAATTAAAACCGTTCATCGATCCCCGCACCATGAGGGCGATCGCGAGAAGCAGGGAGAAATTGTCCAATCCGCGTAGATTGAAGGATTGGGTGAGGCGTTCTCCCAAAAGCAACACGATCAATGCGCACACTGCGTGAACGGCGAATTTGAAGAGCAGGAGCCAGCGAACCATATAACTGCATTCCCCAGGCGAGTTCGATTCCTGATACTTTGGAATAAAGTTGTTAAATATGGGAGAGATTCCAAAAGCGGTCAGCGTGATCAAAAGATCAAGGCAGGCGAGGAAAGAAGCGTACAGTCCGTATTGCTGGGCGGCCAGCCAGCGAGCAATCAAAATTCCCAAAAGAAAACACACCGCTCCCCGGAAGGTGACGCCGAACTGGCCCCACAGAAGAGCGTGAAATATGGATTTTCTGGAATGCATTCGGGGGAGTTTTTCGCCGGTCAATCGAGAGTTTTTCTAAGAAGTTCCGGGTCCTGCAAGCAACGCCTGAAATATCTTTGCCGGGAAAGATATTTTGGAACGTACATGAGTGGAATTCCGAATCCATAAAACATCAGAAACCAGTCGGTCTTGTCGGCCACAATCGACGCCAAACCAAGGTACAGGACCGCCTCGTCCGTAAAAATTTTACTCGCGGCGTTTTTAAAATTGAAACTTGCGGGACCATCGGACGATTTTGGGGTTCCGCTATCCCCCTCCTTGGACAGGCCCTCGAAGCGGCCTTCCTCGACGACCCTGAACGCCAGCATCATTTTGACCTTGTTTTGCATCATGGTGATGGCGGAAACCATGGAGGCGGCTACGAGGCCGCAAATCACAATCACCGGACTCTTGTCGTGAACGTAGGCGGACACGGTCATCCCCGCGATCACCAGAGGGAAAACCAACTCATGCCCCAACTTGTCCAGAAGTTCCGCAATGTCGGAAAACATTTTTTTATAGCGCGCCAGTTCGCCGTCTACATTGTCCAGAATCCAGGAAAGATAAATCAGGAATGCCGCGAATAATGATAAAGGATAATACCCGAACGAAAGCAGGAATCCGCCGAAGACTCCCATGGCAATCCAGGTCACCATCACCTGGTCCGGTGTGATTGGCAGGTCCTTGATAATATAAGTGATCCAGATTGAGATTTTTCTCGTAATATATATCTGCTCCCAATTCGTAGGATCGTTGACAAATTCTGGAGGCTTTTCGTCGACGTTCCAACAGATTTTTTGCAGTTTTTTTATTTCCTCGAAAAGTCCTGGTTTTTGCATCCTTTATACGATCCGCTTTAAAGGTTCAGAATTTGTAAACGCTTTTAGTCACTTGCCCCGGCTGGAGAAATATTTTTTATACCACAAGGCCATCAAGCACTTTAAGTTATCTAAAAACCAAAACCAGAAGGGTTTTAAATCTTGTCTGTCCAATGGCAACCATACGTTTTTATCGCCGCCAAATAGATTGAACTTAAAAATTTTCCAATAACCTTTTCTGTTTTTTAGATTGGCGAGTTCGTTTTCGAGACTCACCAGGTGTATTTTTTTAGAGGTTATTTGACGCTCCCTGGCTACGGTTGCTCCAAGGCTGTCCATGTACTGCGTGAGCATAATGTTCACTCCGGACAAATGTCCAAGCCGACCCCAATGCATTGAACGAAAATTGACTTCTATGAATTTAAATTGATTGTCCCTCGAATCGTATTTAAATTCAGATTCTCCAACGCCCATGACGTCCAACCCATTAATCAATGCTCTCCCTTGCTTGAGGACTGTGGGGTCGAATTCATTGGCGGCGGTGGCAAAGCTGCCAAAATCATCCGGCCATTGTGAAAGCTTTTTGCCTACCCATTCATTCAATATCTCGCCTTTTTTGTTACGATATCCAACGTAAGAAAATATGTTGCCGGCGCCGCCCGTGACGACTTCGGAGGCCAATAATTTCCTCCCCTCCTTTATTTTTTTTTCCAATAAGGCGTTAAATTTATTTAATTCATCGCGGTTTTCAATCACGGCATTTCTAAATTCATTGGAGGAAACGTTTTCTCTGGTCTGGGGTTTAATTATTACGGGGAATTTAAGTTCGGATAATTTTTTGAGGTCGGCAGGTTGATCCAATGATATAGATTTTGGGATCGGGATCCCCAGGTCCTCGCAACATTTATATTGATAGGCTTTGCTCAGGCAATCCATGATATTTTTGGGGTTGAAAGGAACCCGGCAATACTCCTGAATGGAATCATAAATTGCGTAGAGGTTTTCTAAATGGTAATCCACGGTCGGGTAAATAATGATTGTTTTGTACTGGGACCGCAGGTCGGACAGCGCATTTTTTAAACTTTCCGCAGAGCGATCAATTATTTTAGATGAAACTATTTTGTTGCTGTGGCAGGCGTAATCCCGCAAGGTACTGGTCGCAAACAAAACAATATTTTTTATCCCATTATTACTCAATTCCGAAATTGTGGAATACCCGGCTATGGATCCCCCTATGACCAAAGCGCAGCAATCCTTGCTTTCAATCAGCCCCGGTTGATATTGGCCTTCAAGGGTATTTTTTAATGACATTTTTTGAATTTCGGGTGCATTTTTTATTGCTCGATAATTTTTGACAAAGTAGCGCCGTACTTAATAAAACTCGCCTTCGACTGTTAAGTCCTTTCCGTGATCCAACGTTTCTTCGAAAAACCGTTCACAAAATAAGTGATCCAAATTGAGATTTTTCTCGTAATATATATCTGCTCCCAATTCGTAGGATCGTTGACAAACTCCGGATGCTTTTCGTCGACGTTCCAACAAATTTTTTGCAGGCTTTTTATTTCCTCGAAAAGTCCTGATTTTTGCATGGTTATATCAATCTGTTGTTATAAATTATTGTATTTAAATGAATTAGAGGTGTTGTGGGGCGAAAAATAGCTTTACACAGTATAACATCGGCGCCATATTATAATTAGATGTTTTTTTAAAAAAACTAAATCTAAAGGGAGTGATTTCCGGGCATTCCTACAATCTATCCTGTAAAGGGATTCATTGCATTCATGGACGGTCAAACAAATATTTTGAATCAGATTGGTAATTAACTATGGAGATTTAGATGATCAATTTTACCTACGTTAAATATGGAATTACTTTGGCTTTGATCGCTATTTTGTTCGGCGGTTCCCTTGGATTGTCGTTCGGTTGTTGCGAAGAGGATATTAAAAGAAGCTTAAATTCAAGCGCCCAGGCGGCGATTGCGGACAAATATAAAGGCGACTCCGCCGCAGTGGATAAAGTGGTCAAAAAATCCTGGATATACCTCAAAAGAGCGCATTTTCATTCCCAGACAATGGGCGTTATCAGCATCGTTTTTTCTCTCATCGTCGCATGGCTTCAATTCAGTCCAAAGTTTCAATTGGGAATTTCAATTTTAAGCGGGTTAGGGAGTTTGGGTTATGGGATCTTTTGGTTCGTTGCGGCGGCGCTGGCCCCAGGAATGGGTTCCACGGGGGCCGCAAAAGAATCGATTGCCTTGATCGCCCAATTTTCAGGCGGGTCCTTTTTTATAGCCGGGGTCGGTATATTCGCCCTGACGATCCATAAGATGTATTTGAAAAAGTCCGCCTGATTTCGAATTAAAAAGATCCATCCGCCTGGGAAAGCGATCATGGAATTTTTGTTTACCAAAACCGGCAATCCATCGCTAAAACGTTATTTCAGTTTCCTGTTCCGATGTTTCGCAGGCCTGATCCTGGGACTCTGCGTGATTTTCTGGTTGAACTGGACTTATACGAGCTGGATTGTCGATGCGGGAGAAAGTTTTTGGGTGGAGTCCAAAATGGTTTCCCTGTTTGGCGTAACCTTTGTGCAACCTGTGGAACCCATGTTGTTCAAGGATTTCATCACGGCGTTTTTTCTTTTCTCAGGAAGCGCGATCACCCTTCTAACCTTTTTTATATTGAAACTGGAAGAGTGTTTGGGAACCGACGCCTCCTATAAAAACTTTTTCCTGTATTTAGGCCTCGGTCTTTTTTATGGAGGGACGGACGAACTGCTCGGCCTTCACGAACTCCTTGGATATAATTTTTCCTACTTTTTTTTGCCCCCGGACAGTTTTTACTACCGGGAAGCGGAGTCGCTGGTTGTCGGTATTTACGGGCTGGCCGCTTTGGGGTTTTTGACCTTCTACAAAAATCATTTGCTGGCGCTGAAACCGGGCTTATACTTTTTTGGTTTGGGAATAGCGCTTAATATTGGCGCCTCTGTTTTGGACTTTGTCCGTTTGCCGTTTGAAGAAAGCCTCGAATTCGGAGCCAGCATTTGTTACTTCATTGGATTACTTTTTTACTCAATGCGAGAGATTGGAAATTTTATCGTTAAACGATTCTCTCGGGCCGAAAACGCGGAAACATAATATTGGAATCTTTAATCCGTTTAGCGGCAATTGTCATCATGCTATTGAAAAACCCGCCCAAACAAGAAGAATCCGCATCGTCCCCCCAGGATAAAAAAAATAAACTTAAATCCATTCCCGCAGGAAAATAATTTGAAAATTCTGATAGCAGGAAGCTCGGGTTTTATCGGCAAATCTCTGGTCGAACGCCTGTTGAAAAACGGATTTCAGGTGGACGCCCTGGCGCGGAATCCCGATTCGCTCGGCGAAATAAAAAACCCGAATTTTAAAATCGAAACCGGCGACGTTTGCGATCCGGCCTCCTTATACAAGCTCGAAGGCGAATGGGACGCCTGCGTCAACGCCGCAGGCCTGATGGGCAAGTTTGGCGTGACCCGCGACCAGTTGCGGGCGGTGAATGTGGACGGACCGCAGACCCTGTATCGGTTTTGCCTGGAGCGCGGGGTAAAACATTTTATTCACCTCAGCACCGTGGGCGTGGCCGGACCCAGCGACGAAAAATTCCGCGACGAGGATTTCCCCTGCAACCCGTCCAACGATTACGAAATTTCCAAACGCGACGGAGAAAAGGCCGTATTGGATCTGCATCGCCCGGAGGCGTGCCGCGTCGGCGTCGTCCGTGTGGGGTTCACCTACGGTCCGGGAGACCTGCACAAGCTCTCCCTGTTTCGCGCGATCAATGGCGGAAAATTTTTTCTGATAGGGAAGGGGGACGCTCTTCTGCAACCAATTTATATTGACGACCTGACCGATGGTTTTGTGAAGCTGATCAAACGCAGGCCGGAAGGGGCGGCGGTGTTTAATATGTGTGGGGGAGAGGCGGTGAGTTGGAAAGAGTTTACCGCAACGCTTGCGGGGCTTATCGGTAAAAAACTGCCCGCGATCCATATCCCTTTATCCGTCGCCAAGGGGGCCGCGACGGTGTTCGAAGGCGCGGGAAAAATTTTCGGTTTCAATCCCATCCTGACCCATTCGCGGATTTCGCTTACGACCCAAAGCTACACATACAACATCGATCGCGCCAGGGAGGCTTTCGGCTTCAACCCGGAAACGGGTTTCCGGGAAGGGCTGGAAAAAACGGTCAATTGGTACTCGTCGCGCCGCCTAATCTAGCCGGCAGAAGGTATCGAAACACGTCCTTCATTTTGCCGACATTGCAAAGGATGTTGGCGTAGGATTGATTAGCCAGCGGGCAATGGCATTTTTTCTGACGGATGAAGGTGCGGACTTCCTTCGCGCGTTCCGAATGCCAGATGGTATTAAAGTTGTAATCGAAGTTCTTGATATTGCCCATGGACTGGGTGTTGCCCAAAATACAACAGGGCCACACGTTGCCGTAAGGATCGACATGAACGTTGGAGACGCCCGCATAGCAGGGAATGACCTGGGTTTTCTTTTTAACGATATTCACCGACAGGTCGTAGTAAACCAGGCGAAAGGCGTCGGTGATGCGGGCCAGACCTTTTTTCTGGGATAGCTTGTCCCACACGGCTTTTTTGAACAACTCCATCGCCGCCTTGAAATCCGTGTTCGTGGGACCGATCTCGTCGGTTACGTTGTGCATTTCATCGCGGTTCTCGGCGATTTCCGAAATGTAGGAGTCGACTTCCAGTTTGCCGGCGTAAGCGATGATCTCGGGCAAGGTATCCACGTTGAACTGGGAGACCACGGTGCCCAGGCCGACCTTGAGGTTGGAATGGCGGCTTTTCAAAGCTTTCAGGCCCGCCACCAGGCGCAGGACTTTTTCAAAATTTCCGTCGACGCCGCGCACTTCGTCGTGGACTTTTCCCACGCCGTCGAACGAAGGTTTGACTTGCAGGACCATTTTTTGATCGTAGGACCACATAATATTGAGGATTCTATCGGTGTCCTGCAAGGCCCGTTCAACGGCCAGGGCATTGGTGGGAATATGAATCACGCTGGGCTTAAGATAAATGCAGGCCAACTCGATGATTTCAGGGAGGTCTTTTCTCAGGAAAGGACAACCTCCGGAAATGTTGAAGAAGAAAATTTTCCCCATGGACTTGAACAGTTTTTCAATTTCATCGAGCGTCAATTCCTCTTTCAGCTTGTCCGGTTCTTTTCTGTAAATGTCCCAAATATTGCAGGAGAGACAGCGGGATTGGCATCTATTAGTCACCGAGAGCGTGAAGTTCAAAGGCGTCGCCGGTTGGGTCATGCCCAGTCTTGTCAAACGATAATTAAGAATCTTTGTTATAATGCTTCTACCTTTATTAAAGTCCATCAGGTCCGTCCTGGTTGATCATTTCTAATTAAATATTATAAACAGCTTTAAATGAACGACGCCATTGAAAACATGAAAAAGTCGCAAAAGCTTGCAGAACCCGTATTGAGCGCGGTCGTCCCGGTGATGAACGAAGAGGAAAATATCCCTCTTGTATTTAAAGAATTGACCTCCGCCATCGAGAAAGAAGGACTTTCCCACGAAATTATTTTCGTGGACGATGGGAGCGCGGACAATTCATTTAAAGAGATGATGAAACTGAAGGAACAATTTCCGACGGTTAAAATCGTTCGCTTTCGCTCCAACAAAGGGAAAACCGCCGCGTTATCAGCGGGTTTCCGGGCCGCCCGGGGAGAGATGATCGTCACCATCGACGCCGATTTGCAGGAGTCCCCGCAAGAGATCGGCAAAATGATCAAGGAGATGGAAAAAGGGTACGACCTTGTGTCGGCCTGGAGATACAACCGGCAGGATTCAGCGACAAAGAATCTGGTTTCCAGGATATTCAATCGATTCGTTCGCCTGATCACCGACGACAATTTGCACGACATCAATTGCGGCTTTAAACTTTACAAAAAAGCAGTGGTCAAAAATCTCAATTTGTACGGCGAGTTGCACCGCGTCATCCCAACCCTCGCCTCCGCCAGCGGGTTCCGGGTGGGGGAAGTTCAAGTGGAACACTGGCCCAGAAAATACGGGGTCACCAAGTTCGGCGGCTTTCTACGGGGCTTTCACGGTATCTTCGACCTGTTCTCCGTTTTGTTCCTGAGCCGCTTTGGTAACCGGCCCCTGCATTTTTTTGGCATGGCGGGATTCATTGTATTTTCATTCGGGTTTGCCATCGCGGCGTTTCTCACCCTGCGCTATTTTCTCGGCTTCGGTTTCATCGGCGAGAGAATGCCGCTCCTCCTCCTCGGGGTACTCTCCATGGTCCTGGGGTTCCAATCGCTTTCCATCGGCCTGGTCGGCGAAATGCTCGTCAAAAAAATTCTGACTCACTCGAACAAACACGACGAAGAATTTTTTTCATGAAAATAGTTGTTTTTGGCCTCACTTACCCGTTTCGCGGGGGCATCTCCCATTTCACCACCGCCTTGTACGACGCCCTGAGCAAGAGCCACGACGTTCAATTAATTTCCTTTTACAAACTCTATCCTGATTTTTTATTTCCGGGAAAAAACCAGTTGGACGTTGGCGAAGGCGCCTTCAAGGCCCCGACGCTGGCGGAGATCAGCTCCATGAACCCCTTCACCTGGCTCAAAATTCTTCCCGCCATTAAAAGACAAAAACCGGACCTTGTTCTGTTCATGTGGTGGAACCCGATCATGGCCTTTTGCTATTTTTTCCTGGCCCATGCGACGCGGATTTTAACCGGCGGAAAAACAGCGTTTTATTGTCACAATGTGTTCCCGCACGAGGAAAGCCTGCTGGCGCGCCTATTGGCTCGCGTCGCTCTGAATTCGCCGGAGGTCGTCATGGTTCAATCCGCCAGAGACGCCGAACAAGTGAAGGCGACCTTCCCGCACAAAAAGTGCATTAAGGCGTTCCACCCCATGTACGACAACTTTCCGAAGACCGGAGTGAGCCGCGCTGACGCCCGCGAGAAACTCGGCCTCAAATCCCGGCGCGTCCTCCTGTTCTTTGGCCATATTCGAAAATATAAAGGATTGGACGGCCTGCTGAACGCCATGCCCCTGGTCTTGAAAAAAATGGAGTGCACTCTTGTGGTGGCGGGAGAATTTTACGAACCGCGCGAGCCGTTCGATCAAATCATTGCGCGGCACGGGATGGAGGACCGGGTGCGAATCGACGACGCCTATATCGGAAACGAAAAAGTGGAGTTGTATTTCAGCGCGGCGGACGCGGTCGTGCTACCTTATGTCACGGCGTCCCAAAGCGGGGTGATTGCCCTGGCGTATCACTTCAACGTACCCGCCATCACCACCGACGTCGGGGGACTGAAGGACGTGGTCGCGCAGGGAAAGACCGGTTATCTGGTTCCTCCCAACGACCCGGAAAAACTGGCCGAAGCGATCCTGGAATTTTTCCGGGACCAGGACGCCGTCGATTTTGCAAGCCACATCAAAACGCTGAAGGCCAAATATTCCTGGGACGCTCTGGCGCGGGAGATCGAAAAATGCGTCGATCCGTGAACGAAGCGTAGAGGGCGGGTCAGCCGTCCTCTTCTTTTATGGAATCGGGGAGTTTGAATTCCGTGGACTGGGCCAGGGGCGCCTGGTAAAGAAACCCGCCGTGCGGTCGGTTGATTTCCATCTCAAAGAAAATGAATTGAAAAATTTCATCCGCTTTTTCCTCCTCCACAAGAAGCGTGACCACCTCCACTTCGGCGTATTGACCAAAGCTTGCGGTTTGCGCCACCGTCGTGCTGCGCCCGCGTCCCCGGTGAATATTAACGCTGTCGATTCTTTTTTGCTCGTGAAGGAGATGGACCAGCTTCAAGGCTTTTCCCTGAGGCAGTACGCACACGATCCGTTTTAAATTCTGCTTGGTTTTCACAATTCCTCCGGCGAATTTATTGCGCCGTTCATCCGTCTTGCTCTTTTTTCAATTTTTGAAGAATATTTTCCGGAACATAGGTCGCCGCTTTATCCAGCGGCGTGATGTACATGATGCCCATCCCTGGGACGTCCAGGTTTCCCGCCAGATACATTCTTTCAAATATTCTGTCCACCTGCTCGCTGGAAACCACGATGTTGACGACTTCTTTTTCCACGTCCACCGCGACGCCGAGGATTCCCAGCTTTTCCCGAACGCCCATGCCGCGCGCAAAGTTTACGGTCGCTCCCTGCGCTCCCGCGGCGCGCGCGGCCTCGATAATTTCCTCCGCGTTTCCGCGCTGAATAATACAGGTGATCAAAGCGACGTCTGTTAAAACGGTGATTTCTCTCATTGAACTTCGACTCCCAGCGGTTGAAATTGCTTTGTATCGGCTTTTTCTTGTTGCTTCAGGCGAAACCGGATCCAAAGTCCCGTGGTTAAAACGGCAATGATGGGGCAAATGGAGGCCATGGATAAAATCCCAAAACCTTCAACGGCGCTCACGGCATTGCCAAATCCCAGGCCCATGGCCAGCACCAGCGGCACGGTCACCGGTCCGGTAGTCACGCCGGCGCTGTCCCAGGCGACGTTGACAAATTCTTCCGAGGAAAAATAGGTGAGAAGAATTCCCAGTCCGTAACCGGGAATCAACAGATAGCCCATGGGAATGTTGTAGATTATTTTTATCACCCCGATCATGATTCCAAACCCCACGCCGATGGAAACCGAGTACATGAGCAGGGATTTTTTAAAAGCTCCGTTAGTCAGATTCTCCACCACCAGGCCGAGGGCGTTCAGGGCGGGTTCCGCGAGAGTGGCGCCAAATCCCAGAAACCAGGCAAACAAAAGCGCGATAAGGATTCCCACGGTATAAATGAACAAGGGCGAGTTTCGAATATGGTCCAGTTGGGTGAACGCCGCCGGAACCATGCTTCCGGACTGGCTCCCGAGCTTGGCCAATCCGTAGCTGAGTCCCAGATTGAAAACGATCATTCCTACAACCGAGAGCACAAGTCCGTAAGCGACGATGTGGGCTTCGGGCATTTTTTCCTTCAGGATGAAAACTAAAACCATAAGCAAAAATGCGACCAAAGGAACGATCGCGCGGACGCCTCCGATGATTTCCACCCAGGGGGTTTGCGCGTGCCAGGGCAGGGTGCCCGCCGCCGCCAGGGTTTGAGCGGACGCGATGATCTCCGCCGGGCTGATTACCATAGAGACGTAGATCGCCAGAATCAGGACGGCCACAATGGGAAACAGGGACGCCAGGGTGACGATTCCAAATCCCGAAAGCGACGAGTTGCCTTTTCCCGCCGCCGATGCGATTCCGATTCCCAGCGAAAGCACGAGAGGAACGGTGACCGGTCCGGTGGTGACCGCTCCGCAATCCCAGGCCAGCCCCAGAATCTTGCTCAATTCCGGATCGAGCATGCAAAAAAACGTCAGCGCAAAGGTCGGCGCGAGAGTGAGGTAGATCAGCGGCTTGAGACTCCAGCCGTAAAGAAATCGCAGAGTGCCCAAAACCGCCGCCAGGCCCACCCCGATCCCCACCATCAAAACAAGAGTTCCCGACCACTGATTTAAAATTACATAAAGGTAAGGCGCTTTGTCGACGTCGACAATGGAACCCACGGCCTGCAATGCGCCGATTGCGGGTTCGGCAAAGGTGACTCCTATGCCGAGCAAAAACCCGATCAAAAGCACCACGGGGAGTTTGGATTTTTTCGGAAGGCTGTGTCCGATCAATTCTCCAAAGGGCATCAGGCCGAGTTTCAATCCCTCCAAAAAAATCATCAAACCGACGATCACGGCGACGAGTCCGCCCAGGATGATCCAATGATCCCAAACCGTTTGCCGGAGTATCAGTATCTGAAACAGCGCCAGGTAAAGCGCAAGCGGCACGACCGCCTTGATTTGATTTGTCAACCGAGCTCCAACGTAGGGCGTCAACAGCCGATAGACGTCCTCTCCGCGAAGCTGCAACTTCCCAGGCTGGAAAGGGATTTCCTGCCCGTCGGGACCCAGTTGAGGTTTTGGAGTGAGGTCGTTATAGCTGATGGAATACTGATTGATTCGGATTTCGCGAACAAAATTTCCAAACCGAATTTCCCGTTGCATACGAATCAAGTCCGATGAATTAGCGCTATAATCTGCGAGAGCGTCCCGGTGAATGAAAATGTTCGCCGAGGGTTGCTTAAGAACACTCGCGTTCAACTCTGCCGCCAGTGTAACATTTCTGCCCAAAGAGGTAACTTGAAAGATTTACCCGTCACCATGTTCGGCTTGTTTGGACTCCTTGCGTTGGCGGCGCTCATGTTGCCGGCGGCCAGGCGGCTGAAAATCCCCTATACCGTTTTGCTGGTGATTGTGGGCTTCGCTCTGGGCGGAATTGATTTGGTCCTTTCCCACCAGCCCGTGGGAATGTTCGGCGATTTCCTGGGATCGCTGAAGGAATTGGGCGTCACCTCGGACATGGTGTTATTCGTCTTTTTACCGGCGCTGGTTTTTGAGTCCGCTCTGACCATAGACGTGCACCGCCTGATCGACGACCTGGCCCCTATATTATTCCTGGCGATCATCGGCCTGTTGATTTCCACGTTTGTGGTGGGAATTTCCCTGTGGGGAGTTTCTCAGCAGACTTTGTTGGTCTGCATGTTGTTGGGCGCGATCATCTCCGCCACCGATCCCGTGGCGGTGGTGGCCATCTTCAAGGAACTCCAGGCTCCCAAGCGCCTGGTCATCCTGGTGGAAGGGGAAAGCCTGTTCAACGACGCCACCGCCATCGTCATGTTTACCCTGCTGTCGGCCATGATTTTCCAGGAGCAAAAAGTCGGCTTTTTATCCGGAACCCTGGCCTTCGTCAAAGTGTTTTTTGGAGGGATGGCCGTCGGGTACCTGTGCGGCATTGGAACCGTCTACGTTCTCAAATGGCTCAAGAAATTGCCGCTGGTAAAAACCACCCTGACCTTCAGCCTCGCCTATTTATCTTTCATTTTAGCGGAACATTATCTTCATGTTTCCGGCGTCATGGCCACGGTGACCGCGGGCCTGGTTTTAAGTTCCCTGGGACAGTCCAGCATGCCGCCCACCACCTGGGTCATGCTCGTCGAAACCTGGGAGCACGTTGGGTTTTGGGCCAATTCCATCATTTTTATTCTGGTGGGCATAACGGTTCCGGAAATCATTTCCCAAACCGACCTGCATCTTCTGGGAGTTCTGGCGGTACTTATTTTATGCGCCGTCGCGGTCAGGGCGGCGATCATATACGGAGTTCTGCCCCTGATCTCCTTTCGCAATTGGGCGGTCCCTGTCAGCACAGCCTTTAAAACGGTGATGTTCTGGGGCGGCCTTCGCGGCGCCGTTTCTCTGGCTCTGGCTCTGGCGGTCATGGAAAATCCAAGGTTCGATCCGGAAATTCGATTTTTTATTGGAAGCCTGGTCGCCGGGTTTGTGTTGTTCACGTTATTTGTGAACGCCACCACCATCGGCCCGTTGATCCGTTTTTTCGGCCTGCACAGGTTGTCCCCGGCCAACCGCGCCATTCGCAACCGCGCCATGGAAGTGTCGCATTATGATATCTCAAATTGTATCGAGAGCGCCGCCAAGGAGCTTCTGTTCAAACCGGACATGGCCAACGAAGTCGTGTTGAAATACCGCGAATCCGCGGCGGAATTGGAGCGGGTCAGAAAACAAAGCAGGGGATTCTCCGACGATGACAACACCGTCGTAGGTCTGACGGATTTGGTTCATCAGGAACGCGAAACCATCCTTAAATATTACGAGGAGGGATTTGTCGATTCAAGTATTGCCGGAATCCTGCAGAAGCGCGTGGACGATTTATTCGACGGGGTCCGGACCGGCAATACCAAAGGTTATGAAACCGCCTGGCGAAAGGGCCTCGCGTTCAATCGCTACGATCATTTCGCCGCCAAATTGCATCGATGGTTCGGCTACTCAAATCTCCTGTCCCAGCGCCTGGCGGATCGCTTCGAAGCGCTGATCTCCCAGCGACGGATTGTCAGCGACATCATTCTCAGGAGCCTCCCGGAAGTCGGCGTGTTTTTGGGGAAGGAAATGGTGGATTTGCTGAATCAATTGTTGCAAACCCGACTGGCGGCAATCAGCGAGGCCTTGATCCTCCTCCGGCTTCAGTATCCTGAATACGCCGCGCTGTTGGAAAAAAGATACCTTTCGCGCATTGCCCTGAGACTTGAAAGCGCCGAGTTCAATAATCTTTTGGAAAACTCCCTGATCAGCAAAAATGTTTTTCAAGACCTGGAAAACGAATTGGAGGAGAAGGCCAGGCAAATTGAAAAAAGACCCCGGCTCGATCTGGGACTGATTCCCGAAAAGCTGGTGGCCCGCGTTCCGTTTTTTTCCGACTTGTCCATCGACCGAATTCAAGGAATCGTCGGCCTGCTAAAAACAAGACTGGTATTCCCCGGCGAAAAAATAATTTCAAAGGGAGATCGCGGGGACGCCATGTACTTCATCTCCAGCGGTTGCGTCGAAGTCGGCTTGAAGCCGGAACCCGCGCATTTGGGCAGCGGCGATTTCTTCGGCGAGATCGCCCTGTTGAAGGATTTGCCCCGGACTGCGGACGTCACGGCCAAGGGGCTTTGCGACCTTTTAATCCTTTACGCCAGGGATTTTAAACCGCTACTCGATTCGCATCAGGACCTTCGGGAGATTATCGAACGCGTCGCCAAAGAGCGCCTGGGGAACGATTGAAAAAAGTTTCCCGATCGTCGGACAGAGTGGTAATCTTTTAGAAATTTTTGCAACATTTATCGCAAAGGCTCCTCATGAAAATAATCCGCGACTACATGACCACTCCGGTAAAAAGCGTTTCTTCGGATACAAGTTTAAGAGAAGTCTCCCATTTGATGGCCGAGAATAAAATCAGTTCCCTTTTAGTAAAGGAGGGCGACGATTATGTCGGCATTGTCACCCGCACCGATATTGTCGACCGGGTGGTGGCGAAGGACATGGATCCCCGCGTCGTCAAGGCGGGGGATATCTGCTCAAAACCGATTTTCACCATCGATTTCATGCTTTCGGTGGAAGAGGCGCTGGGGAAAATGGTCGAGCATAAAATCAAACGTATTGCGGTCACTCAACAGGGAAAGGTGGAAGGAATACTATCCATCAAAACCGCTGAGGATGCATTATTTGATCGATAAAATCCGTTTCAGAAAAACTTCCGAGGACGCCTTGAAAATTTTATTTCTGGAAATCGACACTGAGCGGCAATGGGCCGTTACCTCCATCGGACCCTCGTTGATAGCCGCGTACCTTCGCCAGTCTGGCCATGAAGCCGAACTGTTGCGCATTTCGCCCGATCAGTCCTCGCGCTCAATCGTTGAGGCCGTAAAAAATATTCAACCCGATCTATTGGCCTTGTCCATCACCAGCCGGCAATGGATTCGAAGCCGGGAAGTCGTTTGCGCCCTGCGGAAAAAACTCGACCTTCCCGTGATCGCGGGCGGACTGCATCCCACTTTCTGTCCGGAGGCGGTTTTGGAAGCGGGGTTCGATTTTGTTTGCCTGGGGGAAGGCGAGACGGCCATGCTGGACCTGATCGAAGCGTTGGAAGCAGGCGGTCCCTCCGCCGATCAAATCATTCCAAACATCTGGCGCCGGGGCGGCCAAAGGCCTCCGTTGCGCCCGCCTGTGGAATCTCTGGACGCCATGCCCTTCATGGCGCGGGACATGCTCGACGAGCAACATGGCGTGGTCCACATCGTCACGCAAAGAGGATGCCCCTTGCCTTGTACCTACTGCGCGGCGAGAAACCTTTTTGATTTGTACAAGGGAGCCGATTACGGGAAGCGCCGCTCCCACGAAAACGTTCTCGACGAGTTGCATCAAATCCGCGCGGAATCTGAATTGAATTACGTTATTTTTCTCGACGACACTTTCACCCTTTCCCCTAAATGGGTGATGGAGTTTTGCCGCCGCTACGAACGGGAACTGGGAATCGGCTTTTCAATTCACGCCCGCGCCGATACCGTAGACGAGGAAATGCTGGAAGCCTTGGCGGACGCCGGATGCAAGCACATCGTCTACGGCGTGGAGAGCGGAAGTTTTCGCGTGCGTCGGGATATCATGAAACGGCCCATCACGGACGAAACTCTAATCGAGGTTTTTGAACAAACCCGCGATCTGGGAATCATCGTCACCGCCAATTACATGCTGGGCCTGCCCGGCGAAACCCGCGAGGATATCGACCAGACGCTGAGTCTCCATCAAAAATTACGTCCGCATGATTTCGGGTGTTTCGTTTTCTATCCCTATCCGGGAACCCATCTTTTCCAAGTGTGCCGCGAAAAAGGCTACCTTCCGGAAAACTACCTGGACTTGCCCGCCGTCCACAAGCGCTCCATTTTAAACCTTCCCGACCTTTCGCAGGACGATATCCTCTGGTACTATGATGAATTCACCCGGCTCCGGGAAGAAAACTACCTGGAACAATTTGGAGCCGCATTGGATGAAAACCAGCAGGCCCACATCCGCGAGAGCATAACCGAAAGCGCGGAGATGGGATAACCCGCTAATTTCCAGGAGAAACCGATGGCAAACCCGGCGCGCGTAGGCGACATGGCCAAGCAGGATTCGCCGCATTGCCACGCGACGATTCATCCCCCAGCGCCCACGCCCGCTCCTTCGGCGCATCCGGCGTTGCCGCTGGCCATTATTCCACCGGGCTGTCCCACTGTTTTGATCGGGAGTATGCCGGCGGCAAGAATTAGCGACCAAACGGCTCCTTGCTCGCTTCCTGCTTGTGTTCCAGGGGGACCGGGAATAATTTCCCTGGGCGCGCCCACCGTTTTGGCGGGAAGCATGCCGCTCGCAAGGGTAGACGATATGACTGCTCATGCCTCCTGCGTGGCCCCCATCCCCGGTCCCGTGGGCAAGATCCTTCCTCCCGGTTGCCCGACCGTCATGGTTGGCTGACGTCGCCTTGAAACTGAACCATTTTGAAAAACTAAAAGCTGGCGACTCACATTGAAACTGAACCATTTTGAAAAATTAAAACCCGTTTGCCCCCGGTGCCTGCGCGACCGTAACCTGCAGATCGCTTTGGAAATCGGTTCCGCAATCCGGCAAAAAAGCGATTCGATATGCGAAGGCATTCTGCTTTGTCCGCAGTCCGACTGCCTCATGGAGTATCCCATTATCAACGGACTGCCTATCATCGTCGCCGATCTCCGCGCTTATGTGACCCAGCATATTTTGCCGATCCTCCAGCGCGGGGATCTCTCTGCGGATATCGAAAGTCTGTTGGGAGACTGTTGCGGCCCCAACTCAGCCTTCGACACGCAACGCCAACACCTGAGCATCTACGCCCAAAATCATTACGGAGATATGGACCCGGAAGCCGACAATGATTCGGCGGCGCAAGAAGAGTCGGTTTTAAATTTGCTGGATAAAGGATTGGAACTGGCGGGAGAGCGAACGCCCGGACCCATAGTCGATACCGGTTGCTCGGTCGGCAGGTCCACCTTCGCCCTGGCGGAAAAATCCAACGATCTGGTTCTGGGGATCGACATGAGCTTTAGCATGATCAAGGTCGCCGCGAAAATTCTTAACGAAGGCGTGGCGAGCTATCCCCGGCGCCGGGTGGGCATGGTTTACGATCAACGCGAGTTTCCGCTGGAGTTTGCAGGATCGGAGAAGGTTGACTTTTGGATCTGCGACGCCACCGCCCTGCCTTTTGCCGACGACCGGTTCTCCTTTGCCGCCAGCCTTAACATTTTGGATTGCCTGCACTTGCCTTACGACCATTTGAAAACCCTGGCGCGGGTTTTGGTTCCCGGAGGAAAAACCGTGATCGCCACGCCCTACGACTGGAGCGCCGCGGCCACGCCTGTGGAATCCTGGATCGGCGGGCACTCACAGAGGTCGGCGAACAAAGGATCGAGCGAAGCCATGTTGCGGTCGCTATTTGCAGGGGGCGGGCATCCCAACGCCATCCAGGACCTGCACAAGATCGGAGAAATCGAACGCCTCCCCTGGACCGCCAAACTGCACGACCGAAGCGTCGTCCACTACCAGGTCCACCTCCTCGCCGCCCAGCGTGCCGCTGGACCCGGAAGTTTGAAATGAGAACTTTCGATATCTCTCCATGTCCATCAGTAATCATCTGTGGTTCGGAATCCCATTACCAACTTTGCAAGGGTGAGAAATTAATGCTACCGGGCGCTGGCCCGGTCGGCGCAGGGGACGCACAGGGTGGATTCGGGGATCAGCATGATGCGGCCATGCGGGATGGGGTTGTCGCACCGCATGCATATGCCAAATTCGGGCTGGTCGACTTTATTCAGCGCGGTTTCCAACCTCGCCAGCTTGGCGGTTGCGACGCTCAAGTTCGCCTCGCTAATACTCTTGCTGTTAATCGCCTCCATGCGCGTGAGCCGACCGATGGCGTTGTCCGGCGCGACGGGCTTCGAACCTTCCGCGAGGCTTCGCATCAGCTTCTTCTGCGCGGCGATTTCTTCGACGATCTTCCGTTTTAATTCCTGCCGGTCTTCGGGGTTCATGCCGCCATCTTAGCGCTAAATTTTTTTAGAATAATTGGAAATGCGTTGGTATTCGCGGTTTTTTATTGACTTGATTTTTTTTTAAGTTAAGATTTTTTCAGGCGATTTCTATTAATTGGATATTTTTTTCTTTCGGCAACTCGCTAGCCAGCGTGCCGCTGGACCCAGTAGGAGTTGCTCATACGGTGAGCGCTAAAGCGACGTTAGGTTTGCAAATCAATATTGCCACCGGGCGCTTGCCCGGCATAAGGGCCGCTCGCGGCCATGATCCATTTTTAGAGACGCCCTACAGTTTAATACGAGTCATTCAGTCAAGGGAAGACGGTTGAATTCCGTCGCGGACCCGCCGCTGTGACCGGGGACAAGCCCCTCAAATCCACTGTTTGCCTGGCAAATGGGAAGGGATGGGGTTAGTAAGGTTGATCCGGGAGCCAGAAAACCTTGCCGAACGAATATTCCAACCCTTCGTGGATTCAAGAGGTTGGGGGCAAGGCGTCTATCGTCCCCTTCCTTTTAAAAGGTTGGGGATTTTTTTTACCCGTTGATCGTAAGGAGTTAATCGTCAAACTTTGTTATTAATTTAAAACCATTGCATTGCTTTCCGGGTTGGGGAAGTCCGGTTGAATTCCGGCGCTGTCCCGCAACTGTTAAGGGGAAGAAAGCCTCGATTTGCCACTGTCCGTTGGATGGGAAGGCGAGGCGAGTAACGGCCCCAAGCCAGGAGACCCGTTCGGAAAGACGCAGCCACCTTCGCGAGAAAGGAAAAATGCGCTCATGAAAAAACTATTTCAAATTCCCATCTTTGTTTTCATCCTCTCCATTCTCCCTTGTACCAACGTTCTGGCCGAAGACGACGTCGTCGAGGAGTTGAAGCCCATCCGGATTGAGGCGACTCGCGGTCCCCTGGCGAAGAAGGATTCGCCCTCCTCCATCACGGTGATCGACCGGGAACAAATCGA
>JAJDBD010000152.1 GCA_029261575.1 Nitrospinaceae bacterium | reverse complement strand
GCGCCGTCGACGCCGGAATTGATTTGTTCCACTTGGCCGGGATTGCCGGTTCCCGCCGGGTAGGTCAAAATGCCGCGCGGTTTGCCCACGCCGTCGCCGTCGATGAACGCAGAGTTTTCCAGGCGCGAGATTTTGTCCGCGACCTTGTTGACCAGCCACGACTCGAGATCGACCCGCGCGTCGTCCAGAAGATTCTGCGTCGCCTTGGGCATGGCGTACAACTCATGCACCGGAATGCGCCGCACGCCGATGTTGGGCGTGGCGGACTCGCTCCGGGGCGCGCGCTCGCTGGTCCAGCCCGCGTCCGCCTCGTCCAGGTCCTCGGTCATCTCCAGGGCGTCGGAGCTGATGCTTTCGATCGCGGCGATATTGCGCATGGGCGAGGTCTCGTGCATTTTCTTGGCCACGCGGTCGGAGGTCTCCGGACCCACCCAGTACCCGCCCTGCGGGTCGCCGTCGATGGACAACTGTTTGCACTCGTTGAAATCGCCGGTGCGCAGGTACTTGACCATCGCCTCCTTCAACTCCCGGTCGCGCCCCGTAAGTGGAGCGGAATGGGAAGCGAAGACCGGGCGGTTCAAGCGGGTTTCGACCCGTTCCAGCCGGTCCTTCATTTCGCAAAGCCGTTGGACGTCCGAGCCGATGCGGTTGACCTGCTCCTCCAGTAGGGGATCGGAGCGCCCTTTTTTCTGCAAGGCGTCCCAGCGCTGATCGTTCTTGGTTTTCAATTCCTCGACCGCCTGGCCGAGGTCTTCCACGGTGTGTTTAACTGCCGCTATATCCATAAAAATGTTCTCCATGTTCGGGCGCAAAAGGCGCGCCGGTTTTTTCGTTACTTGCGTTGACCGCGTTAATAATGAGCGATGGATTGAATGATGGTTTGCATTCCGTGAATCAGTTCGTTGTGCATTTTGACCTGGGCCACCGAGGCGTTGGGGTTCATGGGAAACACGACGACGCTGTACTCGATGAGCTTGACCTCCTTGAGCAAGCGCACTTTGGGGCGCTTGCGATCGGACTCCGCCCGCACGGTTTGAAAACCGATGGACAATCCGGTGCGCGCTCCAACGCGGGACGCCATCTTCATCAGGCTGTGGCGCTCCCGCGCCGCCTGCACGTTGAGGTCGAGCCTGCCGCGCACGGCGAGGCCCTGCGCGTCTTCGCGCGCTTCCAGGTTCCAGCCGATCTGCCGCGTCGGGTCGTGATGATCCAGAATGGGCACCTTGCCGCCGCCGCTTTCGAGCAGGGTTTTGCGAAACGCGCCAAAAGCCACCGCGTCGTTGCCCAGATCCACGTTTTCGAACGTCGAGGCGTAACCCTGAAACTCGCCGTCGGCAGTCACCTCGTGAATCCTGAAGGGAAAGGATTTAAATTCTTTAGTCATCGTCAGCGGTCTCCTTCGATGCGGCCAGGGGCCGTTGAGAGTTGTGGATCAAAAGCGTTTCGCCTTCCGGAACCGGACCGTAACCCACCAGCGCCCGCTTTTCGTTGAGCGTTAAAAAGGCGCTGCGGTTGGCGCGGTTCCATAAAGACTCGCGGTCTTCGGAAAGAGCTTCGATACCGTCCACGTCGAGGTCCAAAGCCAAATCCTCGCCGAAGCGCGGCGTCAGCCAATTGTTCAAGGCGTCGCGCAGGCGTTTCAACGCCGGGAGCGCGACCTCGCTGTACAGGGCCTTGCGGGCTTCCTTGCGATTTTGAAACGTGGCCTGCTGCAGGCCGATCAATTCCGGCGGGACGTTATAAATCTGCGCGATCTGCATGCCGCTCAGCTTGACGCCCTCGATCCAATCCATTTCGCGCGGCGAAATGCCGATCTCCTTCCAGTCCAGATCGCCTTCCAGCAGGAGCGGTTTGTGAGCGTTGAGCGCGCCCTGATAATGGTTCTGCATTTCTTCGCGCAGACGCTTGAACTGGTCGTCTCCGAGGTGTTGTTTCGCCACCAGGGCGCCGGAGGGCGCCGCCGCGTTTTTCAACAGAGCCGCGTTCCACTGGTCGCCGGTGTTCATTTTGTCCACGGCAAGCGCGGCGACTTGCACTGGCGACAGGCCGTACCAGTCGTCCAGCGGATTGAACAGTTTTTGATGCAGGATTTGGTCGGTGGAAAATTTGATCGACTGACCGCCCGCGCGGTATTCGTATCCGCCGACCAGATTGATCGGGTCGGGCAGAACGGTTATGCGGTCGGGGCGCAGGACAAACAATTCGCGCGGGACTCCGGCGTGTTGCGCCGAATGGTTTCCAAAAACGGATTCGACGTAGGCGTTGCCGGAGAGGTAGAGGTAGGCGACGAAGGATTCGATGAACTCGAATCGGCCTTGCAGGGGGTTGGGTTTGCGGAGCAGGTCGAGCAGGGGATGCTCTAATACTTCGACTCGTTCGCCGCCGGGGAGCGCGCGGTAAAGCGACCAGGCCACGCCAGCGGAGGCTTCGGCGATCTCGCGGATGCAGGCATGGACCACACTGTTTTGCGCGTAGCCTTCGCGGGCGAAGGATTCGTAATTGTTGCGCAGACCCGCGCTTAAGCTCAGCGGCATGTAGACGCCCAAAGCCCGCGCGGTCTTGCTCGCTTTTTTCAGCCAGTTGAATAGGTTCATTGATGTGATTTAGTCAAGGGTTGACGAATAGGAACCACAGATGGACACAGACCGGCGAAGCCGCCGGGGGCATTATTTTGCCTTCGCTTGCAAGTGGGATGGAGGGATAGCAAGCAGTGGACGGACGAAGGCTAACGCCTGTCCTCTATATGGCAAACGCCACAGGGTAAGGATGAGGCAAGCGGTTTAATTTAAAACGATTTTGGGGAACGCGGAGGAGGTAAAGCGAGAGGCCGAGGCAGGCGCCCAAATGTCAGGCTGAGCTTGTCGAAGCCCGCGCCCTTCGACAGGCTCAGGGTGACAATTCTCTCT
>JAJDBD010000151.1 GCA_029261575.1 Nitrospinaceae bacterium | reverse complement strand
CGGATTTTTACAGGCGGGAATTATTGGGCAGAGCGAGCGCGAGGTATTTGCCTTTCTCTTCGTAAACCAGTTTTCGGGATTGCAAGTCCTGAATATAAATTTCCAATTCCTCGCAAGGTTCCTCTTCTCCTTCCAAATGTTTGCGAATCTGTTCCAGGCTCCGGGCGGCGGGACAGCAATAAACCAGAACCTTCGCCGCTACCCCCTCCAGGCGAAATTTCAGATCCCCGTCCAGGCGGCGATTATCGTATACCGTGACAAAATCCAGAGAGCGCGTGTAAATCAAAAATGGCAGGTTGTCCGACTGATGACGCCCTTTCCATTCCGCCACCGTTTCTCGCAATTCCGCGACCAGCGCCGGGTCGATCTTCCGCTCCGTTTCAAATTCAAAATCGTACGCCACCTTCATTAAATCCAAACGCTCTCCGTCGTAAACGTAAGGGTACGCCTCGCCAGGCCCGGTGATGCGGACGCCGTACTGATCCGGCCGCGTGTAATAGGGGCTGAATCGCTCCAGCCAGATGTCGCCGACGGAGATCGGCGGCTGGAGGTGGGTGATCGATTGGATCAGGTCGATTTGCCGACGGTAGTCTTCGTCGGTCTCCTGCGGAAAGCCGCTCAAAATGCTCCAGGTCACGTCCATCCCGTAATACAGCGCCCACTTCAAAAAAAACACGTTTTGCTGGGGCCGCACCCCCTTGTCCATTTCTTTAAGCGTGTTGGCGCTGAAGCTTTCAATGCCCGGTTGCACGACGTTGACCCCGCCGTGCGCGAGTTTGCGGATCTGATCCTTGGTCAGGTTGCTTTTCACCTCGATAAAAAACTCCAGGTCCAGATTTTTTTCGGCCAATTTCCCAAACACGCCGTCGACATATTCCCGTTCAAGAATATTGTCCACCAGGCGGAAGCGATAAGTATCGTAACGCCGGGAAAGCTCGGCCAACTCCGCAAGGGCCTGCTCCGAAGAACGCGACCGAAACTCCATGGTCGAGGCGTTGAGGCCGCAAAATGTGCAGTGATGCTTCTCCCCCCACCAACATCCGCGGGCCGTTTCGTAGAGGATGATCGGGTTGTCCAGCAGGGGAGAATGGGCGTCGATTTCTTTTAATTGCGAAAAATAATCGTCGTAATCCGGCGGACCGTACTTTTTAAAATCCGCAAAGTTTTCGAGGTTCTCCTCAAAACATATTTCGCCGTCCAGGCGATGGACCACTCCCTTGGGAACGGACCCGCCGGTTTCAAAGGACTCCACAAGGGCTGGCAAAACATGTTCCGCCTCGCCGGAGACCACGTAATCGATCCAGTCGAACGCGCGGAAATATTCCAGCCCCATTTCGGAATCGAAATTTGAGCCGCCAAACAAAATTTTCACCGAGGGATATTTTTCCTTGATCAGTTTGGCCAGAGTCACGCTGGCGATATTCTGATTGAAGGTCGACGTGAAACCCACCGCGTCGAACCGGCTCCAATCGACGGACTCTACCGCCCAGTTGAGAAACTCCGGAACCATTTTTGATTTAACGTCGGGCAGAAACGATTCCGGGCGGTCGATGTTGCGGCTGATATTTTTCAGGTGGGATTCAAAATGAACCGGGTAGTCCCGGTTTTTCGGAGAGTCGCCGAACAGCAGGTGGGAAAACAGCCATTCGCCAATCAGGAAGCGCTCCTCGCAAAGTTGTTTGTAAACGCCGAGGTCTATCTGATGCGCGAATTGCAGATTGAGGTAAAAGCTGTCGACCTCGTGACCGTGGGATTTGAGCAGGGTGGACACCGTCCCCAACTGAATGGAAGGGTAAATATGAAACCCGAACGGCATGTTGACTAAGGCGATCCTGGCAGACATGGTTCCTATGTTAGCAGTTCACTTGGGAGGATTCACAATAAAAGCGGCAAAAAGACCTGTGCGTCGTTAATTAATAACTGACGCTCAAAATAAATTAAAATTTAGGGAAGGGTGGGGGATTATTTGGACTTCAGCTTATTCCATTTAATTTCGACGTCGCCTTTGCGGATCACCAACTGGCAACCCAGGCGCATACCGTTTTCCAGGTCTTCTTCCAAAAGATAATTTTCTTCCTCTTCGGTAACACGGGAGAGATTTTTCATCCCATTCACCACAGTCAACTCGCACACTCCGCAACTGCCTTCGGTACAGCCAAAGGAGAGGGAGACGTCGATCTCGTCGCACAACTCGATCAACCGTGTGCCGTCTTCTACTTCGTGTTTAATATTGTCCGGAATAAAATTTATTGTCGCCATTTTATACTTTATTTAAACCTTCCATTGAAGCTTCCTTAAATTGTTTTATCAGGTCTTTTTGTTCGGACGTCAGGCTTTTGGGCAGTTCCACCTTCACCTGAACAAACTGGTCGCCTTTCCCATTCCCATGGGCAAACGGGAGACCTTGTCCCCGGAGCCTGAGCCGGGCATTATTTTGCGTGCAGGCCGGAACGAGGACTCTTTTTTCACCGTACAATGTGGGGACTGGAATGTAAGTTCCCAAAAGCGCGTCGGTCAACGAGATTGTTTTCTCCATATAAATATCATTTCCCTCTCGCTTGAATACCGGGTGATCCTGAATCTTAACTTTCAACAGTAAATCCCCGCGTCTGCCGCCGTGGGGATGCCGGTAACCTTTTCCAGCCAAGCGCAATTTTTTACCTTTTTCGATTCCCGCCGGAATTTTGATTTTTGTTTCCTGCTTGTTGTTGCCGAATTGAATGTTAATACGTTTTTCAGTTCCCATACAGGCTTCGTCAAATGTAATGGTGATCTCATTTTCGACGTCGATATCCGGCCTGGAACCGGGACCTCCAAAACCCTGGCCGGGAAAATTCGCTCCAGACTGTCCAGGAAAATCCTGAAACCCGCCGCTCTCAAAACTTCCCCCGAAACCGGCAAATGGATTGCCGCCGCTGAACCCTTGAAATATATCGTTAATGTCGAACCCGTTAAATATATCATCCCGGCTGTATTTTTTATGGAATCCAGAGTCCCCAAACTGACCATATTCTCCGCGCTTTTTTGGATCGCTGAGAACAGCGTAGGCTTCGCTGAGTTCTTTAAATTTTTCCTCGGCCTTCGGGTTATCTTTGTTGCGATCCGGGTGAAACTCCATGGCCTTTTTACGATAGGCCTTTTTTATTTCCGCCTCGTTCGCGTCTTTTGCAACCCCAAGAGTCTGGTAATAATCTTTCATTTCGTCCAACCAATTGATTTAATTCGGTTTTTAAACTAACATAAAATGTCTTCCTACTTAATTATATATCAAGTTCGATGAAATCTATTTTCCATAATTTTCTTTTTGGCGTTTTTGTTTTTGTTTTGCCGGCTTGCGCAGGCTACGGCCCCATAGTAGTCGGCGCCGAACCGGACTCCGACCAAATGCATGCCTGGGAGCCGCCCACCCAGGAGGAACTGGATTCGCGGCGGTTGCGGCAATTGGAGTTGGACAAGATTGCCGCAGAGATTGAAACGATTTACCTTAAATCCGAACGCGAAGCGCCTTATGTCGGAAGGTTTCAATCACGGGTTGAAAAAATGCCGGGGAAGTTTTCTTCCTTTGAGAGTAAATCCCAGGGCGCCGTTGTCAAAGAAGAAAATAAAATCAACAAACTCCAGGGCCGATTAACAGATTTGAAAGGTTCCGCCGATGGGATCGACGCGAGTATTAAAGCTGGGTTTGACGATCTGGCTCAAGCTGAAAAAGACCGGGAAGCGGCGTTGGATTATTACGATGCGGCCATTCAGTTTTTCAAAAACCTCAATTATAAGAAAAGCGTTACAAGCTTCAATAAGGCTCTAAAGCTGAATCCCCCGCATTCTTTGCTGGATAAGATTTATTTTGGCCTTGGATCCGGGTATTTCAGACTGAAAGATTATTCCCAGGCGAAAAAGAATTTTAATAACGTCGTTAAACAGTTTCCCTCCAGCGACAAATGGTTCATGTCTCATGTTCTCCTGGCCTGGGTTCACAATCACCTGGGAGAGAACAGCCAGGCCCTGTATATCCTTGACCGCGCTTTGGCCAACGGCCCTCCGAACAACATTCGCCGGCTCATTGAGCGTCTGGATTATGTGATTCAGGGTGGAAACATTCATGTCGGTTCTTGACCAACCCGCGCCTGAAATAATTGTCGATCGTTGGTTCCAGAGCGAACCCCGCTCGTTGGCGGACGAAAAGGGCCGCGTCGTCCTGATTGCGACCTTTCAGGTGAACTGCCCCGGATGCTTCATCGGCGGACTCCCTGAGGCCATCGACTTGTTCAACAAGTATGGAGAGAGCGGTTTGACCGTGTGGGGGCTGGCCACAGCGTTTGAGAATTTCGACAAAAACAACGTTGAGAACCTGGAAAAACTTTTATCCAAAGGCGAAGTGATGGGGGAAACCCTGGCGCATTTGAGCCGGGAAAATCTGGTGGACTTTAACCGCCTTCGTTATGAAATTCCGTTCCCGGTGGCCTGGGACAGACTGGAAAAAAGCGCCGGAGCAGGAGAGGAGGCGATGCAGAAAATTATCTCCAGAGACATCCCCCATTTTTCCGCGTTGCCTTCGCCAACGCAGGAGGCTGTCAAAAAACAAGTGGCCGACTATCTCCGGAAGAAAACGTTCGACGCGCAAACTTTTGAGGCTTACCAGTTAAAGGGAACGCCATCCTCCATTCTCATCGATAGGCAGGGCGTCCTCCGGCACAAGATATTCGGATTCGGACAGGGGCTGGAGGAATTGGTGAAAAACCTGTTGGATGAATAAAAAAATGCTGACTTACGATCAAATCATAGAAAAAATCGACCGGTTGGAAGAGGCGCACGTTTTGCTTGCGGGGATCGAGTTGAAAGTATTCACGCATCTTGGCAAGAAATCCCTGAACGCTCGCGAGCTGGCGCGAAAATGCAAATCGCATCCCGAAGGGACGGAAGTGTTGTTGAACGGTCTGGCCGCGCTGGGCGCTTTGCGGCGGGTGAAGGATAAATTCGCCAACACGCGGGAAACGTTCAAGCATTTTTGCGCGTCCAGCCCCGATTATAAGAAAGGCATGGTGCATCTCAGAGGCGGGAACCGGGGCGAGTGGGAGCGATTGCTCGACGTCGTTAAACAGGGCAGGGGCCTTCCATCCAGTCCCCAGGAAGACGATCCCGAATGGCGGCGACTGTTCAGCCATGCAATGCATGAAAGAAGCGAAGGGCTGGCCGAAAAAATTGCGCGTCGGGCGGCGTTAAAACCCGTGGGCCGCCTGCTGGACCTTGGGGGCGGACCCGGTTCCTACAGCGCCGCCATCCTGAAAAAAGATAAAAAGGCCAACGCCGTTTTGCTGGACCGTTCTTCAGCCGTGGCCGTAGCCAAAGAGGTGACCGGTAAAATGAAATTACGGTCCCGGTTTGAATTCATCGAAGGCGATCTGTTTGAAACGCCCTTCGGAAATAATTATCAGACGGTTTTGTATTCAAACATTTTGCATATTTATAACGCCGCGCAGAACCAGACTCTCTTTAAAAAAATCCACGAAAGCCTGGCTCCGGGCGGACGCCTGATCGTCGTGGATTTTTTACTGAAAGAATCGCGGACGGAACCGTTGCCGGCGGCGATGTTCGCGGTCACTATGCTCCTCTACACGGATACCGGAAAGGTGTACACCTGGCGGGAAACTTCCGAGCTATTGAAGAAAACCGGATTTATTAAAATCCAAAAATCCCCTGTCGTTGACGGGGCCTGGGTGATTGAGGCGATTAAGAAATGAAGAACCCAGCCGCAAGCAACGGGGTATCATGTCATTGCGAGGAGCGTTAGCGACGCGGCAATCCAGTATTTCCCTACAGCCCTGGATTGCTTCGGCCAAATGGCCTTGCAATGACGACCGCCCGCAGGGTATTGAACCCGAAAAACAAATAAACTTTATATTTTTCTGGCCGAATAAAAATACAATTCCCAGGTTGAATAAACGCCTTGGCTGGAACCGAAAGCGGCGTCGTAATCCCGCGTCAGTCTTCTCAATTCTCCCGGATTGACCATTCGCAGAGGAGCGGCGCCAATTTGGCGAAGATTGCGAACCATGGAAAGCGCGTCCGGGAAAAACGTTTTCCTGATTTCCGATTGGCTTTCCACTAATTCAAGACCCGCTCGGCGAAGAAACCCCTCCCATTCCTTAAAATCGTACAGTGGATTAGGACTTTCCAGGTTTCCAATTTTCCTGAATTCGCCCAGGGTTTTTGGACCGAAGACGCTGAAGGCCAAAACTCCTCCGGGGTCCAAAGACGCTCCTATATTTTCCAAAGCCAAAGCCGGGTTTTGAAACCACTGAAATACGGCGTTAGCCGTCGCCAGTCTGACCCTGGGGAATTTTATATTTTCGGCGTTTCCCGGCACAACGGTTATCGGGATGGAAACTTTCGTTGTCGCCGTGAAATGGTCGATCATGCCGGGAACCAGATCGTTTAAAATTAAATTTCTCGCGCCCAATGCCAGCAAATGCCGGGTAAAAATTCCCGTTCCACAACCAATTTCCAATACGCAATCGGGAAGCGTTTCAGGTAAAAGAGACGCCAGCCGCTCGGCCATGGACTTTTGCAATTGAGCGTGCTTGTCGTAGGTATTTATATGTTTCGAAAAACTTTCAACGAGCCGGGCTATGTGCTCCTCGGAAGGGATTTTGGTTTTCATGTTTGGATTCCGGCTTGTTAATACTTCCTTGACTCATGCATTTTTGACGTCCGAATCCCGGCGTCTGGGATGGGCGGCGATCGAAGCCACTTTTGCAGGCAGTCGAATGGAAAACGTGGAGCCTTGGTTCAACTGGCTTTTGACCAGAATATCGCCTCCCATCATTCTACAAAATCTTTGGCTTATGGCCAGTCCCAACCCGGTGCCGCCATACTTGCGCCGGGTTGAAGAATCGGCTTGGGAAAACTCGACGAACAAATTTTTTATTTGATCCTCGCTCAGCCCGATACCGGTGTCTATGATATCAAATATCAGCCAATCCATGCCGTCGATGGATTTTCTCTGCAAAGCCAGAGTGATGAAACCGTCCTTTGTGAATTTGCAGGAGTTGCTCAACAGGTTGATCAACATCTGCCGCACACGCGTGGGATCAGCCGTCATGGAACCTATATTTTCGTCGTAAATTACGTCAAATTTATTGTTGTTTTTGGATACCAGCGGATGGATGGTGGTGGACACTTCGTCGATCATTCGCGCAACGCTGAAAACCTCCAAATAGATTTCCATTTTACCGGCTTCCACCTTGGACAAATCCAAAATGTCGTTGATCAAACCCAGCAAATATTTTCCCGAGCTGGAAATTTTTTTCAAATCGCCGGTAAAATCTTCCAGTCCACGATCCTCGCTTTCCTCCTGCAATAATTCGCTGTACCCGATGATGGCGTTCATAGGCGTGCGCAATTCGTGGCTCATGGTGGCCAGAAAACGGGTCTTTGCCCGATTGGCGGCCAACGCCTGATCGCGGGCTTGAACCATTTCCAGATTGGCTTTTCGGGCGTCCGCCAGCAGAAGAACGTTTGACAGGGCCACCGCCGCCTGGGCGGCCAAAGACTCGATCGCCTTCTCGTGGTTTTTGGTGAAAGGGACGACGGTATCCCCTTTTCCCCCCTTGGCATTTACTAATTGGATGACGCCGACCACTTCGCCTTCGTGATTCTTGAGAGGCACAACTAGCATGGAGCGGGTTCTATAATTCATTTGCCGGTCAAATTTTTTGGGACCGGTAAAATCAAACGGGTGATAATTATAAACGTCGGGAATGTTTTCCGGTTTCCCGGTCAAAGCGACGTAGGTGGACACGTTGGATTTTTGCATTTTCAAAGGCGGGAACCCAATGGAGACGCCGGACGTCCCTCCCATGTGAATTTTCAAAGAATCATTTTGCATCACGCTAAATTTCAACAAACCGTCTTCCAAGGTGTATAACGTTCCGCCGTCCGCCCGCGTAAATTCCCGAGCCTGGGTTACAATTTTCTCCATGAGTTTATTGATTTCCAATTCCCCGGAAAGAGACCGACTGATCTCCGTCATACGTTTCAATTGTTCCTTCAGGACGTCTGTCTGGGAATCTGATTTCGGCGCGACGGAAGGGGACGGAATTTTTTTTGCCCCGGAAGAACCAGGAGACAAATGGACTCTGGGAATCCATCCCTCGGTTTGTAAAAGAGGGCGGCCCTCCAGTGGAATTCCATAGCGCGGTTTTCCCTGGCGCCAGGACCAGGCGGAAATGACGGCGCACAAAATCGCGTCCAGAGCGTCTCCTGAAGGATCGTCGACGGCGGAGACGGAAACGGTTTTATCCAGTTCGACTTCAAACCCGTAAGTCTCTTTAAATTTTTTCGAGGCCAGCCCCCTCAAAATACTTTTTCGGGCATTTTTAAATTCATCCGACGCGCCGGACTTTTTATTATCAGATTTATAGCTCCCGGCAAATGCCCGGGTAATCAGGGCGGGATAGGCCTCGATGATAATTTTGGAGGATTTCAAAGGACGGCAGGGCAGGATGGAGGCTTTGGAATTTAGCAACCGGACGGCGCCTTCAAAAAACATTTTGGCGACGGGCGCTCGGGTCAACTTGGTAGGGCTTTGAGCCTTGGCCAAGGAGTCGGTCAAGCGCAAGGGTTCCTTTGCGCCTCTTGCTTGTTTGGACTTGTATTTTATAAGGCGGTCTTCAAATTTGTTTTTGCCCCATTTTTCTATTGCCGCGACATAGTCTTTCCATTCCAAAGGCAATTTCCATTTTTCCAACAGGACAGCGGGCAGACCAAACGGAAAATCCATTCCCGCAAACCAGGGTCCCTTGCTTTTCAAAAAAGTTTCGAATTCCTCAAAGCTCTCCCAGAATTCCAGGGCATGAACATGAAGAATATTTTTGCGCTTAAAAATTGCGCAGGCAAGGGCGAGCCGCTTTTGAGAATTCGGAGCGCTGGTAAAATCCAATCCATATATATTCATTTTATCCATGGATCATCCTGGCGCATTTATGATCGCCTCGGCGCTTCCTTCCTTCAACTGTTTTATCCGGGCGTCAATGCGGGGGGCGAAAAGTTTGACGAGAGGAATTGGATTGTGCCCAACTTGCGGGGCGATAATCAGTCGGGGAATACAATTTTTTAGCGCGACTGGATCAAGCAAATCGTCCTGCTCTCCCACGATAAACTCAAAATTATCCGGAAGGGGACCTGTAAAAGAAACCGACATGAGGAAATCAAGCCCATTCAACAGGCTTTCGGAGTCCGGCAAGTTATCCAGCAATTCACCGACGTCTGACAAATTCCATGTCGAGAAAAAGTTGATTATCGGCTCGAAATTTTTCTTCCCCGTTGCGAGGATTTTTTTTAAGTATTTCAACTGACCGACGGAAATTTTTCCGCCGAGATTTTTTTCCTTTGGAAATGCCAGTACGGGGGACGCCAGATAGATTGGAGTTTTTCCCCCAATCAAACCCTTATGATGCAGAAGCCACAAACTGCCGAGCGAATGTCCCAAATATATATCCGCCGAGGTTCGGTCGAGAAGTTTTTGCGCTTCATCCGGGCAAGAGGGATTACCTGGGTAAATAGCCTCAACGTAGGCGTCCGGAAAAATTTTTCGTATCTGACCCGCAAACCAGTCTGTCCCTACGGCCCAACCGCAAACCGCGCCGATTTTTATTTTTTTCTCCACTGCTTCACGGCCTCCAAAACCTCCTCCAGGTCGGATCGGTCCACGTCCGAGTGAAGCGACAAACGCAATCTCGCCGTTCCCTCGGGAACCGTGGGCGGTCTCACGATCCCCGTTTGTATTCCACTCTCTAACAATGAATTTCCCAATTCAATCGCCGCCTGCTCGTCTCCAAAATGGATCGGAATAATGGGGGAATCAAAATCGCCGCGCTCCCATCCTATTGCGGCCAACTGTTCCCGGAACCAGACGCTGTTTTCTTTCAGGCGGATTCTTTTGTCGTTCGCGGATTGAACGGCCTTGACGGCGGCGCGTGCGGCCCCGGCTTGGGCCGGGGCTAAATAAGTGGAGTAAATAAATTCTCCCGAAAAATTGATCAGGTAATCTATGACCGACGAACGGGAGGATAAAATATAGGCTCCCATGCTGGCCAGGGATTTTCCCAGGGTGCCGACGAGGATATCCACCTGTTCGAGAACTCCAGCCTCCTCGGCCAGCCCGCCGCCGGTGGGACCGTACACGCCCGTAGCGTGAGCCTCGTCCAGGATCAATACAAATGGGAATTTATTTTTCAAATTCACGAGGGCCTTCAAATCGGGGTAATCGCCGTCCATGCTGAAAACGGTTTCTGTTATGACAAAAACCGTTTCGTGTTTGCCGGATTTTTTTTGTAGCAATTCCTCAAGATGAGCCAGATCCAGATGATTGTATCTCTTGAATGCCGCGCGGGATTGCGTCAAGGCCTGGGCGATGGAGTGATGGATCAGGCGGTCGGCGAGTATTAAATCGTTTGGCCCCGGCAAATGCCGGATCAGGGCCTGATTCGCAGTGAATCCCGAGTTGAACAACATTCCGGCTGGCTTGCTTTTCCATTTCAATAGGGCGTTCAATAAATCTTGATGGCAGGGAAGAAAACCAAACAAAAGGGGAGAGGCGGCGCTTCCGGAGCCAAATTCTTCCATGGCCTCCCGGGCTCCTGCCAATACCGCCGGGTCGTTCCTCAGGTTCAAATAATCATTGGCGGACAGGTTGATCCTCGGCGGGCGCCAGGTCTTGATTTCGCGCCAGCGGTTTTGCGTTTTACGGCGCTCCAGATCTTCGCCAATACGTCGGTAAAAAGGTTCTGCAAGCATTTGTTCCGGGCAAGGGTTTGGCTTTAACATTTCAAGATTATGGTATAAATATTTTTGCATGTCAAAAACCCAAACAGGCGGAGCGGAATCGGCGTCATGAGAATTGAAGACAGCGGTAAAATTTGGTTTCGAGGCGAAACCCGACCTGTTTACGCGGTTCGGGTGGGCGACCTTTTTCTGTCGCCTGGACTGGAGGAGGGAGATTCCATTGATTGCTGGATTGAAGACGGCGCCTTGTGCGCAGACGTCCAGGGGCCGGAGAAATTCAGGCGGATTGCGCGTAAGATCGATTTAAAAACGCCCCCCACTCATCCCGGCTCCTTGTTCAACGGTTTCACCAAAACCCAACACGCGGACGTCCTGGCAGTGAAATGGGGCGACGATGGAGTGAGTGAATATATTTGCGCGGGCGAGGATTATAAGAACGGAAAGGTCGGAAGTCTGGATCGTGGTGAGTTTTGGAAACGCGCGGGGTTTTATTAGGACTACAGAGCGTTGAGCTTTTGGGAAGCGCGAGGCTTTAAGATCGCGGGGCGGCGGTTTTTCGGACGAGCCGGGCGGCCATAAATTCCTCTTCGCTTTTGTCGCTGAATTCTGCGGACCCGTCCCGGAGGTTTAATACCAACGCCTTCCCCGATTCGTCGATCTCATTGATCCACATATTATAGGAACCTTTGGAAACAAATACGGGGTGCAGGTGGGTGGGTTCCTCTTCAAAATCGATAGAATCATATTCTTCGTGATATAAACCCAGGGCCTCTTCCTTTGTGGGAAGGCGCCAGTCGCAATTCCCTCCCGCATAAACGCTGTTCATGGTTTTAATGTATCCATGGACGTCCTGCCAATTCATCCATTTCCCCAGGTCGCCATACGAGTCCTTGGGCAACCAGTGCAGGCCCAATACGTTGTCCATAATAACCATACTGGGAGTGTCTTGGAATCTTTCCAAAGGGTTCATAAACTATAGAATATCAGTAGAATTATGGGTTAAAAATAGGGAGAAGGTTAACACTTATCAGTTTCTTCATCAACGCTTTTTAAATAAGCTTTATGCAATAACTTGGTCATGGCGCCCGGTTTGCCATCGGCAATTATTTTTCGAGCCACTCTGGTAACGGATAATAATTCCACGCCGGTATTGGTTATAAAAGCCTCGTCCGCTGTATACAGATCAAAGGGAGACAAATTCTCTTCGCGAACGGGAATTTTTAGTTGGTTCGCCAGACCCAACACCGCCCGGCGGGTGACTCCTGCCAGAACATATTGGTTGAGAGGCGGCGTTTTTAATATCCCGTTCTTCACCAGAAAAATATTACTGGTCGTTCCCTCGGTCAGTCTGCCTTGTCGGTCCAAGAGGAACGCCTCTTCACAGCCTTCGCCTTTTGCCTCCGTCCTGAAAATAATTCCCGGCAAAAAATTGCAGGACTTCACCTTGTGCGCCAGGTTTCCCATTGGAGCGGCCCCATCATGAACCAACACAACGGAAACTCCCTTTTGATATTTTTTTGGAGAAGGCGGATTATAGGGCTGAGCGAGTACCGCGACGGTTGCAGGTAAACCGGCGTCGTAAAGCAGACCCGGCGGCGCCTCTCCTCGGGTAACCATAAGGCGGACATAGGCGGAAGGCCAGGAGTTTCTATCCACCGTCTCCCGCACAATATCGGCCATTTCCCTTTGCGTGACTGGCAGGTCCATCCCTATCAGTGGGAGAGAATCAAATAATCGATCCATATGCCAACCCAGGCGGAAGACTTTGCCTTTGTACGCGCGCATGGTTTCAAACAAACCGTCGCCGTAGGAAAACCCGCGATCCAGAATGGAAATTTTCGCCGACTGGATGGGGATGAAAAATCCGTTTAGAAAAACGATTCGTTGCGCCATGGGTTTTAATCTCGCGAAACCAAAACATGCATCATGGCGGCGGCCTTGTCGAGAGTCTCCTGATATTCTTTTTCGGGGATCGAGTCGGCGACAATTCCGGCGCCCACATGGAAATAGGCCTTGCCGTTTTTTACCAGGATGGTGCGGATGACGATATTGAAATCCATGTAAGGACCGAAACCGATATAACCGAACGACCCGGAATAGGGTCCTCGCCGATGAGGTTCCAACTCGTCGATGATTTCCATGCACCGGATTTTTGGACACCCGGTGATGGTCCCGCCCGGAAACAGGGCTTTAATGATATCCGTCGGCGCCGTTTGGGGTTTCAATTGTCCCCGAACGTTGGAAACGATATGGCTGACATGGGAGTATTGCTCCAGCGCCATAAACTCAGTTACCTCCACCGTGCCAAACCGGCAAACGCGGCCCATGTCGTTGCGCTCCAAATCAACTAACATCAAGTGTTCCGCCTTTTCCTTTGCGCTCAAAAATAATTCGGCGGAAAGCCTTTGATCGGCTTCTGGAGTCGCGCCCCGGGGTCGCGTTCCCGCAATCGGGCGAGTCTCCAAATCCGAACCGTCAACGCGAAAAAGCCGTTCTGGCGAGGAGCTGACGATGGCAAAATCATCAAACTTTAAATAGCCGGAAAAAGGGGAGGGGTTGAGCGCGCGCAATTTCAGAAACAGATCAAAAGGCTCGCCTGTGTAGTCTCCCACAAACCGTTGCGCAAGGTTGGCCTGGTAGATATCGCCCTCGGCGATGTAAGTTTTGGCCCGGTTGACAATTTTTACATATTCGCTTTGTGTGAGATTGGATTTCAGTGAAGATCCGTTTGAAGAATCCGCGCAATAAAGTTTTTCAACCTCGTCGCCTTCGAGTTGATTTGTAAATTCATCGTGAAACCAAGTCCAGAAAGCGTTTATCTCATCGAGACAAACCTGGTACCCGTTTTCCTTTTCCGTTGAAGCGGCGATGATGTATTTAAGAATTTCGTTTTCATGATCGTAAACGACTACCCGGTCCGCCTGCACAAAATAGACGTCCGGCAAGTCAGGTTCGCCGACGTTTTTTAGCGGCAAATCTTCAAATACCCGCCCCGTCTCATAAGCCAGGTAGCCCACCCATCCGCCCCAAAAATGCGGGACATAATCAAATGCCTGCCCGGTTTGGTCCTGGCTCAGCCGGTCCAGGGTTTGTTGGAGGGCATTATCCGGTCCGGAGGAGCCGTTTCCCGACGGCTCTTTATGAGGGCATTTAACGAGCGCACGTTGCCCGTTGGAAGCGCCCATGATAGAAAATCGGGCTGTAGGATTTTCGCCCTTTCCACTTTCAAACAGAAACGAGTCCGGTTTATCCTCGAACCAGCTTTTGTATAAACGGGCAGGGTCGAGCGCAGGCGCACGTTCTTCTCCAACAACGGGAATGTATTGGCAACCTTCCCGCAACTTTAAAAACTGTTCGCGACGGGGTTTGATATTCACAAATGTCCTGTTGAAAAAAACAGCTATTCGTAACGCAGAGCTTCGATGGGATTCAGTTTAGCGGCTTTGTTGGCGGGATAGAATCCAAAAAAAACGCCGATGGCGACGGAGAAGCAAAAGGCGAGCAAAATTGTCTGAAAGGAGACTATGGTGTCCCATCCGCCAATTTTTGAAACCGTTTTGGAAATAATAATTCCCAATCCGATCCCTATGCCTCCACCCAGGAAGCTGATGAACACGGACTCGATTAAAAACTGTTGCAGAATTTCTTTCCTCTTGGCGCCGATGGCTTTGCGAATTCCTATCTCCCGGGTGCGCTCGGTGACGGACACCAGCATGATGTTCATGATGCCGATGCCGCCCACCATCAGGGAAATGGCGGCGATGCCTCCAAGTAGATAGGTGAAGGTTTTGGCCGCGTCTCCCCAACTGTTCAGCCACTCGGAAGAGTTTTGCACAAAAAAATCGTTTTCCTTGCCCAAGGGAATGTTGTGGCGCGCCCGGATCAATTGTTTAACGTCTTTTTTTATTGCGTCGATTTCCTCGATGTTCCTGGCCTGAACGTCGATGGCCTCCACGTGGTCCATGCCAAAAATTCTTTTTTGCGCGGTGGAGACCGGAACGAAAATTTGGTCGTCGGGATCGAACCAACTGAGCGCGCCTTTGGGTTCCGTGGTTCCTATCACCACATAATTATTGCCCTCGACTTTTATGGTTTTCCCCACAGGGTCGGCGCCTTGAAATAAATTTTTCACCACGGTGGCGCCCACAACAGCGACCTTACGGAAGGATTTGACTTCCTGCTCGGAAAAAAAACGTCCGTGGTCGATCTTGAAATTGGCCAGGCGGGCGTAGGCAGGTCCCACGCCACGGACCAATGAATTGGAATTCTTATTGCCGTACTTCAATTGTTTACTTTGGTAAACCTGGGCCGCCACGCCGGTGATGCGGCGGATATGTTCGTTTATCGCATAGGCGTCGTCCAGCGTCAGGGTTTCCACTTTGCCGGATCGCACATGGCGGTTCTTCTTTTGTCCGGGTTTGACGGTGATGATGTTGGTTCCAAACTTGGCAATGGTCGAAAGGGTTTGCTGTCGCGCGCCTTCTCCGATAGAAATCATGGAGATCACCGAGGCCACGCCGATGATGATTCCCAAGGCGGTGAGGAAGGTCCGCAGTTTATTGGCTAAAAGACTGCGCATGGCCATTTTGAATAAATCCCAAATCAGCATGGCGCGTTTTCTCCAACGAGACGGCCGTCCTGCATTTTAAGTATCCTGCGGGAATGCCCGGCGATAATCGGATCGTGGGTGACGACGATGAGGGTGGTCCCGTCGCGGTTCAAGCGACCAAAGACGTCCATGATTTCCTCGCCGGTTTTGGAGTCCAGGTTCCCGGTCGGTTCGTCGGCGAGAATAATAGCGGGTTGGTTGACGAGCGCTCTGGCGATAGCGGCCCGCTGACGTTCTCCGCCGGACAACTCGTTGGGACGGTGCTTTGCCCGATCGGCCAGGCCGACTTTTTCCAGGGCCTGTAGAGCGATTTTTTGGGGATTGGGTACGCGGCCATACAGCAGGGGTAATTCAATATTCTCCAGGGCCGTGGCGCGAGGCAACAGGTTGAAATTTTGAAACACGAAACCGATGCGTTTGTTGCGAACCTCGGCCAACTGATTTTGATCCAGGGTTTGTACGTCGATGGATTCCAGGCGATATTTGCCCGTGGTGGGGAG
The DNA here is from genome assembly GCA_029261575.1 of Nitrospinaceae bacterium. Lineage (GTDB taxonomy): Bacteria > Nitrospinota > Nitrospinia > Nitrospinales > JACRGP01 > JAJDBB01. Next base: position 11,277 of record JAJDBD010000151.1, on the reverse strand, counting down.
GTCCAGACAGCCCAATAAATTCATCAGCGTGGATTTGCCGCTCCCGGAAGGTCCCATGATGGCGACATACTCTCCCCGCTCGATCTCAAACGATACGTCCTTCAAGGCCGCCAGTTCATGACGACCTAATTGATAAACCTTGCCGAGTTTTTCAACCTGAATCACCCAACGTTACCTCGTTAACTCGTTACCTCGAGCGAATGATCCACAGAATCCTGCCCATGGTAGACATTCCCTGGTTATTTTTTTTCATCTGCTCCTCGACTTTTTCCCAGTCGTCCAAAATTACCGTTTGTTCCTTAAGAAGCCCCGCCTGAATTTCCACATGCGTCAGGTTGCGAATGCCGGTCGTTACCAGGGCTTTTTTCGGTTCCTCCTCCTCAAAAATAGCGGCGTAGCTCTTGTTGTCTTCGAGCCACACGGCTTCCCGGGGAAGGAACAACACGTCGCGCTTCTCATTGGTGATGATATCAACATTTGCGGACATCATGGGTTTTAAAATATCTTTTCCCGCTCCCACGATTTCGATTTTCACTTTAAAAATGGTGATGCTGTTTTCGACCTTTCCCTGGGGAGCGATGCGCTTGACCTTGCCGATAAAATTTCTTCCCGGAAAAGCGTCCGTGGCTACGGCGACCTCCTGACCGTTTTTAACGGAGCCTATATCGGTTTCGTCTACGTCCGCCGTGATAAACATTCGCCTCAGGTCGGCTATCTTTGCCAGAGAGGTGCCGCCCGACACGTTGGAGATTCCGGAGGAAATGATTTGACCTTCCTCAACCAGTTTTTCGGTGAGGACCCCGCTGACGGGCACAAAAATTTCCGTCTCTTCAAGTTTTTCCCTGGCTTCGTCCAGAGATATCTCAGCGCGCGCCACCTCGGCCTTGGCCAGTTCGATTTCCTGTTCTTTAAGAGCGATATCATGCACGGCGTTTTGGGAGCGGACCAACCGGGCGCGGGCCTGTTCCAGATTCTCCTGGCTCACGATAAAAGTGGTGTTCGCGGAATCGAGCGTTTCCTGCGCGGCCACCTGCTTTTGAAACAGATCTTCCTGCCGCTTCAACTTATCGCTGGCATCTTTGAGATTTGCCTCCTCGGCCTGGACCTGGGATTCCGCTTCGCGTAATTCCGTTTTGAATTTGGTTTTTTGCAATACCAGGGAAGACTCGGCTTTATTAAAATTAGCGACGGCGCTTTGCAGGTCCGCCTCTGCACGGGCCACGCTACGCAGTTCATCGGACTTGTCGAGTTGTAAAAGGAGGGTTCCTTTTTTTATGAAATCGCCTTCATCGAAAGCAAACTTCAAGACGCGCCCGCTGGCTTTGGATTTGATTTCCACCTCGGAATTGGGTTCGACCACGCCGGTGGCGGAGATACGCACCAGAAGGGGACCCTTCTGAACCTGAGCGGTTCTGAAATCGTATTTGGGCGAGGCTTCCGTGGGAGCCTGGTTCTGGCTGAAAAAATACAGGCCTGCGGCTCCAATGAAGATTCCCAGGAGGACCAGAAATTTTTTCATTTCATACTGCGGGTGGATAATTCAATCGAGTAATCCTCGAAGGCTGCGGCGAGGGTTTTTCGTAATTTATTGAGGGATTTATTGTAATCGATGCGGGATTGGATTTCCCGGCTCTGCTCTTCAGCCAGATCTTCCTGGAATTCCAAAACGTTGAAACTTGTGGACAACCCCACCTTGAATTTTTTCTCTTCGGCGGCGAGTTTTTCATTGGCGAATTTCAAAGCGACCTGTGCGGCCTTGACGCGGTTGATATCAGTTTGAATCTGGCGAGCGGCTTCCCGGACCTCCAGCACAATACTTTTTTCCAGATCCTTCAACTCGAACAGCAATTGTTCCGCTTCAAGTTTAGCGGAGGTCAGGCGGCTTTTTGCCGAACGGTTTCCCAATGGATATTTGAGCTTCAGTCCCACCTCCCATTGAAAAAAATCATTGTCCACGAGATTGTCCAGCGCGTTGCCGTAATTGCCGTCAAAAGGACTTTTGACTATGGGACCGCCGCCGCCCAGGGGAACGCCCTGCGCTTCCCCGGCTATTCCATTAAGCCCAAGGCTGGCGATCAGATCAAGGGCAGGGTAGAGTTGGTTTTTGTTGAATTTAATCTGAATATTTTTACTTTCCAATTCCTTTTTCTTGGAAAGATAATCGGGACGCGCAACCAGAGCGCGGCGAATGGACTGGCTGACATTGATTCTGTTTTGGGCGTCCACCCTGGGCCGGTCCAGCGGCTGAATGACCCGGTCGCTTTCTTTTAAATCCAAACGAATGTTGACGGTGTTTTTAAGAGCGTCGTCCTGGTCCTTTATCCTGTCAAGCGCCTCTATGAGGTCGACTTCCCTGGACGCCACTTCCGCCTGTGCTTGAAGCATTTCCAGAGGAGCCAGGGTCCCGACGTCCACCTGGGCCTTAACCCTTCTTTCCAAATCCCGCGCCCGTTCCAAAGATTTTTTCTTGACCTGCATATCTTCAATTTCGAAAACCAGGTCCCAATAGGTGTTTTCCGTTTCGTTGACGACGTCGACGACCTTGCTCTTGAATTCCAACTCGGAAATATCTCTATTATTATTGGAAATATAAATATTGGATTTGTTGACGTCGACGCCGAAGTTTTTCAGCAAGGGTTGGGTGAGGTTCAGATTCACCTCGGAGGAGTATTGAGGGTTTAATCCGGCAAATGCTGAATTGGTTTTGTTTCTGGTATTTTCAAACACCGCTTCCCATTCCGTTCCCGTCCATAACTTTTGTTCGATACCCGCCTTCCAGTTCAGATTTTTATTGTTGGAAACGCTGGGCGAAGCAAAGGCGCTGGATACTTGATTGGCTCTCTCGTCCGCCGTGAACTCCAGCGAGAGGGAAGGGTCGAACACCGCTTTTTCGTCGATTATGTTTTGCTCGCCCACTTTGGCGCCGTAAGAGGAAACGGTTATGGCGACATTATTCTTTAGCGCCCGTTCAACCGTCTCGGACAAAGTGAGGGCTAAAATTTCTGGAGTATTATTTTTTGGGTTTTCAGACTGCATTTCCTGAGCGGAAAGCCCAAAGACGCCTAACCCATTGATAAAAAATAGGGTAAGAAAAAAAATGCAGAACAGGCCGGCTGACCTCATGGGGTCGTTTCCTTTTTCATATATCGAGGGTTTTGGATGGAACTTATTATAATATAAAGAGTTGTTTAAGCAAAATTAAATTTGGCAGGTCTTGCGCAGTCCACATTCAAACTTGTGCGCTAAGGAAAGTTTAAAAAAATTTAAAAAAAACGTTGGCCTATTTACATTTACTGTGTAAACTTTAGGTGACAGTTAACATTAACTTTGATGAATTGGAAAGTCGCTTAAAATGATAAAAATTACCGCCGCAGATATATTGAAAGTCGTGCCCATTACCCGAAAAACGCTCTGGTTGTGGCAAAAGAAATATAAGTTTTTTCCCGATCCCTCAAAGGAGGCGCATCCGGGGGGTAAGGGGATCGTGGGTTATTACCCGGAATGGGTCAAAGCCCGGTGCGAGAAGGTATACGCCTTGCAAAAAGAGGGCTACACCATCGCCATGATCAAGGACATCCTGAAAAAAGAGGCGGAGGAAAAGGCGACCAACAAAGTTCTTGTTGTGGACGATGAAAAAAAATTCGCCGCGATTTTGAAAAAATATTTAACCCGCAACGGCTTTCTGGTCGAAGTGGCCAACGATGGTATGGAGGCGGGGTTGAAAGCCGCGCAATTCATGCCGTCCATCATACTGCTGGACATCACCATGCCCGGACTCAACGGGCTGGAAGTTTGTAAAAATTTGAAGAGCAATCCGACAACCCAGCAAATGAAAATTATCATCATCACCGCGCATGTGAACTATTCTGAAAAATCGGTCGAAGCGGCGGGGGCCGATATGTTTTTAAGAAAACCAGTGGACTTTAAAGTTTTGCTGGACGAGTGCAAAAAGTTTGTCGCCGTTCCGGAAAACCTTTAATACCGGAGTGATCCCGCCCTCCCTACGCCGTCTTTTCCCGCTTGTTTAAAGGGCCTTTCCGACTTATTTTTGTTATCCCATTATTTGTGGTATAAAGTATTTCCAAAATTTTTGGCAACGTTTTAAGGAATATAATTTTCTATGAATGGAACTAAAGTGGACAACCCGGACGTCGGCGAGTTGACTGCCATCGCCCGGGAGTTGCGGAAAAAAAGCCTGGAGTTGATTTTTCGCGCCGGGTCGGGGCATCCCGGAGGCAGTCTTTCCTCCGCCGACTTAATGGCGGCGCTGTTTTTTGCAGTCATGAAATACGATTCCAAGGACCCCAGGTCTCCGGGTCGGGATCGGTTCATCCTCAGCAAGGGACACTGTACGCCCATCCTTTATTCGACTCTGGCGCGCGCCGGGTTTTTAAGCGACGAGGATTTGTTGCAGTATCGACAAATTAACAGCGAGAAGTTTTTGTCGGGGCATCCGCACCCCAAGACGCCCGGAGTGGAAATCGCCACCGGGAGCCTGGGGCAGGGGTTGAGCGTGGGCCATGGGATAGCTCTGGCCGCCCGGTTGGACGGTTTGCCTTACCGCGTTTTCGTTCTTCTGGGGGATGGGGAAATTCAGGAGGGCCAGGTTTGGGAAGCGGCCATGTCCGCGCAGAAATTCAAGTCAAATAACCTCATCGCTATTATCGATAATAATAAGGTCGCGCAGGACAACCTGACCAAGGATTTAAAGGATTTGGAACCTTTGGAAGACAAGTGGATTGCGTTTGGTTGGGACGTTCACCGGATAGACGGCCACAATATGGATCAAATCCTGGAGGTTCTGGATAAACCGCTTCACCCGGAAAAACCCAGAGTGATTATCGCGGATACCATTAAAGGCAAGGGAGTCAGTTTTATGGAGGGGGAACCCGGCTGGCACGGCAAGGCTCCGTCCGAGGACCTATACAAACAAGCCATGGAGGAATTGGAAGCATGAAGGATGGAGCGACAAGAGATGGTTTTGCCGACGCCCTTTTGGACCTGGCTTCCGACCCAAAACTGGTTGTTTTGGACGCTGGAGTCAGCGACAGCACGCGAACCCAGAAGTTTGGCGATAAATACCCGGATCGTTTCTTCAATATGGGAATCAGCGAAGGAGATATGGTTTGCACCGCGGCAGGGTTTGCCACGACGGGAAAAGTTCCGTTTGCGGCGGGTTTCGCCTGTTTTTTATTAGGCCGAACGATGGATCAGATTCTGGTCAGCCTGGCTTATTCCAACACAAACGTCAAACTGGTTGGATCGCATGGCGGTCTGGCCGTGGGCGAGGACGGACCGACCGCGCAAATGATAGTCGACCTGGCTTATACCCGGGCCATGCCCAACATGACGGTGATCCAGCCCGCCGACTGGGAAGAGGCTTTTCAGGCCACCAAGGCTCTGTTTGAACATAAAGGCCCGGCCTATTTGCGGCTGGGGAGGCCTTCGGTCAAGGGCGTTTACGATTCCAACCATAAGTTTAAAATCGGCAAGGGCCACATTTTAAAACCGGGAAAAGATTTGGCGATCTTTGCGACCGGTATCATGGTGCAGGAAAGTTTAACGGCTATGGAAACTTTGGAAAAAGAGGGGATCAAACCAACCCTGGTGAATATTGCAACCATCAAGCCGTTGGACGTGGAACTCGTTGTCGAGCAGGCTCGGGGAAATGGCGCCGTTATCATAGCGGAAGATCACAATAGAATAGGGGGCTTGGGCGACGCCGTGACCGAGGCGTTGATGGAAAACGAGGTGCACGTCCCCATTAAAAAGATCGCTGTCAACGACGTCTTCGCGGAAACGGGGAATGCCAAAGATCTATTTGAGAAATACGGACTCTCCGCAAACCATATCGTCCAGACGGCAAAATCCATCCTGAAAAAATAATTCCATCCGGCATCCGACCCAACCAAATTTCCGGTTTCCCAGGGGCTGTTTAAATCCATCCGACCCGTTAAAAATTTAGCAGGCGATTTTCTCCATTTTCCGTCAAAAGCAAGAGGAGAGACCGGCATAGGGGCCACAGACAAATCGCCTCTCTCCTACTTGACATAATATATCTTATAGGAACCAAAGGATTTTTCCTGTTTTAGGTAACTCATTGATATGTGTGGTATAGCTGGCATTTTGAGTCTGGACAGTCATGACTCTGGGAAATACAGATCCGCTTTGAGCCGGATGCTGGATTCCATGAAGCATCGCGGACCCGATCACCGCGACACAAAGGAATTTTCCGGCCCCAATGGCGCCCGTTTGTTTTTGGGACACCAGCGTCTGTCCATCATTGATTTGTCCGAGCGCGGCCACCAGCCCATGGGCAACGAATCCGGCTCAATCTGGATTTCCACCAACAGCGAAATATATAATTTTCGCGACCTTCGCGATCAGCTAAAATCCCGGTTCAATTTCAACTCCCAGTCCGACACCGAGGTCCTGTTAAAAAGCTACGAACATTGGGGCGTCGACTGCCTGGAAAAACTCCGCGGCATGTTCGCCTTTTCCATCTGGGATTCAAGGCGGCAAAGTTTGTTTCTGGCGCGGGACCGCCTGGGAATCAAGCCGCTGTATTATTATCAGGCGAACGGCATTTTTATGTTTGCCTCCGAGTTTCGCGCCCTGCTTGCTTCGGGTTTAATCCAGGCCGAGGTCGACCCTTATGGAATTTTTCAGTATTTATCGTTTGGCAGATTGGGCGCAGGCGCCAGTATGGTCGACGGCATTAAGGAACTCCCTCCAGCCCATTTTTTGACTTTTGACAGTCAGACCGGGGAAATCAATTTAAAAGAATATTGGCGGCCATTTTCCAACGCCTCGCCATTCGAAGAAGCGCCCATAGATCAGATCCGGGAAAAAATTGAGGAATCCGTTCGCCTGCGCCTGATCAGCGACGTGCCCATTGGATCTTTTTTAAGCGGCGGAATCGATTCCAGCGTGGTCACTGCGAACATGGCGCGGTTTCATTCCCAACCGGTAAAATCCCTGTCCGTTGAATTTGCCGAGGAAGAATACGACGAATCCGAGCACTCCTCTCTCATCGCGAGGCAAATTGGTTCCGACCACCGCCGCGTAAAGGTTTCCGAAGCCGACCTCTTGAACGCCCTGCCCGCCGCTTTGTCCGCGATGGACCAACCGTCCATCGATGGAATCAATACCTATATCATTTCCAAAGCGGCCCGGGAGGAAGGACTGACCGTGGTCATGTCGGGTCTGGGAGGCGACGAGCTTTTCGCCGGGTACGATTCTTTTCGGGTATTGCCCAGGCTGGAGAAATGGAACCGGTATTTGGAAAAAACTCCAAAATGGATTGCCAATTCACTAGCCCGATTACTGTCCTCTTCCGACCGGGACGTCAAACTCGCCCACTTGCTGCAACAAAGGAAAAATGGTTGCCACTCCTACTTTTTGTTCCGCGCCCTGTTTTGCGAGTCCGATCTGGGGGACCTGTTCATAGACAAGAAAATATTTAAAAAATTACTTAATAAACAACTAGATAATACATTTAACTTAATTAATAAGATAAAAGAGTTAGACCCTGAAAATCAGGTGTCTTACCTGGAACTCAGCCAATACATGGGAAACATGCTTTTAAGGGACGCCGACGCCATGAGCATGGCTCATTCGTTGGAAATTCGTGTCCCGCTTATAGACCACGAGCTGGTCGAGTTGATGTTTCAGGTTCCCGGCAAGAAAAAGCTGTCGCCGGGTTCCCCAAAACCTTTACTAATAAACGCTTCAGGCGGAAAGCTTCCCAGGTCCTTGACACAGAGAAAAAAAATGGGGTTCACCTTCCCATTCGAGAAGTGGATGCGTAACGAACTGAGAAGTGAAATTGAGGAGGTTCTGCTCAGCCCTTTGAATGGCTTTGAGGAAAGGATATCGTCACAGGCGGTGCAAAAAACCTGGCAACGGTATTTAGATGGAAAAACTTCCTGGTCGCGGCCCTGGAGTCTGTATGTATTAAAGAAATGGTGGGATTTGAATATTTCCAGCGCCTATAGTTGACGATTGAGAAGCTTCTCCCACCTTGGAATAAGATACGCCTACTGGCCCCGGGCTTCACTGGACGGCTATTGCTTCCACGGCGAGTGGTCAGGCGCTCTTCTTTTTATTTTCCAGGGAGTTTTTTGGGGCCAGATAAGTGCAGGTGGAACACTGGTGCTCTATATCGCGAGAGCACATGATGCAGGCGATAAAGCCTTCGTTTTTTCGGGTCAGGCCGCCGCAATGGTTGCATCGCACGGAAGAGCCGCCCCCAGACTTCTTGCCGTTTTTCCCGGAGTAACTCCGATTATTGATCAGCAATTTGCTTCTGGAAATATTTACGAACATCCTAACAACCTCCCTGCTATTGAATCAGACTTACATTATTCAACGATATCTAAGGTCTAAGATGTTAAGTAAAAACAAAAAGTTTTTTATTTTTACGCAATTTTTTTCAACCCCATGCAAGGGCAGACTCTTTTCTCAAAAAAAATTACATAAAAATACTTAACTTTCAATTAGTTAGATTAACTTTACTGGACCGTCTCTTTAATTATTGGGTTTGGCGATGTGACAGCATCATAGTTTCGCCAACACCCCATCATTTACCGTATTCACCCGTTCCCTGCCAAAAAGGATTTCCACCAGCTTGAAGGCAAATTCCATGGCGGTTCCGGGGCTTTGACTGGTGATAATATTCCCATCCACCACCACCCGGCTCTCCGAAAAGCTCACCCCGTCCATTTTGTCTTTTACGGAAGGATGGCTGGTGACGCATTTGTTTTCCAGGATACCCGCCGATTTAAGGACCATGGGAGCGGCACAAATAGCGGCAATATTTTTTTGCTCGGCGTGCATTTTTTCTAAAATATCCCGAACCCTCCCGTCGGCCTGAAGGTTGGACGTCCCCGGTTGGCCGCCGGGCAAAAATACCATATCGAAATCCTCATCAGCCGCGTCGTCCAGCAGGCAATCGGGCAAAACCTTGACGCCGCGCGAGCCTTCCAAGGCGCCCTCTTCCGTTGCGGCAAGGGTCACCCGCGCTCCCGCCCGTCTCAATATGTCCACCACGGTAACGGTTTCGATTTCCTCAAATCCCGGAGCGAGGATAACTAATACTTTTTTCATGAGACGTCCTCTATAAAAATGTCTAACCTCTGGAAAAATTCGATGGTAGTTTAGCCGGATAAACCTGTCAATTTCTTTAATCAAACCTTACCGGGATTTGGACTGGATATCAATGAAGACAGTTTTAACGGTAAAAATTAAATGAATCACGCGACTCAAAAAAAAACCGGCGATTTTGGCAAACAAGTCCAAACCATGTTTTCGTCGATTGCGCCCTGCTATGATTTTCTGAACGCGCTCTTGAGCCTGGGGCGAGATCGCTATTGGAGAAAATGCGCGATCGATACTCTGGCGCCACAGCCCGGAGGGCGTTTCCTGGATCTCGCGACGGGAACCTGCGATTTGGCGATTGAAATTGCTTCGCGCAAGGCCAAAGGCATTCGAGTGGTCGGCGGCGATTTCAGCCTGCCCATGCTGAGATTGGGAAAGGAAAAGTTAGACGCAAAAAACTTGCATTCGAACATTTGCCTGCACGCTTCTTGCGCCGAGCAAATCCCTTTCGCGGACGAAGCTTTTCATGGAATCGTTACTGCATTTGGAATCCGCAACTTTTCCGATCCGGAGTTGGCGTTGAATGAAATGCGGCGTGTTTTGAAACCCGGAGGGAGAATAGTCGTCCTGGAATTTTCTCCTCCCCCCTACCCCGTTTTCAGGAATATTTTTGCGTTTTATTTCCAGCGCCTGCTTCCCTGGATCGGCGCCTGGGTCTCGGGCCATAAAAACGCCTATTCCTATTTGCCTCAATCAGTCGGAGAGTTTCCCTATGGAGAGCGGTTTGCCAAAATTTTAGAATCCGCCGGATTCAAAAATATATCGTATAATACCCTCACCCTAGGAATCGTTACTATCTATGCAGGTTATAAAATTGGTTGACCCTCGCAAGAGAAAATATCCCGCCATTTTATTCGCCGGAATATTTATATTCTGCGCCGCGCTCCCGCTTTTTCTTAAATCCGGCGAGCGGACGCCGCCCGCCCCTGCCATACCGGCCTCGCAAAACCCATACGAGCGACTGCCCGGCTACTCAAAAATTTTAGCCCTCGAAAACTCATTTGTCCGGCACTCAAAAAATGTAAAACCCTCGGTGGTGGGAATAAGCGACGTCCAAAGGATAAAAACCATATCAAAGGATTATCCCATTCTGAACAGCCAATGGCGTTACTGGCGTTACCGGGTCGGCCTTTGGTTTAAAGAAACTTTTCGGCGCGAATACAAGATGGAGCGCCTGGGGTCTGGGATCATTTACAATCAAAGGGGTCATATCCTGACCAACTACCATGTGGTCCGGGACGCGGAACGGCTTTTGGTGCGTTTGTCCGACAAGCGGGAATTTTGGGCGAAAATTGCGGGGATCGATCCGCAAACGGATCTGGCGGTTCTTAAAATATTCTCTTTTAAAAAATTCCCTGTTCCAGAATTTGAAACCGACCGGGATCTGGACGTTGGAGAATGGGTCATGGCCGTCGGCAATCCATACGGCCTCCAGGGAACGGTCACGGTGGGGGTGATCGGAGCCAAAGGAAGGTTTGGGCTTGGAATTGCCGAGCGCGAAAATTTTATACAAACCGACGCTTCCATAACCCCCGGCAACAGCGGCGGGCCTTTGGTCGATATGCAGGGTAAAATAATAGGAGTCAACACTGCGGTGCAGGAAATTGGAGCCGGCATGGGCTTTGCCATTCCCATGGAAATGGCCGTTCACGTGGCGGACGAGTTGATTCGAAAAGGCAAGGTGGAACGCGGCTGGTTGGGTCTGGAGGCCAAGCCGTTGACGCGGGACATGGCGCGGATTCTGGACGTACCGTATAAAAAGGGAAGAGTCGTCGTCGAAGGGGTCGAAGAAAAGGCCCCCGCCGAACTGGCCGGGATCCAAAAAGGCGACGTCATTCTCAGTTACGACGGCCGGGAAATAATTGGCGTCAGAAAACTGAGCACCATGGTGGCCGCGACCGAGGCCGGGAAAACGGCCCCTATTAAAATCCTGAGAAAAGGAGAAGAGAAGACCGTTCGGGTGGCGATAAAAAAATCGGTTACGTAAACTAATTTCTGTAAAAAGGGTGGCAAGAAGGGCCGCCATTTGCTTCGATAAAAAAGTAAACGCGAATTTATTTTTTTAAAGGAGACAAACGATGGCCCAAAAACAGAATGACAAGATATTGGAATTGGCGC
>JAJDBD010000150.1 GCA_029261575.1 Nitrospinaceae bacterium | reverse complement strand
TGCGCTGTTATAAGTGGGGACGACTGCGGCGACGCGTTTTAAAGGATCCACTGAAAATTAGTTGCCGCCGAAGTACATATCGAACACCAGGTCGAATGAGTTTTGGATTTCATTGTGGGTGTGGACCAGCACAAACTTGGGAAGGTTGACGGCCTGCATGATCTCTTTACTAATGGTACCCACCACGGTTTCGCCGCTGTGGCCCAGTTTCATTTTTTCAACAATGACGTCCGCCAGGAAAACGACCTTGGCGTGCAGGGGAAATTTTTTCGCCGCCAAGGGATTGTGATGATACCGCACCGCTTCGACTACGAGGTCCGGGAGGCGCCATTCTTTTAAAATTTCCGCGCCCAGGTGCGCGTGGGAAAATCCCAACACCTCCTCCTCGATCTCGCACAGCGGTTTGTTCTCCTCTTTAGCCCGCGCGATAATTTTAACGGCCAGATCCGATAGGGACTCGTAATAAACCAGACTGCCGATTTCGTGAAGCAGTCCGGCAAGGTAAAACTTGTCCGCGTCGGGTTCCTGTTTGTATTCGGCGATGATTTTTGCGCCGTAGGCGCAGGCGATGCTGTGACGCCAAAACTCCTTCATGTTGATCACCTCGGACGGGATACTTTTGAACCGGTCGATCGCCCAGGTGGAGAACAGCAAATCCGACAATTGCTCCGTGCCCACGATGTTCAGAGCGTGCTGGATGGATTCGACTTTTTGCTGGAACCCGTAAAAGGAACTGTTGACGAGTTTTAACAGGCGGGCGGAAAAGGCGGGATCGGCTTCAATGATGTTTCCGTAAACTTCGAACGAACTTCTAGGGTCCTCGATCGCTTTTTTCAGGTGGAAAAACATGGTGGGAGGCGAGGACGCCATCCCCTCCAGCAGACTTTCGATTTTTACCGGCATGCCAGGGACCCAACGCTGACGCTGATTTTTGAAGGCTTAATGAGAATATTGATTATAAACACATATTCGCCGGTGGGCGTGGACAAAAAAAATTTTGGCGTGCCGATCCCCTTTGGTTGATAAACCGGAAATTTTCGTCAGGTTTTAATACTCATCATCCGCGTCCTTTTCCATGAAATCAGAATCGTCGTCGTATTCCCGGGCGTCGTCTGGCGGATCGTCGGTTACCGCGGGGTTCCCACCCCGCGTCTTTCCCTTTCAACCGGCGGACGCACTCTCCGATTCTCCGGGTTTGCGGATGGACACCACTTTCTTCTCCTTGTTTTCCGACATATCGCAGTTGCCGTCGAAAACACTGCCCGCTTCCACAAACAGCGACGGCGTGCGGATGTTCCCTAAAATCTCGCTGGTGGAATAAATTTCCATGCGCTTGGAGGCCACAATAGTTCCCTGGATCTTGCCCTTGCAAATCACCGTTCCCGCGTGGATGTCCGCCTTAAGCTCGCCCTTCTCGCCGATGATCAGAGTGTCTTCAGTCAACACCTCGCCTTCAAACCGACCGTCGATACGCACGGTGCCCTGAAAACTGAGCTTGCCGTTGAAGGAAGTATCTTCGCCCATATAGGCTTTAATGGTTTTGTCCGTTTTTTCGTTCATGTCTTCTCCTTGTGGGCTGTTGCCGAAGATTCCCATGTAGACCTCGAGGATGCGAAAGCCAACCTTGCGGCTTCCTTGAAGGATGCTTTTATTCGCCGACGCAGTGGGCCGGACGGCACATGTTAACTCCTGTTTAATTATTGAAACTTAATGCGCTCCCTTGCTCGTTGTAGCTTAAGAGCGTCGGGTTATCATAACACGAATTCGCTCCAGATCATCCTCGGAATAATAAGAAATCACCACCTTGCCGCCTTTCTTCCCGGATTGCACCTGAACCTTGGAACCCAGGGACCGCTCGAGCTCGGATTCCAGCTTGCGAATAAATATGTCTTTTTGGGCTACTTTACTTTTCGCGCCCGGCTTCTTCGTCGCGCTCAGGCGTTTCACCAGGCTTTCGGTTTGCCGGACGTTTAAATCCTTTTTCAGGATTTCGTTACGCGCTTTAAGAATCGCCTGGTCGGTCGACAACCCCAGAAGGGCGCGGGCGTGGCCCATGCTGAGCCTTTCGCCGGCGAGATCTTCTTTCACCTTGCCGGGCAGTTTGAGGAGCCGCAGAAAGTTCGCCACCGTGGCCCGGTTTTTCCCGACGCGCGCCGCCACCTCCTGTTGCGTCAGGCCAAACTCCTCCGCCAACCGCTGGTAAGCTTCCGCCTCTTCCATGGGGTTCAAATCCTGGCGATGGATGTTTTCGATGATGGCCAGGGCGAGGGAATCCTGTCCGGCGGCCTCGCGGAGCAGGACGGGGATTTTTTTCAGCCCGGCTTTTTTGGCCGCCCGCCAACGCCTTTCGCCGACGATCAATTCGTAACCGTCGCCGATTTTTTGCGCCACCACCGGCTGGATGACGCCGTTTTCCCTGATGGACTCCACCAACTCGGCGAGCTTGGAATCGTCGAAAAATTTTCTCGGTTGCTGCGGATTGGGGACGATTTCGTCGATCAGCAATTCCATCGAGCGGGCGGGGGCGGCGTTTTCCGCGACCCCGGTTTCAAAGTCCGGTATGAGGGCCTTGATTCCCTTGCCCAGCGCTTTTCGGTTCATAACTCCTCCTGCCGCCGGGCAACGCCCGGGGGTAACGGTTGACGATTGAGAAGTTAGTCTCAACTTGAATCCCAACTTGTCGACTATTCTTGATTGCATCCAAGATGCAAGCTCACCTTAATTTGTAGCGTAACCAATAAGCTACACTATCTGCCTCC
>JAJDBD010000149.1 GCA_029261575.1 Nitrospinaceae bacterium | reverse complement strand
AACGAGATGCGCGTCAAAGCCGGTCTGGAATGGAAACAGGTGTTTGAAAAACTCTCCGGCACGCCGGGGTCCATCACGGAAATCATCCCGCCCATCTCGCCGCGAAGGCCGCAACCGAAATTCCACACGGTAAACACCATGCTGGACGAAATTTTAAACCGCTCCCTGTCGGACGTCCATCGCGCCCGGATGGAAGAAATCAAATACAGCTACGAACTCCTCGACTCGCTCTCCGGAAAAGAAATCAACGCGCTCATCAATACCTACAACGGAAACATCTCTTAACCGCCGCCAGGCAACTGTTCAGCCAAATTTTCTTTATCGTCAAAATCGGCGGCGGGCAATTAAGAACCGCAACCGCCATTGAATACAGAATGTCGCCTTGAACCTGTCGAAGGGCGCGGGCTTCGACAAGCTCAGCCTGACAATTTAGCGTCGGTTTTTGATTCGGCTTGAGTGTGGATACAAATCGATAAAGTCGTCGCCGATTTGAAAGAGATATTCCATTCGCCAACCGTCGGGTCCAGCGACACGCTGGCTGGCGGCTTTGCTTTGCGCGTCAAATCTTGTCTTCAGGCGTTTGCCTGGGCGCGGGGCGGCCCCAGTGCAGTTTCTTCCGCAGGGTCTGGTAATAATTCTTGCCCGGCGCCTTGATGAGTGTGACCGTGGTGTCCGCTTTCGTGATTTCCAAAACGTCGCCGATCGCCATGTCGCATCCCTGTTGTCCGTCGATGGTGATCCGTACGTTTTCGTTTTCCGTGGTCAGCCGAACCTGTATCAGGGACTTGTCGGGAACCAGTATGGACCGGTTGGTGAGGGTGAAAGGGCAAATGGGACTCAGCACCAGGGCTTCCATGCTGGGGTGGATGATGGGTCCGCCGGCGGAAAGCGAATAGGCCGTCGATCCCGTCGGGGTGGATATGATCAGGCCGTCGGCCCGGTACGAGGTCATGTATTGCGCGTCGACGTGGACTTCCAGGTCGACCACGCGGGCGAGCACGCTCTTGTTGATCACCACGTCGTTCAAAACAAAAAACTCTTCGACTTCCGCCCCGTCCCGTTTCAACGCCGCCCGGAGCAACATCCTCTGCTCGATGGCATAATCGTCCTTCAAAATTTTTTCCAACATCGGGTAGAGTTCCTCGAGAGAGACTTCGGTGAGGAATCCCAGGCTTCCCAGGTTGACGGCGAGGATGGGAACGTCGAAGGTATGCGTCAGGTGGCAGACGCTCAACAGGGTGCCGTCTCCGCCGAGGACGATGATGAATTGACTGCGCGAGGGGATTTCATTTTTCTTGAGCGCCGAGTTTTCGCCGATGATGTCGGCGGTCTCCCCGTCCATCAAAACCTCGCAACCCTTTTCCCGGAGCCACCGGGTCATGTCGGAAAGCAGGTCTTTACTTATGGCGGGTTTTGGTTTGCAAAAAACGCCGATGTGAAGAGTTTTCGACAAAAGAGTCCTCCGGATTGCGCACAGTCGACACAAAACGCGCCGGATGTTCCGGGCGCGCTCCCATTATTGCATAAAACCGGCAAGCGCGACGCCGGGACCCGTAGGCGTCAGCGTGGCGCTGGACTCAGTAGGCTCAGCGCGGCGCGGTTCGCCTGAAAAGTTTTTCAGGGTTGGCGCGTTCCGTCCGTGTTTTCCATCGCTGTTGGCATTCCGCCGCCGTCTCCTGGCGATCGAAAGGCCTGCCCACCAAATTGGAAAACATCAGGAGACTGCACAATTCTAAAAAGGACCAGGCGACCGCGAACCAAATAATGCCTTTGAATAATTTTTTAAACATTGGAAAACTTTCCGGGGGAAAAGGGGACCGGCGCCCGGTTGGGTTGGCTAACGGAGGTTTTTGTGGAGAACTCTTTTTTTGCCGGCAAATGGTCCGGCGGCGGGTTTAATAAATATGCACGCCGATCCTGCGGTGGTCCTTGCCTTCCATTTTCACGAAGTTGCACATCTCCATCAGGCGCGAGCAAATGCGCGGCCCGATCTTGTCCTGTAACGATTCTCGGCCAAACATGTCCCGAAAATCAGATCTGTCCGTGTCCACGCGGTCCCCGTTGCCGGAAGATTTCGCCGCGGATTTATTCCCGTTGTCCATTTCCAAACCGTAGTTGGTGGTGAACAGGGTGATCTTGTCGTCGCTGTTGTAGCGCTGGGAAATGATCTGGTCGAGCACCGTCAACTCCCATTCCGTGTTGCGTCCCTTGGCCAACTCGTCTATCACCAAAACCTTGGCGCGAATGTGGGGAGCGATCCAGTCCAGCTCGCTCCGGTCCTCGGAAAAACCCTGCCGGATGTCCGCCAGCAAATTAAAAAAATCCACGAACTTGCAGTCGACGCCTTTTCTCAGCGTCAGTTCCTTGAGAATCGCGATGGCGAGGTGCGTCTTGCCCAGTCCCGCCGCGCCCATGAAGACGAGGCCCTTGTGGGACTTGCCGAAGTCCTTGACGAAATCCTGCGCCTTGCGCTTCGCAAGTTTTTGCGAGGGATGGCTGGGACTGGTCGTGTGATAACTTTCAAACGAGGCGTCGAGGAAAACGCCGGGGACGTGCGCTTGATTGAATTTCTCCAACCTCCGCCGGAACCGGGCGCATTCGCAAAGCCTGGTGTAGGAGAGGCCGCGCTCGTCTTCGCAATAAATGTTCCCATCGCCGGAGCAGACGCCGCACTTGAAATTTTTTTTGAGCCGGGCTTGCGCCAGTCCTTTGGCCTTGAACAGTTCGTAACCGGCGCCGTCGGATGTTTCTTCCGCCCTGGATTTTGTTTTTCCGATCGTCACCGTTCCGCCCGCTGTATTTCGTCTTCGATGATGGGTTTGAGGTAGGCGAGGGAGAGCCGCCGATACGGGTCGCGTTGATTCGACCGGGCCTGCTCGACGCCGTTCTCGATGGCGCGGCACAGGGTCGGTGCGGGGACGCCGCGATTTTCCCATTCGGAGATCAAATGATAGTCGTTGGCGGAAAGGAACAGACCGGAGTCCTTGAGCCGAAGGAAGTACTGCTCGACGACGGTGAAGTAGTTCAGGCTTTCCTTGTCCAGAAGGCTCATTGGAGGACTTCAACTTTCAGAAAACTTTGCATAAAAACTTGTTCGCTCAAAATTTTGAAAGCCTTCTCCCTGCGGCGCTCCGGTTTCCCCTTGTAAAGGGGATTAGGGGGATTCTTCCGCTAAAAATTTTGATAATTTGATTTTGCTTTTCGGCTCGCTGATCGGACCCGGCTTCCACAAGGCTCAAAAAGAAAAACCGATCCATCGAATTTTTTAAAGGAGGAATCACCCCCGCCCTCTTTGCAAGAGGGAGCAAAGCTCTGCCTCCAGGCGCTTGCCTGGCCGACGTTAAGAGGTAATGTCTAAAAGCGAGCCGGTCATTTCGTCGACGACCCGGATCACATTGATGTTGGCGCTGAAGGCTTGCTTGGAAACCAATTGGCCGACCAGCTCCTCGGCGATATCGACGTTGGAACCTTCCACGCCGCCGGAGATGATGTCTCCAAAATTTCCCGTGCCGGGCAGGCCGGTCAACGCCTGGCCGGAAGAGCCGGAAGACTGCAAAATATTGTTGCCGGAGCTGGAAAGCCCCGAAGGGTTGCTGAAACTGGCTAGTTCGATTTGCCCGATATTCGTCGCCTGGCCGCCGACCAACGCGGAGACCGAGCCGTCCTCTCCAATGGAAAGGGAAGTGCTGCCGCCGGGCACCGTCACGGGCGGTTGCAGAGGATTGCCGTTCGAGTCCGCCAGCCGCCCCTGCCCGTCGATTTTAAAACTGCCGGAGCGGGTGAATCCCGTCGAGCCGTCGGATAGGGAGACTTGAAAAAATCCGCTACCGGTGACGGCGAGGTCAATGGGATTGGACGTCGTGAGAATCGGACCCTGAGTGTTGACCCGGCTGGTGGCGTTGGCGTTGGCGCCGCCGGATTTCACGTCGCCCACGTCGACGCGGCTTTTTTTGAATCCGGGCGTTTGAATGTTGGCGATGTTGTTGGCGCTGGTTTCCACTCGCTTGGTGGCAACACGCAGACCGGATAGTGCGTTGAAAAATGCGTCCATCATAACGGACTCCTTCAGCCCGGCCAGGCAAGCGCCTGGAGGCAATAGGTGTAACTTATTTGGTTAACTCTACAAACTTTGGTGCGCTTGCATCTCAAACTCTAATTTTTTATCGGCCATTTCGCCGGGCGACTCAAGGGCTTCCTGCAAGATTGGGTGGAGCGGTCGGGCCATGGCGATCTCGTCGCAATTTTCCTCTTTCGGACAGCCCTGGCAATCGTTCCAGACCTTTCCCGGAAGGGTCGACTTTTCAACGATTTCGAATCCAAACTTGTGGAACAGCGAAACCGCATAGGTCAAAACGAAAATAGTTTCCTTGTCGCTGGACCGGGCTTCGTCGACGCCCGCCTGGATCAGGCGGCTGGCCACCTTCTGGCCAAAATGCGCGGGGTCCACCGCCAGCGAGCGGATTTCCACGATACGGTCCCACTGGTAATTCAGCGCGCAGGAGCCGAGGACCTCGCCGTTTTTTTCGCACACAAAAAAGTCGCCGATATGAGCGAGAACGTCCGAAATGTCTCGCTCCAGCATCTGGCCTTTTTCGCCGTGCAGGTGAATGAGTTTTTGAATCGCCTGCGCGTCCGCGGGCGTCGCTTTTCGAATCATAGCGCTACGAGTTGGTTGCGTCCCTTTTCAACGGCCCGTTCCAAAGCCAGGGAGGCGTTGTCGATCAGTTGTCGGGCGTCCTGGGCGTCTTCGCCGTCGAAGGTCGTGACGCCAAAGTTGAAGGCCGCCTGGATTTCCCGGTCCTGCGAAACGTCTTTTTGCAAATGCTTATGAATTCTTCCGGCGATCGCCAGGGCCGCCGAAGAATCGATGTCCGGCAACAGCAGGATGAATTCCGCTCCGTCCTCGGCGCGGATCAAAAAGTCTCCGACGCGGGAGTTGGATTTCAGAACGTCCCCCGTTTGTTTAAGAATTTTTTGGCCCGGCTCGATGCTCTCAGTATCCAAAAGATCGTTGAAATAGTCAATCCGCATTTTAACGCAGGAGATAGGTTTTTTCTGGCGGCGGGTGCGGTCCCATTCCCGAAGCAAAATTGGCTCCAGAAAATTATGATTGTAGATCCCCGTGACCGGGTCGATCACCGGCCGGGTTTTTAACAAATCCAGCAGAAGGATATTGTCGATGGCGAGGGCGAGTTTGTCCGCCAGACGCTCGAGGTAGTCCGTGCGCAAGCCCTCGTGGAAATGGTGTTCGTTCGGACTGCCCAGCCCGATAGCTCCGGCGACGGCGCCGCGGATGACCAGCGGAATCAGCAACTCGGAACGCGCGACGGAATCGCCGTTGCCGTTTTTGGGAAACAAAACCGAATCGCCGATCACTTCGCCCCGTAACACCGGATTGAATCCGTCCTGGAACCAGCCGGAAACCGTTTCCTGATCCGTGAAATCCAAAACCCCGCCAAGCTCCTCTGAAAACTGGTTGCGCAGATCGCCGTCGATGAAGTGTTTGCTGTCGGCTACGAGGCAAATTTTGACGAAGGGAAGGTCGAAACGTTCGGAAACTTCCTTGCACAATTGCTGGATCATTTGCGGCAGGTGCGTGCTGGTGATGACCAGGCGCTCGATCTCGTGGAGATGGGATTGAATCTGCTCGTTGGCCTGAGCGATTTCGAGGAACCAGTCCAG
>JAJDBD010000148.1 GCA_029261575.1 Nitrospinaceae bacterium | reverse complement strand
TTTAAGACATTCCCGTGGAAACCATGAGGTTGGGGTCCAGGTGGCCTTGCAAGGCTCTTTGGATGGCCGCCAGCGTCCCACCGATGGAACTGGGGCAACTTCCGCAGGCTCCCTGATACTTGATAACAAGGTCGTTCCCTTCGAGCCTGAGAACTTCCAGCCCGCCGCCGTCGCTCGCCAGAGCGGGTCGGATCATTTCATCCATCAAAGATTCAATGATCGACAACTTTTCGTCGTTGGGAAGGTCGGGAAAGGCGTCGCGGTCGATGTGATCTAAAACCGAATCCTTTTTTTCTTCCTTTTTGGGTTCCACGCCGGGCGGAAGAAGCTTATCTTCAATGGCCTCTCTCACGTCGTCCATAAAATGCTCCCAGGCGTTTGAGGAGAACATGGTCACGGAAACGTAGTCCTGGCACAGAAAAATATCCGTCGCCCCCACCTTGAACAAGGCCTGGGCCAGGGGATTATCCCCCGTGTATTCTTCGTCGTCTCCACCTGAAGAAAATGATAGAGATCCACTCGCCACAACAGGACCGTCCATGATGAATTTGAGGGCGGCGGGGTTGGGGGTTTCATCGGTGCGTATGATTTTCAATCCTATATCTCCTAAAAGCGGTATAAAGCTATTAGACGTCGTCGACTGGAAAAAAGGTTTAAAAACATAATTTCCCCATAATTTTTCCGCGATTTCTCCGAAAACAAGCGTTTCGGTCTATAATAACGCCATGTTCCAAAGTTGGGAAACATTCATTCTAGTCGTCGTTGCCCTGGCCGTCCTGCTCCCTATTATCCTCAAAAAATACTATTGACCGCCATGGACGAGATTGAACAACATTTTACCTGCCCCTATTGCGGGGAAACCGTATCGATGTTGCTCGATTCCAGCGCCGGAGGGCAACAATATATTGAGGACTGCGAGGTTTGCTGTCGTCCTATCGAAATTCGATTCGCAATCGAAGGGGGCGAAGTCGAATCGTTCAGCGCCTCCCGCGCCGACGGTTGACCGCCCGCTTCCCGGCAATGAAATCAAAAATCATAGCGTTCCATCAGGATGAAGAATCCTATTGGGTGGCAGACCTGGCATGCGGTCATTCCCGCCACTTCCGCCACAAGCCGCCCTGGCAAATCCGGGAATGGACAACCACGGCCCCAGGTCGGGAAGAATATATTGGAACTGAATGGGATTGCAAAAAATGCGACGAGGGAAAAACAACAAGAGAATAACTTAATTTTTTACATTATAAAATGAATAATAACTTCAATCAATCAAAAAGAAATTTTATAAAATTTACTATGGCGTTTTGTGGCCTGGTCGCCCTGGAAACGCTAAAGCCCGCGCTGACTTTTCCGGCCTGCGCGCCGACCCCTCATGAAACCGAGGGGCCGTTTTATCCCGTCGCATTTCCCTTGGATAAAAATAATGATCTCACCTTTTTGGAGGGAACATCTAAACAGGCTGAGGGCGAGACCATCTATGTAACCGGGCGCGTTCAGGACGAGGCGTGCCGGCCCGTTCCCGGCGCAATGGTCGAAATCTGGCAAGCCTGCTCCACCGGGAAATACAATCATCCCCGCGACAAGAACCCCGCCAGACTGGATCCAAATTTTCAATATTGGGGAAAAGCCGTGAGCGACGCCAATGGGGAGTATGGATTCAAAACGGTGAAGCCGGGTTCCTACCCGGTCGACGGGTTATGGACCCGTCCGCCTCACATTCATTTCTACGTTCGTTCCAAAAACTACAGCGAACTCACCACTCAGATGTATTTTGCCGGGGAAGCGCTGAACGACAAAGATCGCCTGCTTGGCGATCATCCCGAAGCGGAGCGGGAAAAATTCATTGTCGGCTTCCACCGGATAAAAGAAAAACGCATCGGCCTGTTCAACCTGACCTTGAAAAAAAGCTAGCGGAACCCTTTTGGGTTCCGCTTCGCCGTTTCTTCACGATTTTTTCAATAGAGACGCGTATTCCCCGTAGCCCTGCGCCTCGAGTTCTTCTTCGGGAATGAATCGCAGCGACGCGGAGTTGATGCAAAACCTCAAACCCGTGGGCTTAGGACCGTCGTCGAACACATGGCCCAGATGAGAGTCGGCCTTTTTGGACCGGACCTCGGTTCGCGTCATGAACAAACCGCTATCCGTTTTGGCCGTTAAATTACTCTTGTCGATAGGCCGGGTGAACGAAGGCCATCCCGTGCCGGAATCAAACTTGTCGGCGGAACTGAACAGCGGTTCGCCCGAGACGACGTCCACATAAATACCCGGCTTTTTATTGTCCCAGTAGGTATTATTAAAAGGCGGCTCGGTCCCGTCTTTCTGGGTGACGCGGTATTGAATGTCGGTCAATTTTTTCTTCAACTCGTCCGGGCTGGGAATCGCGGCGGACGGACCGGCCATGGAATCCTGCGCGGGCCGGTAATCCTGGTCCTCGCCCCAGGCCTTGTCAATGAACTGGTCGCGCCCGGAATGAGAACGGTAGCTTTTGTACCGCATGGGATCTTTCTTGTAATAATCCTGATGGTAATCCTCGGCGGGGTAAAACTCCGTCGCCTGGATAATCGGAGTGACAATCGTCTCCTTAAACCGCCCGCTTTTTTCGAGCGCCTCTTTGGATTGTTGCGCTTGTTTTTTTTGTTCCTCGCTATGATAAAAAACTGCGGTGCGATAATGGTTTCCCCGGTCGACGAATTGCCCGCCGCCGTCCGTGGGATCGACGTTCCGCCAAAAAACTTCCATCAGATCATTATAGGAAATCTGGTCTGGATCGTAATGCACCTGGACCGATTCAAGATGACTCGTCAAACCGTGGGCGACTTCCTCGTAAGAGGGATCATTCTCGCGTCCGCCGGTGTAGCCGGAAAGAACTTCCGAGACGCCTGACAGTTTTTCAAAAGGCGGCTCCATGCACCAAAAGCATCCGCCCGCAAAGGTGGCGATTTCATTTTTAATCGACATATTTTTTATCTCCTTCTTAACCAGCCCGTCCTTCTGGCCGGATGAGCTGACCCCCGTTAAAGCAAAACCCAGAATCCAAACTACAAGTCCCAAGGATATAAAATATGGCAGATAAGGTCTATTCATTATCCAATCTCCATAGTAAAAAATTTCAAATGAACGCGCGAAGAATTTCAGATACATCGCGTTCAAAATTAACAGTTAGTCACCGGGAGGATAAAAACCTTACAGTTGAACTAGCATGATTCGCTGAACCCCTCACTACTTGAGAGTTTTGCATAAGTAAAAATTTGCAGTCCAAATGGTTTGTTAAACAAAATTGGTAGGCCTTTGGCCTTATTGAATCCCCCTCACCTCCATCCTCTCCCCCGGTGGGGAGAGGAATAAAAAGAAGCCGCTTTTTTCAAGTATGGACGCTAGTTTATGGCTCGTCGCCGAAAGAAAAACCTTTAATAACTCCTCTCCCTTGAGGGGAGAGGGCTGGGTGAGGGTGATTTAATATTTTTCCTTTTTTCTGTTCATGGTCGACTTATGCAAATGTCTATACTTGCCTGAA
Source organism: Nitrospinaceae bacterium (assembly GCA_029261575.1). Lineage (GTDB taxonomy): Bacteria > Nitrospinota > Nitrospinia > Nitrospinales > JACRGP01 > JAJDBB01. The sequence continues at coordinate 8,763 of JAJDBD010000148.1, read as the reverse complement.
GCAAATCTACGAAAAGGGCTTTATAATGTTGTCGTCCACTTTAAAAATGTGAAAAGGACATTTTAAAATTGGGGCTGTCCTAGATAACTGAAAAATGTTATCAGTATGGACATGCGAAAAAGCCGGTTGAGTAAGGAAAAACAAGAGCGCTTGATGGAGTATTTTGTTTCTGGTTCTACAGCGAGATGCGCAAGCGAACTGATCAGCGTGAACAAAAGCACGGCGGCCTATTTTTTTCATCGCTTGCGTGAGATTATCTGCCGGGCAACCGAGGACGAGACTCCGCTTGCGGGTGAGATTGAAGTGGATGAGAGTTATTTTGGAGGCGTCCGCAAAGGCAAACGAGGGCGTGGAGCCGCAGGCAAGGTTCCGGTGTTTGGCCTTTTAAAGCGTGGCGGCAGGGTTTACGCCAAGGTAATCCCCGACACTAAAAGTAAAACCTTGATGGGGATCATGCAGGATCGGATTGTGCCTGACAGTATCGTTTATTCGGACGGGTATCAATCTTACAACGCGCTGGATATCTCTGAGTTCAAGCATTACCGGATCAATCATTCAAAGCTGTTTGCGAATGAGAAAAATCACATCAACGGAATCGAGAATTTCTGGAACCAGGCGAAACGTCATATGCGCAGATTTAACGGAATTCCTGCCAAGCATTTTCCTCTGTTTTTGAGGGAATGCGAATGGCGATTTAACAACCCCAAACCCAAAGAACAGATCAAGCAACTTAAACAATGGGTTAAGCGATATATGGGCTAGCTATCTAGGACAGCCCCAAGAATTTTTATTTAACCACTCTCCAGGTCGTCTTCAATTTTGAGACAGTTTTTTACCGGACCTGAGCTTCACCCAAGTCATTTTCAAGAAAGTTCTCAGTTTTGCGATTGGACTCCAACCAAAAACCAGCTTCATTATAAAATCGATGAACCAGTCGTTGCCCAAAATTTCCACCCGGGGGAGGCTGTGTAGATTTTGTCCCCGCTGGCACAATCCCTGGTCAACGGTGAAGGCCGCCCGCAAAGAGGTTTTGGCCGCGCATGCAACAGAGTCGGCGTCGTAGTACCCAAAAGGGAAAGCAAGATAATTGACGGGACGGTTTAAAATCGACTCCAGCGATTGAATGTCCTCCATCACTTCCTTTTCTACGGTTTCGGGCGACTGGTTCTTAAGAGCGAGATGATTTTTGCCATGCGCCTGAAAATCCACCCAGTCGCCGTGGAGCCGATTCATCTCTTTAATCTCTTCCGCGCTCAAAATAGGAATGTCCGGCGCACGCGGTATCCAGTCCGTGGTCCCCCCCATTTTACCCGAATTGACAAACAAGGTGTGGACCAGTTCCATTTTGGCGAGCCAGGGGCTGAGCGTTGTTTGCAAGTCTCGATAGCCGTCGTCAAAAGTTAAAACCACCGCGTTGTTCGGAATAGGTTTTCCGTTGGCGAGATGATCGTACAAGACGTCGAGCGAAACGCTACGGTAACCCAGGCGTTTCAGCCAGCGCATCTGGGTTTTGAACCGGCTCACCGGGAGCGTATACAGCGAAAAGTTTTTGTACTTTGTATCGGACACATTGTGATAACAAAGGATGGGAACGCCCTGGGACTCCAGAGAAGGATTTTCCGCAAATTTCATTTCCGCCGCCAATTTTTTGCGTTTGCCAACGGCGCGCAGTCCGGCAAAAAAACCGCGGATCGCGGCTCCAAGCAGGTTCGCCCGGCCCGCGGCCAAGAACCGAAGGCCCGGAAAGATGAGCCGCCGGGCGACATACCAGGGAAAAAATATCAAATAAAAGCTCGCGCCTCCCAGATGTTTGCTGGCGCAATAAAATCTGTTTTTGGTGGTGTGGAAAAGGAAAAACTCCGTTTCCCGATGGAAGGAATAAACCGAAAGGTGGCGGCACCGCGCCTCGGGTTCGATGAGCAAGGAAAGTCTCTCCACCTTGACCCGTAGTCCGTAATCGATATCCTCAAAACCGTATGGGTCGAACTCGACGTCAAAATCTCCCGTCGCCTCGATCGTTTCCCTTTTAAACAGACCTATGGAACCGGAAGCAAAATCGATTTCTTTTTGCCGCGCGGGTTTTTCGCGGCTCAAGACCGGTTGCCCCAGCGGATAAATATACTTGCCTCCCGCCGAAAGGGGTTTGCCTTCCTCGTCAAACATTAAAGGCGCGACGAAACCGATGGAGGGAGATTGATGGAGCGCGCGAATCAACAGGGAAAGACAGTCGTCTTCCAATTCGATATCGTTGTCCAAAATAAAAAAAAGCTCAAAACCGGATTGCAGAAAATACTCAATGGAAGCGTTTCGCCCCGAGGCAATCCCCGTGTTCTCGCTTTTCGCCAGATAAATTATTTCCGGATAACGGTTTTTGAGCGTCGCTTCCAGCTTGTTGGACGAACTTCTATCCACTAACAAAACGGAAAGTTCCGCGTCCTTTTGCCGATACACGGAGTCCAGCGTCCGTATCAAAAACTCCTCGCGCTCGGACTCGGAATGCAATATGGCAAAAAGGGTTCTTGGCGATTGGGTCATAGGCTCTTGATACTCGGCGCGGAATGCGACGGCGCGACTTTTATTTGCGCTCCTTGCCGCCAGGCCCAGAAACGGTTTTTATTTTCTTGCCGGGTTTGACCGGTTTGTTTTTGCCAATATATTGAGCCAGCCGTTGACTCTCGTTTTGCGAGGCGTCTCTTTCAAATTTAGCGACTTTGATCAAATAAAAAAAGAAGACGCCGACGAACGCCGCCAAACCCAGCCAGAATATATTTACGATTGCCATGGAACCTATCCCGGACGCCTCTGGAGCGATAGAATTGTCGGTTGCAAACCCTCGCGTGGGTGTGAAAGAATACCGGACGTCTGTTCACGGCCCGGTCGATTTCATGGCCTCTTCCAGCAACCCACCTCTTTCGATCAATTGTTTTTCAAAACAACGACGATCGACACAAATCATGTCTTCCGCCCAATCAGGAGTTTCCATTAAAAAAGAATTCCCCGGGAAGATCAGGATCGGCGAAACGCTGAAAGCGAACGGCTCCGCATTGGGCTATTCCGCCGTTTTCAAAATTAAAACCGCAGGCGTGGATTTTCTGGGCCAGCTTGCAATCCAGACCACTCCCTTCGCCGTGTCGTTGGAAATATTCAATGAAAATTATTTTGCCTGTTTTGAAACCGACAAGGACGTTCTGGAACGGGCCATCATAAAAAATATCCTGCACGAACTTCAAGGGCGAGTCAATTTACCGAACCCGGTTTCCAACGCCCTAAAGACTCCTGCCGTTCCCAAAAATCCGGTCTGGGCTGAAGAGACTCGTCCTCCGCAAATTCATGATAACAAGGAAACTCCCGAACTTGCGAGTATTTTTGACCGATTGAACCGAGAGTATTTTGGAGGAGGAATCACAGCGACCATCCACTGGGGTAAAAATAAAAAAGGGGCGAACAGCAGATCGTTCCGTTTCGGTTCTTACAATTCCGAAAACCGCGTGATCCGCATTAGTCCCAGGTTGCGACAGTCGTTTGTGCCTTTTTCAGTTTTGGAACTGACCGTTTACCACGAAATGTGTCACCAGTTTGCTCCGCCCGTTAAACGAAACGGAAGACGTCTTGCTCATCATTCTGAATTTAAAATGAAAGAAAAAGAGTACGCGAATTATCTGGAGGCGAAAAACTGGGAAAAAACGAACTGGTCAAAATTGCTCGCGCCCATGGAAACCGGCGGCGGCGTTTAGGCGGGACGGATCAAGCGACGCCGGCACAGGACGGGAGAACGAAACGCTATGTTGAAACGGGGAGGGTTACGGTGAACAGCGCCCCTTCCCCTATTTTCGAGTCGATAGTAATTTCGCCCCCGTATTTTAGCACCATACGATGAACGATATTCAACCCCAGGCCCGTTCCCTTTCCCTGTTCCTTGGTGGTGAAAAAAGGATCGAATACCTTGGAAAGATAATCCGGGGGAATTCCGGGGCCGTTGTCCTGGATTTTGACGACGATCGCGCCGTTTTCATGAACCGATGTAATGGAGAGCTTGCCCTTGCCGTCCATGGCCTGAACGGCATTAGTCATGATGTTGACGAAAATTTGCTGGATTTCCTCCGGCTTGGCTTTTATCAAGGGGAGATCGGAGCAAGACTTTTGCACCTCAACGTCGTCGCAATAAGACGCCGTCAACGCGATTTCCAGCGCGCCTTCCAGTCTTTCATTAACGTCGACTTCCTGAATGCTGTCTTTATTGTCGCGGACGTATCCGGACATGTTTTGCACAATCGCGGCGATGTGTCTGGAGTTTTTCAGGATTTTAGTCGCATATTTTAGAATTTTCTCAGGGTCGGTTTCGTCGAGGATCGCCTCGGTAAATCCCGTGATTGAAAAAAGCGGGTTGTTTATCTCATGCGCGATGCCGGCGGAAAGCCGCCCCAGGCTGGATATTTTTTCCGTCATGCCCAACTGATCCTGCAGGACCTTGATCTCCGTGATTTCCTTCAATAAAAGACCGATCTTGCCGCTTTCATCCACCTCCGTAACCACGTCGAAAAACCGGTAAACAAAAACCCGGTCGCCCAGCGTTACCATGGATTTCGGCTGTGAATCTTCCGCCGGTTGTTTCGGAGCCAAAGGATCTCTGGCTTGGTAATCCGTTCGGCCCTTGCCTTTTGGCGCAAGATGACCATGGCCTTTTTCTCCGAGCGAATAACTCTTCAGTTCGCGCAAGATTTGGTCCCATTGTTTTTTATCCCTGAGCTTGGCCCCGCCCAAACTCTTGCCGACCAACTCATGGTATTCAAAACCGTCCAGTCGTTCGAAGGCTTTGTTGACGTATTCGATGTTCAGGTTTTCGTCGAAAATTAAAATAGGGTCCGGAACGCTCATCAGGATCTGCTCGGTATATTCCTTGATGTAAAGGGCTTCCTTGGTCTTCTCCTCCACCTTGGTTTCCAATCCGGAAAAGGCTTTTTGAAGGAGTTCGTTCATGGAATTTATTTCGTTCGCCAGGGCTTCGATTTCATCCCCGGTTTGTATGGCGAGCGGTTCCACGTTTTCCCCGCGCCCGATTTTGCCGGTGGCTTTTTGAATTTCCAGGACGGGCTGAACGACTTTGTTCGAGGCCATGGATCCCATCACGATAATCAAAATAATGGAAAGCGCTCCCGCGGACGAGGCCCAGATGAACAAGTTGCGGGTCGGGGCTAGCACCTCGTCCGAAGACTGCCAGGCGAAAGTAAACCAGGCGTCGGCGCCGGAAGCCTGGATAAAAGAATTCGATTTTTCCAGCGGAGAAAACCCTATGATGGAAAGGTCGTCGCCTCCGTGTCCGTCGGTCTGCGTTTGCACCCAAGCTTGTTTGGGACCTGTAACGCTACGCACCAGATCGGGATCGGCCAGTTGGAATCCGGTGGGTAAAATGGGACAGTCGATCACCACTCCCCTGGCGCTGATCAACATCACATGCCCAGTTTCTCCAAATACAATGGATTCAATGGAGGGAGAAAAAAAATCTTTCGCCGAGTAAACCCGGTGAAAAACGCCTATGGTTTTCCCCTCACGATCTTTTATAGGGAACGCCATTTCAAAAACGTAAACTTCAGAGACGGGGTCCTGGTAAACAGGCCCTATATAAACGGAATTTTTATCGCCGTTTATGATCGCCTGCCAGGCGGCCCGGTCCTTGTTCAGGTATCTGGGATTGAAGTTTACGCTGGCGTGTAATACTCCCTCCGCGTTGGTAACATAGAGGGCCTTTGTCGCTTTATTGGAATTGGTTTGCTGACTCAAAAATCCCTGAAGGATTCGACTTCCCGCGTTTTTTAACAGCGGCGCCATTTGCGCGTCCCGGCTCTCCCAAAGTTTAGCTTCCCTTGCAAGCCGGGCGGATTCATCCTGCTGATCCACATTGCCGCCAAACCGTTTTATCGAAAGGTATACGGTGGGATGGTTTGACAGGCGGCGGTTATCCCGGATGGCTTCGTGAATCAGGATATCCATTTTGGTGGAGGTTTCGTAGGCCAGGGCCTGGAAACTGGTCCCAATCACTTTTTTCAGAGATTTGTTTCCCTGACCATAGGAAATAACCATGGCCAATATCAAGGGAAGAACCCCCACCAGAATCATGATCCTGATCAGTTTGCCCTTGAGACCACTTAATTTTCCAGACGAGGGTTTGGCCATGCCTGGCTTCTCCAAAAATTTTTACAAACCGGGAGGAAGGATCCGGGCCGGATAAAAACCGGAAGCGAAGAAACCGACCCGATCAAACAATAATAGGCGCTCATCCAGTGAATAGATAGTATAATAACTTTCAGCGATTAAGTCCAAATGAAACGATCCAATACGCTAGCGCTGTGGAACTTACCTAACCAAAATATCAGACCTCGTCCGGTGAGGTGAAAAATGGCAAAAGAAAAAATTTTAGTGGTGGACGACGATCCCGACGTCCGCGAAGTGATTAAACTGGCCCTGGAACCGAAGGGTTATCATATCCTGGAGGCGGAAAACGGGGAGGTTGCGATCGATACCCTGAAACAGGGCGATAACCTGACCGCCGTGGGCCTGATACTTTGCGACGTGCGCATGCCCAAGGTCAATGGAATTGGCTGTTTTGAGTATCTAAGGAAGCTTGCGCCGGAAATCCCCTTTGTTATGTTAACCGGCTATCCAGACGCCCAAATGGCGGCGAACTTTGTGAATAAAGGCGGAAAAGCCTACCTGGTAAAACCCATAGACAGGGAGAAACTATTGGAAACTGTGGTCTCGTTTGTTAGGGAGGACAAGGATTCCGATTCTTGAACCCGGACAGGCCGTTCTGAAACCTTAAAACAAATAAGCCCTTGGGATATAATATCCCAAGGGCTTATTTATTTGGACGCTTGTCGATCTTTGATCAAACGTAATCGAAATTTTGTTCCTCGGCCAAAACGGCTTTTACTTTCTCCAGCAATTTTTCTTTTTCTACCGGTTTGACCAGGTACTCCTTGACGCCTTTTTGCATCAGGGAAATAGCCAGATCCGTGTCGGGATAACCCGTAACGACCATGATCGGTTTGGACGGAGCGTGTTCTCTCAAATATTCAATCGCCTCAACCCCGTTTATCTTAGGCATCCTTATGTCGGTGATGATCAATCCCACCCGAAGAAGATTGGAACCCTTTTTCATCTCCTCAATGGCCTTCTCGCCGTCTTCGGCCTCTATAACCTCGTAGCCCGCCGACTCCAAATGAAGCTTGAGAATATCTCGCACCTCCTCTTCGTCTTCGATGACCAAGATTTTACCATGAACGCCGGATACATTATCAATAATACCCATAACAATCTCCCCTGTTTAGTTAATGAGTAAAAATATCGTTTTAAGCGTCTCGCCTTAATTGCACATTAACTTTTCCGGCAAGAGTATATTAAAGGCGTCACCCTTTGTTTCAAGTCAAGCAACAAATTAAACTAATTACCTCTTAAACTCGTTATTTATATTCCTTTTTCAGGGTGGAGTCAAGTGTGTTTTTTTTGAGTCGTACCCAACGTTTTGTTCTCTCCATTTCAGCGAGGAGCAAGACCGCTTTGGGAGGGAGGGGAGAAGGCGAATAGCCTCTATTCTGGACTGGAAGGGAAGATGACAGAAAACACCGTTCCCTTGCCAGGTTCGGTGTCCACTTCAATATCTCCGCCGCACTTTTTAACCAGTTTATGAACAACGTTCAGCCCGAGTCCTGTCCCCTTCCCTTGACCCTTTGTGGTGAAAAAAGGATTAAAAATCCGCGAAAGATATTCTTGTGGAATACCGGGACCTGTATCCTGAACCTGGACCCGAACCCGGTCTGCGCTTTGAGACGCCGTTATGAACAAGGTTCCCTTGCCGTTCATGGCTTGAAAGGCGTTTTCAAAAAGGTTCGCAAAAATTTGCTGAAGCTCCTCGGAAACCGCCTCCACGGGCGAAATAACAGCGTAGTTTTTTTCTACGATCAGCTCGTTTTCGTCGAAGGGAATCAGAGCAATTTTTACCGCCGAATCCAGCGTTTCAGCCACGTTGACTTTCGTCCTCGGCTCGTTGCCCTTGCCGCGCGCATATCCGGACAAATCCGAAACGATTTTGGCGATGCGTCGCGAACTCCCCCGGATTTTTTCGGCATGCGCCTGGATTTTATTCATTTCCTTTTCATCAAGAATAGCCTCCGCGTGTCCGGTGATCGAAAACAGCGGATTGTTCATTTCGTGCGCGAGACCAGCGGCCAACGTGTCCAGCCCCGACACGCTTTCGGTCTGGGTCAGCCGCTCCAGCAGTTTTTTTTCATCCGTCACCCTGCTGAGCGCCAAACCGATTTTCAAGTCGCCGTCGCCGAGTCCGGCGTCGAAAAACTGATAAGTGAAAATATCGCCTCCCAGTGTCAACACCCGGGGCGCCTCGTCCGCATTTCTGTCGATCGCCGGGGCCAGGGGGTCGCGCGCCTGGTATCCTCCCGACGCGGCCTCACGTTTATCGCGGAACGTTCTCATGAGAGGATCTTGCGGGTTTTTTTGGATTCTTTGGAAAAGAGGGACCAGGCTCTGGTGAAAAGTCGCATCGACTTCCGCCAGCGGAGCGCCAAAAAAATCCCTAGTCCGCTTTTTCATCAAGCGGCCAAAAGCGGTGTTTACAAACTCGACGCCCATATTCTCGACAAATACTAAAATAACGGACGTAACGTTCATAAATATTCTTTTAAGGTGTCCCTCAAAAACAACCCTCCTCATGCACTACAAAAAATAAAAGCGCCGATGAATTCCGCAAAC
>JAJDBD010000147.1 GCA_029261575.1 Nitrospinaceae bacterium | reverse complement strand
AGCCCCACAATCAGAGCAGTGTGGACTTTGAAGCTCTCTGTTGACGTCTGCACTATCCGTAATCATGTGTCCGTTCAAGCAAATTTGAGCAATCCTGTAAGTACCCATGAATCCTTTACCTCAGCATTTGTGTTTTAGGTGTCGTCGATGACTAAAGATTTTGAAACATACCTTATATAGGTTCCTCCAGTTCAACTCCCAGTTGGTGGGCGAGAGCGTTGTGGCGGGAAAAAACTCCGTGATGAAGAGACAAATTGGCACCGCAAGGGCCTATTTCAGTTTGGCGATGGCGGTGATGGGCAGGACAAGCCGGTTCTTCGTTCCCCGCAAGCGTTTAAAGCCAAATCCTTTGTAATACGACGCCGCCTTCTCATCCTTTGCGTCAACGATGACGCCCTGGATTCCGACTTTTTTCGCCGTCTCCATGGTCGTTTTGAATGCATGGAAAATTAAAGCGTCGCCAAACCCCTGTCCTTGAAATTTCTTGTCCACGGCAAGACGGCCCAACAACAGGAAAGGGACTTCCCTGTAACTGCCCATTCGCTTGTTCTCTGGAAGACTTTCTGCGGAAACCGAATGTGCGCTGATTGAGTAATATCCCATAATCGTCGCGCCGTCGGCCAAAACATATATCCGGGTCAGGTTGCGTTTTTGGTCTTGGTTGGCGTAGCTTTCCAGATACAGGTTCAATGCTTCCACCCCACAATCAAATTTTTTTCGATCATGCTTTTTCGGTTGGAGCTGTTCAAACCTCATCAGGAAGAGGAAATGGCCTTATATTTTTTGGCCGCTTTTTTCATTCGCTCGGTGGGTTTTGGAGGATGGTCTAGCATTTCAAAAAACATGCGCCAATCCCAGGCGTCAAAACGGGTATTTTCATGCTCCGCAATGATCGCCCTGGCTTTCTCCCGAACGCTCATGCGGACAAACTTGCTTTTATCCAAATCCACATAGGCGCGGGCTTGCTCAAGCAAACTGAGAGTCTGGCCGTCCATACGAACTTTTAACGTATCGTCCTTTTTCAAATTCGTTGTCATTGAACGCCTCGTTCCAAGCTTATTAGCAATACATAATTGTACCTACAAACGCGGGACTTCACAAGCCCCTGTCAGTCTTGCTTTAATTCATACCCCAGTTGGTGGGCGAGAGCGTTGTGGCGGGAGAATACTTCCATGATGAAGGGGATAAACAGGCGCGTGGCCCAGCGGATTTTATCCATCAAATTTTTCGGCGGGGGCCGGGTTCCCAAAGAATCGGCGTAAAATTTTTCCGCCTCCACAAACAAAAGCGGGATCGATTGAAACGCCAACCAACCTATCAATAAATAGTCCTGAACGGGGAGTCCGGTCCATTTGAATTTGCTTCCCGCGCGTTCAAAAAATCCGTACAGGTTGCGCGGGTGGGTGGTCCCGAGCAACCACCAGGACAACGCAAAGATCAGAATCAGTTTCGAGCCGGAAAGTCCGCCCTGGTTCAATCCTTCCCTGGTGATTTCAAAAGGCAAAAAACCCAGGCCGGGCAAGGGTTCCCCCGGCGCGAAAACCAGCGGAAAAAAAACCACCACCGCGACAAACCAGAAAACACTTTTCAATCGTCTCATAACGGTCCGGAACGAAATTTGCGCCGCCAGCGTCAGAAAAATATAAGACGCTCCGACGGCAATAATAATTTTCCATCCACCCCAGGCAATCGCCGTCAGCAAAAGGATCACAAAAATTATTTTCGATCCGGCGCCCAGGCGATGCACCCAGGTATCGCCCGGCGAGTAAAACGCAAATTTAAACTTTTCCTGTTGCATCAAATAGTCTCTTTCCTCAAGATAAGCGCGTGGTTGAATGATCCTGAAACAGGAAGATTAATTGTAAAATATACGGAACCCTTCGACAAGTCCTTCGACAGGCTCAGGACAGGCTTCGGGTGACATTTGGAAACTTTTTAATTAATGGCGATCACTCAAAAACTCATAGAGCAAACCCGGCGTTTCGTCGAGGAAGAACTTTCGGGAGACAGTTCGGGTCACGACTGGTGGCATATTTTCCGCGTCTGGAAAATTGCTGTTCGTCTTGGAGAAGAGGAAAACGTAGACTTGGAGATCGTTCAACTGGGCGCGCTTCTGCACGATATCGGCGACTGGAAGTTTCACAACGGAGACGAGTCGGCGGGTCCGCGCCGGGTCCGTGAGTTTCTGGAAAGGCGTCAGGCGGACGAGTCGACCGTTTCACAGGTTTGCGATATCGTGTCCACAATTTCCTTCAAAGGCGCGGGCGTGGCGACGCCGATGCAAACGCTGGAGGGCCAAGTGGTGCAGGACGCGGACCGGCTGGACGCCATCGGGGCCATGGGAATCGCCCGTGCCTTTGCCTACGGCGGAGCGAAGGATCGCCTGATCTACCATCCGGACGAGCCGCCGGTGATGCATCAATCTTTCGACGCTTATAAAAAAAGCAAGGGCCATACGATCAACCATTTCCATGAAAAGCTTTTACTACTCAAGGATCGCATGAACACCGATTCCGGAAAGCGACTGGCGTTGGAGCGGCACCGGTTCATGGAGACTTTTTTGAAACAGTTCGACGAGGAATGGAATGGACGCGCCTGAAATGACAAAAAAATCTGCCGCAGTTTTATCCGAAGCCAAGCGGGTTTTATTTTTGACCAGCGCGGGGATGAGCGCCGACTCCAACATTCCCACCTTTCGCGACAAGGACGGGTATTGGAAGAATTTCCCTCCCTTCAAGGAAAAAGGCCTGGAGGCACAGGATTTGGCCAGTCCCTGGGCTTTCCGCAACGTGCTCCCTCACGCCTGGGCGTTTTATGAGTGGCGCCGCCGAAACGCCGACGAGAACCAGCCGCACGAAGGTTATTTTATTATCAACCGCTGGATGGAGGATAAATTCGACGACGCTTTCATCCACACCACCAACACCGACGGGTACCATTTGCGTTCGGGATGCAATTCGAGACAGGTGCGCGAGGTTCACGGTTCCATGTGGCGCATGCAATGCCTGAACGCCTGCTCGTCGGATTTCTGGGACGAACCGGCGGTGCCGCTCTGCGAACTGGATCACGACTCCATGGAGGCGGCGGGTTATCCCAACTGCCTCCATTGCGGTTCCATCGCGCGTCCGCATATTTTGATGTTCGGCGATATGGAATACGTGGGGCATCCCGAGCAGGACGATAATTTCGAGGAGTTTTTACGGCGTCCCGTCGACGCGGCGATTTTAATAGGAAGCTCGGGCGCGGTGCCCACCAACGATTACATCGCCGCCCAACTGCAGGGAACCGGGACCGCCGTGATCAACATCAACCCGGATCCCTCGGTCAATCGCATTGCGCAAACGGAGTATTTCATCCAGATGAAAACCCTGGAGGCGCTCAAGGCTTTGGACGCGGCCATGTAACGACTATTCTCCAAACCCTGAATTCTCCCATTTCCCGCCAGACCGTTCTCCAAAAAACCGCCTGAAATCCTATTTGATAATGGCGAATCAAATATAGTATCCTGAAACTCATAGCCAAAATTTCAAAGTTTCCCTACATTGAATCCTCATAGAATTAATATATAGGAGACCCCTCATGCGTTGGATCCCCATTGCCCTGCTTTGGTTTTTGTTTGCTCCCATTAACGCATATGCCGACTGCGCCAAAGAACAAGTTTGCGGCATGATCGGCAAGATGGATCACTTCTCCATTCTGGACAAATGTCCCAACGCGGCAAGCTTTCTGGCCAGTTGCAAAGCGGGCACCCTCAAGGAGTTCGAACCCTTGCCGACTCCCACGTTCGTTGACAACGGCGACGGGACGGTCGCCGATACCGTAAACAAACTGTTATGGCTTCAAAAGGGAATTGTAAAAAGAGTCAGCCTGAAAGACGCCAAAAAAGACGCCGCCTCTGCCAAGGCCGCCGGGCAAACCGGCTGGCGCATTCCCACATTGCCGGAATTGGTCACTCTGCTGGTGGAGTACTGCCCGCAATGCAAAAAGAAAAATACCAGCGGCAAAAAAGCTTTTATCAATCCCCTGTTCGACGACGGGGTCGGTCATTATTACTGGACCTCCACGACCTGCAAAGAGGTCACGAATATTGAAGACCACTACCAGAAAAAAATCTGCCAGGAAGGCGACCGCGCCGCCTGGCTGGTCCATTTCAATATCCACGCCGTGTTCTGGAGTCACACAAACAAGGAAAACTTTAACATCTGGCTCGTCAAGGATTTATAAAGCGAGTCCATTTTGACGGCAAACCGGATTTTTCGCGAACCGGCGTATGACATTCCCGAGCCGGTCAGCGTGACGCTGGACCCAATTAGTGTTACATATTCGGTTAGCGCTACGAGCTTGGGTGAGTTGGCCTCTCAAACTTTTCCACCGGGCTTTTTCCTCGCAAAATGAATCCTGCTCTCCCTGATCATCATCTCAAGATTGACATAAGGTTCCGTTCCTCCATCTAAAGAGAATTTCCCGTACATGTTGAATCTTGAAAACCATTTTGCCGCTCTGGGGGAAGATTTTCACCAACTGAAAAGTCCGGATCCGGTCAGCGAACCTTATCTGGTGGATTTTGAACCCGACGTTGCCCGGCTGTTGGGACTGGACGCGGAAGCCGGGCAGAATCCGGAATTCGTCGAATATTTTGGCGGCAACAAGATCCTCCCCGGCTCCACCCCCCTGGCCATGGCCTACACCGGCCACCAGTTTGGCGTCTACAATCCCCGGATTGGGGACGGACGCGCCCAGCTTTTGGGCGAGGTCAAAAATGCCGACGGCGAGTACTGGGAAATATCACTTAAAGGATGCGGACCCACAAGGTACGCCCGCGGATTCGACGGCAGGGCCACCTTGCGGGCTTCGATTCGCGAACATTTGGCCAGCGAAGCCTTGCACGGACTGGGCGTCCCCACCACGCGGTCGTTAGCCGTTGTGGGAATCCGCGACCTCATCCACCGGGAAACGCCGGAACTGGCGGCGGTACTCACCCGCGTGGCCCGCTCCCATATCCGCTTCGGAAGTTTTGAAAATTTTCATTACACCAACCGCCCCTCTTTGGGACAAAAACTGGCCGACTATGCGATAGAACGCTACTATCCTCAGGTTGCAAAAGAAGCGGATAGATACCGTTTGTTCTACCGGGAAGTTATTCTAAGGACCGCCCGCCTGATCGCCCATTGGCAATCTGTCGGTTTCGTCCATGGGGTCATGAATACCGACAACATGTCCATCGTGGGGGACACTTTCGATTACGGGCCTTATGGGTTCATGGACGCTTTCAACCCAAATTTCATACCCAACCATTCGGACTCCAACGGTCGCTATTGTTTCGCCCGGCAACCGGAAATCGGCTTTTGGAATTTGCAAAAACTGGGAACGGCCCTCGGCGCCCTGATCGAAGAAGACGTCGTTCAGCAGGAACTCGCCGGTTATCAACCGGAGTACAACCGGATTTACCGCGATACAATAGCCGCCAAACTGGGGATACAAATCGTCGACTCCGCCTTCCACGATCTCGCCGGGGCCTTGTTTCAACTTTTATTTTCCAACGGCGCGGACTACACAAATTTCTTCCGCCGACTCGGGAATTTCCCCGATGGCAACATGGAACCCTTGCTGGCCATGTTTCAGAATCAGAAAGAAATAAACGACTGGCTCGCGCAATACAGGAGCTTGCTGGACCGGGAAGACAGACCGCACGAAGAGCGGCAGGAGGGCATGAACGCAGTCAACCCCAAGTTCATACTGCGAAATTATCTGGCGCATCAGGCGCTTGAAAAAGCGGTCAAAGAAGCGGATTTCTCAGAAGTTCGCAACTTACGGCTTGTGTTGCGCGACCCTTTCAGCGACCGGCCCAAATTATTTCAGGAATTGGGCGTCGACCCGGAAAGCTATTGCGTCGACACCCCAAAACGCTGGATTGGAATGCAGGTGAGTTGTTCGGCCTGAATTTTTATAAGGAGAATAAAATATGTTGGTGATGGAAGGCGAAATAACGGAAATCGCGTCGCCGCCTAATAAGGCGGACCAGTTCCGCATTGTAACGGTCTGGTTGCCGGGGACGGAGGATCATATTGACTTTACCGTTTACCTGACTGAGTTCAAAAAATCCGGATTCAAGGAAGGCGACAAGATCAAGCTCCAGATCGACAAGGCTTTCGACGTCGACGAGTTCACTCAGCAGATTTTCAAAGATCTTTAATCCGCCACAACAACCCTGGTGAACATGGCTCTCAAACGATTGGGCGAATTTGGCTTGATCTCGCGGATACGCGCCCGCCTCAAATACCGTTCCGGGCAAACGATTCTGGGGATGGGCGACGATTGCGCGGCCTACAAGCCTGCGCCGGGCAAATGCCAAATCGTCACCACGGACACCCTGACGGAAGACGTCCATTTCAAAAAAAACCTCATCCCTCCCGAACGTCTGGGATACAAGGCCCTGGCCGTAAATATCAGCGACATTGCGGCCATGGGCGGAACGCCCCGCCTGGCGTTATTGACCTTGGGAATTTCCGCCGAAAGCTCCCTGCCCTATTTAAATAAGCTGATCGACGGCTTCCTGGACGCCTGCGCGCAATTCAAGGTCGAGCTGGTCGGCGGCGATACGGTTTCCTCGCCCAAAAGTTTATTCATCAGCGTCACCCTGATTGGAGAGGCGCCCAAAAACAGATTGTTCACTCGGCATGGAGCGCAACCGGGCAACGGCGTGTTTGTCACCGGCTCGCTGGGAAACTCGGCCCTTGGACTGAAGCTTTTGGCGAAGAAAAAACCTGCGTGGAAAGGTTCCCCAAAAGACGTCAAATTCCTGATTGACGCCCATTTTTCTCCGGTTCCGCGCCTTATGGAATCCAAAGCGCTTTCCCGCTCCACAGCAAAAATCACCTCCATGCTGGACCTGAGCGACGGCCTGGCTGGCGACTTGACGCATATTTGCCAGGCGGGCGAGGTGGGCGCGCGTTTATGGGAGGACCGTCTGCCCCGCTCCCCGGCTTTTATAAATATTTGCGCGGCTAATAAATTATCTTCCGCGGAATTGATTTTGAGCGGCGGCGAAGATTATGAATTGTTATTTACAAGCCCTCTCAAAGATGCTAAAAAAATACCGGGGCTATTTAAAAAAGCCGGTTCGCCAGTGTCGCAAATTGGAGAAATCACCGCTCGTCCAGGGAAGATCGTTTTGGTCGGAAACAATGGCCGGGAAACGATCGTATCCCCCTCTCAAGGGTTTGATCATTTTAAATCCTGAAGCGGCTCTCCCGCCCTGCGACGCCCATTGAGGTTGAAATTCTTCCGATGGAAACTTCGGAAACTTCCTGGCGCAGGCATTGACGAGGTTTTTTTAAAAACTTGGACGACTCTATATTACCTCGCTTATTTATCCTGATTGTCCTTCTTGTATTATCCGCTTTTTTTGCCGCCAGCGAAGCGGCCTTCTTTTCGCTGAACCCTCACCAAGTGGCCGGCCTAAGAGAAACCCGGCCGCGGCGCGGCGGGGCCGTGAGCGCCTTGTTGAGCCATCCGCGCAGGCTTCTAATCACAATTTATATTGGCAATGATCTGGTGAATATCGCAGTCGCTGCGGTCACCACCTCCCTGGCAGTCTGGTTTCTGGGGGATTTTGGAGTCGGCGTCGCCATTGGCGCGGGCGCCAGCCTGCTCCTCGTTTTTGGCGAGATTTTCCCGAAAACCCTGGGGATAAAATTTGCAGAGCCCATTTCTCTTGCCGCTGCCATCCCGTTAAAAGCCTTTTCCTCCCTGGTTCATCCCATTCAGAAACGCTTCATCCGCCTTGCGGAATGGTTCATTGCTCTGATGGGCGTCCGTCCGCTCCCCAAAGAAGAGAGCGCCTTTTCCGAAGAGGAATTCAGCGCCCTGGTTAAAATGGGCGAAGGCGAGGGGATCATCGAATCCGAAGAAAGGAAGATGATTCATAACGTCATCGAGTTTAGCGACACGGCGGTTTCGGAGATCATGACGCCCAAAGTGGAAATGTTCACTCTCAACGAAACCGAGATCCGCAAGGAAATCCTGCCAAAAATCGCGGAAAATTTTTACTCTCGCGTTCCGGTTTATGACTCGGAAGAGGAACAAATCATCGGGATTTTATACACCAAGGATTTGAACAAACTGAAACATTTGTCCGAAAAAAAATTTAATCTAAAAAGCGTGCTTCGACCCACAATATTTGTCCCCGAAACCAAAAAGATCAAAGACCTCCTTCAGGATTTCAAAAAGCAAAAAAAGCACATGGCCATTGTGCTGGACGAGTATGGAAGCCTTTCCGGCCTGGTCACTCTGGAGGATATTCTGGAGGAAGTGGTGGGAGATATCGACAGCGAAATGCGTCCAGAGAAAAATCCCATAGTCCAGTTAAGCCCAAATAGTTACCGGTTGCCCGCCGCCTACAGCCTGGAGGATTTTAATCGGAATTTTGAAAGCGCTTTGCCGGAAGACCAGTTCGACACGGTGGGAGGATTGGTTTTCGATTTGATTGGCCGTGTGCCGGGATTTGGGGAAACCGCAACGTTCGACAACTTCAAGTTTCTCGTGGAAAAAATGAAGGGACCCCGCATCCTGACTTTGCAATTGACCGTATTGAATCCGGAGTCTCCGGACAACGGCAAGGCCAAACCCGAGGCGAACGGAACCTGATGGACCTCGGCTCGACATTAATGCTGGTGTTTTTTTTCACCCTGCTGGAGGCTTTTTTCTCCGGAATGGAAATCGCTCTGATCTCCGCCAACCGGTTTAAAATCCGGCGCCAGGCGGACGAAGGCCTGCATGCCGCCCAAACGCTGTCCGACCTCCTGAAAACCCCGGAAAAACTCTTCGCCATCACTTCGTTTGGAACCAATCTGGCGGTGGTTTCCAGCACGTCCCTTTTCGCGGCTTACATGATCGCGCGGTTTGCGGATAAAGGCGACTTGTACGCCGCCCTGTTGTTGTCGCCCTTTATCCTTTTTGCGGGGGAAATCGTCCCAAAAATTATTTTCCAGAATCGGGCCGACCGGCTCGTTTTGACTTTGATCCAACCCTTGCTGTTTTTTGGAAAATTGTTCGCCCCATTCATCGGAGTTTTTACCTGGATATCAAACCAGTTAATGAAACTGGTCGCCTCCTCGGAGGAGTCGGATTCCCAAACCTACAGCCGCGAAGCGATCCAGAAAATCCTCACTCTCGACTCGAAAACTTCCGATCTGGGAGCGACGGAACGGGAGATGATCCAAAATATTTTTAATTTCGGCGAACAAGCGGTGGAACAATGCATGACGCCGCTGGTCCAAGTTTACTGCCTTGCGGATACGGCGACCCTGGAAGACGCTCATCAAACCTTAAGCGCTTCCGGCTTTTCCAGGCTTCCCATTTTTCACGAACGCATGTCCAACCTGATCGGCGTCCTGAACACTTTCGATTTGCTGAACCTGCCCAGCGATAAAAGCTCCATAAGCGGTCTGGTCCGACCCGCCTATTATGTTCCTCCCAACAGAAAAACCGACGATCTTTTAAAAGACCTGCAACAGCGCGGACTCCATATGGCCATCGTGGTCGACGAGTATGGCGGTTGTATCGGCGTCGTCACCGTGGAAGATCTTCTGGAAGAAATCGTGGGGGAAATAGAGGACGAATACGATAAGCCCGAAAAGCTGGTGGAACCCTACGCCGATGGCGGGTATCTCATCGAAGGCAATATGGAAATCGACGCCATCAACGAAACGCTGGGTCTGGAGCTTCCTAAGGGAGATTACGAAACCATTGCGGGTCTGATCATCGACCGACTGGAAAACATACCCGCGCGCGGGGAACAGGTGGTGGCAAACGGGTTTCGCCTAACCGTGAAGGAAACCGGCAAGCGAAAAATCAATAGCGTTATCGTGAGAAAAATCGAACCGTCGATTGATAATAAGAACGCCGACGATCAGGAGTCCGGCGCTGAAAATTCTACTTCCCCTCCATCGACTCCAATTCCTGATAAGCTTTTTGAATCTCCAAAAACCTGAAATGCGCCTCCTGCACCTCTTCGTCGCCAAGATGGGCCATGCGGTCGGGGTGATATTTCAAGGCCTGCCGGCGATAGGCTTTTTTGACGGTCTCATAGGAATCGCCGGACTTCACCCCCAGAATTGAATACGGCGTCTTCAGGGCGTCGAGCGAATATTTTTGGCGAAGCCGGTTATGGTCTTCCGGGTCAATCCCAAGATATTTCGCCAGATCGTTGATCTCCGCTTGCAACGCAGGCGGAATTCCTCCATTCGCCAGACATATTTGATATCCCAGAGCCAGCGCCAGCAACGGGTAATGGCCTTGAGTTGCTTTTTTGTAATCCTCCGCAAGGGGTTGAGCGTCGGGCCGAACCCTTTTGGTTTCTTCAATGATCCCGTTTACCGTTTCCAGATCGGTTTTGCTATAATTCAGGTTTTTAATAAAAAAATTGTGAATGACCCCGACGGATTCCTTACTAATCGTTCCCTGAAAAAGAGCGAGCCGGGTCAACAGAGCCGCCAGGCAAACGACAAACAGAGGCTGATCCGCCACGCCGGGCAAAACCTTTTTGATTTTCTCTTTGATCTTTTTTGAAACGAAATGCTGGATGGCTCCGCCCACGACGGCTCCAATAGGGCCGCCCCGCAAAAAACCGACTCCCGCTCCCCAAACCCAGGACATGAATCCAATCCTTTCTAAAATTTAATCAATCGTTGGCTCCGCGCCAAGCATTTATGATATAAATCTGACTTTGGAAAGCAAGTAGATTACCGCAACATCTATTTCAAGGGAAACCAAATGGTGAAACACATTGTTATGTTCAAGCTGGCAAACAAAACGCCGGAGAACCTGGAAACGTTGATTCAGGCCATAAAGGGACTCGAGGGGAAAATTGAAACTCTAAGGTTTCTGGAAGTGGGGACGGATTTTAAGGAGTCGGAGCGAAGTTACGATATTGTCCTGACCACGCATTTTGACGACAAGGAGGGTCTGGAAACCTACAGCAAACACGAAGAGCACCTCCCCGTGCTGGCTCTGGTTCGGAAATTATGTTCGGCGTCTATTGTGGTGGATTATAAACTCCCTGAATAATCCGCCAACCGGCGAAAACGTCGACTGACGGCGCCCCTGAAAATTATCTCTTGTACTTTGACAAACCAAGTGCTATGTTTCCTAAACTTGATTTACCGTTTTAACATTAACAGTAAATCTTTTGACCATAAAGCCCGGCGCAGAAATTAGGGATTTTTCGATAATTGTAGGAACCCAATTTTATATCCTTTGTTAGGAGATACGATTTGGCCGCCAAAAAGTCTACAAAAAAGAAATCCGCGAACAAAAAGAAAACGGTTGCAACCAAAAAAAAGGTTGTAAAGAAAAAAGCTACGCCAAAAAAGTCGCTTAAAAAGAAGACGGTAAAGAAAAAGGCGCCTGCAAAGAAAAAACCCGTAACAACCAAATCCAAAAAGAAAGTTGTCGGCAAAAAGAAAACGGTTGTAGCAAAGAAAAAAGCTGTGAAGAAAAAAGCGGCGCCGAAAAAGCCCGCTAAGAAGAAGGTTGTAAAGAAAAAAGCGTCTGCAAAGAAAAAACCCGTAACAACCAAATCCAAAAAGAAAGTTGTCGGCAAAAAGAAAACGGTTGTAGCAAAGAAAAAAGCTGTGAAGAAAAAAGCGCCTGCAAAGAAAAAACCCGTAACAACCAAATCCAAAAAGAAAATCGCAAAAGCCAAGCCAAAACCCAAAGTGAAAACTTCGGCAAAAAAAGCCGTTGTCAAACCCGCCAAGGTTGCCAAAGAAAGCAAGAAAAAGCTGATCGTCACCAAGGCCGTTCCAAAAAAGCTGGATCCGGCCATACAAAAAATCCGCGACAAGCTCCTGGCGTCCCGTTCAAACCTCTTTAAAATACTGGCGTCTTCTCAGGAAGCCGAAAGAAATCTAGGCGAAATAACGTTCAGCAATGAAATTGATCTGGCGTCCAGCCTTGAGGGGAGAGAGATGGTGTTTCAACTGGCGAGTCGCGACCGGAACGAACTCCGTTTAATCGAAAGCGCCTTGATAAAGATCCATAACGGGACTTATGGGATTTGCGAGGGTTGCGAAAAAAACATCACTCTCAAACGACTGAACATCATGCCCCTTGCGCCCAATTGCATCGAATGCCAGGAATCACAGGAGCATGCCTAGCGGAAATCCCGCCTCATTTGCCGCAGCATTTTTTGTGTTTCTTTCCGCTCCCACAGGGACAGGGATCGTTTCTTCCCACCTTTTTATCCTGGCGCTTGAAAGTTTCCGGTTTCGCCTCCCCTTCCATTTCTCCGCGATGCTCAAACACCGGTTGCCGGCTCCGTTCTTTTTGAATTTTCTCCTCGGCGCTTTTGTCGATCCGGATTTTGTATAAATACTCCACGCACTCTTCCTTGATGCGGAAGGTCATGGCGCGGAACATTTCGAAGCCTTCTTTTTTATACTCCGTCAGCGGGTTTTTCTGCGCGTATCCGCGCAAGCCGATACCGTCTTTCAAATGGTCCATGCCCAGAAGATGGTCCTTCCAAAAACTGTCCAGAATCTGGAGCATGATGGCCTTTTCCATGTTTCGCAAGAATTCCGGATCGATCCCTTTTCCCTTCGACTTATAAAACCCGGCGGCTTCGTCCATGACGGCGTCAAACAACTTTTCACGATCGCAATGCTCCAACTCCAGTTCGCGCTTCCCGTTGATCAACACACGGGCGTCGTCCGGCTTTTCTATGGAGAGCGTGAAAAACTTTTGCAGGAAGTCGTTTAACCGGGGGACGTCCCACTCCTCGGGATAAATTTTTTCATGGCAGGTTTCCGCCAGTTCCTCCTCAAGAATTTCTTCGGCCATTTCAAACAGGATTGCGCGAGGGCTTTCGGAGGCAAGAATATCGCGGCGCATTTCGTAAATCACTTCGCGTTGCTTGTTCATCACGTCGTCGTATTCCAGCAGGTGCTTGCGAATATCGAAGTTATGCGCCTCCACCTTGGCCTGGGCGTTGGCCACCGCTTTGCTGACCATGCCATGCTCGATGGGTTGTCCCTCTTCCATGCCTATTTTTTCCATGAATCCGGAAATACGATCGGACCCGAAAATCCGCAACAGGTCGTCCTCAAGCGACAGGTAAAACCGGGATGAACCCGCGTCGCCCTGCCTTCCCGAGCGGCCTCTGAGCTGGTTGTCGATGCGCCGGGCTTCGTGGCGCTCCGTTCCCAGAATGTGAAGACCGCCCAACTCCGGCACGCCTTCGCCCAGGACAATGTCGGTTCCCCGGCCCGCCATGTTGGTGGCGATGGTGACCGCGCCCTCTTGCCCCGCCTGGGCGATGATCTCCGCCTCCTGTTCGTGGCGCTTGGCGTTCAGGACATTGTGTTTGACTCCGGCGCGTTTCAACATCACGCTCAACTTTTCCGACGTTTCGATTGAGATAGTCCCCACCAAAGTCGGCTGACCCTCTTTGTGGAGTTCCTGAATTTCATCGATCACGGCATTGAACTTTTCCTTTTCCGTCCGGAAAATGACGTCGGGACAATCCTCGCGGACCATGTTCTGGTTGGTGGGAATCACCAGCACTTCCAGGTTATAAATGGATTTAAACTCGGAGGCTTCCGTATCGGCGGTTCCCGTCATGCCCGCAAGTTTTCCGTACATCCGGAAAAAGTTTTGAAAGGATATGCTGGCCAGGGTCTGGTTTTCATTTTCAATCTTCACCCCTTCCTTGGCTTCCAGCGCCTGATGCAGGCCTTCGCTGTAGCGTCGTCCCGGCATCATACGTCCCGTAAATTCGTCGATAATGACGACCTCGCCGTCGTCCTTGACCACATAATCCACTTCGTTTTTAAACAAGGCATGCGCCTTCAAAGCCTGGTTGACGTGGTGCAAAGTATCTATATTTTTAGGATCGTAAAGATTATCGACATGAAGTAATTCTTCCACCTTGGCAACCCCCTCGTCCGTCAAGGAGGCGGTGCGGGCTTTTTCATCGACTTGATAATGCTTCTCCTTGGCCAGCGGAGGAATGATCCGGTTGATCTGGTAATATTTATCGGTGGATTCTTCGGCCTGACCGGAAATGATCAAGGGCGTTCGGGCTTCGTCGATCAAGATGCTGTCCACCTCGTCGACGATGGCGTAATTGAGGTCCCGCTGAACAAATTGCTCAATGGAAAACTTCATGTTGTCGCGAAGGTAATCGAACGCAAACTCGTTGTTCGTTCCGTAAGTGATATCCGCCCGGTAGGCGGCTTTTCTATCCTCCTCGGACATGTTGTGGTAAATCGAACCGATCGAAAGTCCCAGAAATTTATACACCTCTCCCATCCATTCGCAATCGCGCTCTGCCAGGTATTCGTTGACAGTCACAATGTGCACCCCTTTGCCCGCCAGGGCGTTGAGGTAGGCTGGAAGCGTGGCGACGAGGGTTTTCCCTTCGCCGGTTTTCATTTCAGCAATCTTTCCTTCGTGCAAAACCACGCCGCCCGTCATTTGCACGTCAAAATGCCGCATTTTAAGCGAACGCCAACTGGCTTCGCGAACCGTGGCAAAGGCTTCCGGCAAAATATCTTCCAGGGTTTCCCCGCCTTTAAGTCTCTGCTTGAACTCAGTCGTTTTGTTCCGAAGTTGTTCGTCGCTCAAAGGTTGAATGCTGGGTTCAAACTCGTTGATCTGATCCACATAAGTTTGAATCCGCTTGATTTCCCGCTCGTTGTGCGTTCCAAATAATTTTTTTACGAAACCAAATACCATGATAGACGTCTTTCTTCGCGTTAAATATTAAGCAATAGAAACAATTATAACCTTAATTTCCTTTGGGAACCGAGGGCTTTTTTAAAACATTCGGAGAGGCCTGGGAAAAGCGTATCAAGAAACGGTTTCAATCGATCTTAAACGGGAAGAAAGCCGCCTCCGCCCTTTGAAACGAACCTCGCTACCGCTTTGGTTGGCCTATGGTTTTTTGGAATTTGCTCTTGGCGGGGAGACGTAGAATTCACCGACAGCCTGGATCGTCCCGTTGACATATGCGGGTGGACGAAGGCGCGGAAGGAATCCGCTGGATCAATCTTCCAGGATGTAATTTTGGGGGCTGACAGGAATGCCTTTGACGAGCACTTCATAATGCAGATGCGGTCCGGTGCTTCTCCCGGTATTTCCCACCAGCGCGATCGCCTGTCCCCGTTTGACCCGTTCGCCAGCCTTCACAAGATTTTTTGAATTGTGTCCATAGCGGGTGACGACCCCGTACCCATGATCGATTTCAATCATTATTCCATATCCGTAATCGCGACCGGATACCGCCACCACCCCGTCTGCGGTGGCTTGGACCTGAGAACCGTTTCTAGCCGCAATATCCCAACCTTCGTGCTTTTCCTTCAAGCCGGTGAAGGGGGACTTTCTAAAACCAAAACCGGAGGTGACCCAACCTCGCGTCGGCCAAACCGAAGGCGTCGCGGACAGCAATGAACTCTGGTTTTTAAAAAATTCGTCCAACTCCTGAAAGCTAATAAACTGGAGCCTGGCTTGGCCGTCCAGTTGTTCCAACTGAGCGGAAAACTGTTCCGAAATCGATTTGCCGTCCTGATCCAGCGAGGTGGTAAAACTGTTGGCGGCAAGCCCCAAAGGTCCTCCCACGCCCCAGTTTTTCTCAACGGCGTTGGGAGAGTTTTCAGAAGCGGTGATCACGCGCAATTTTTTCTCGAAGCGTTCGAGACGAGCCATTTCGGTTTCAAAGTTCTTTATCTGTTGGGAAAACCTCTCCACCTCGACTTTATGGATTTTGGCCCCGCGCCGAAGATCGGTCAACTCCAGAGAAGTCTCATTAAACCCTTGATACTTCTTGGAGAAAAAATAACCCGAACCGGCAACGCCCAAAAGGAACAAGCTCAGCGTCCACAAGGTTCCCACCACCAGAGCTTTAGAAACCCGAAATTCCTTTGGCGATCCAGAAGAACCCGGAAAGACCATGACCGTGTAAAATTGCTTTTGCACCTTACCTCCTGTGAATTTAACAGCGAGCGCTTCAACCAGAGAATCGTAGCTCGTAAGCTACTAATATGTCAATACTTATTTAAACACAAGGGTATGCGGGTATTCATATTTTCGCCAGGACCAGCGAGTTTTCAAAGTTTTTTTGAGATTTTTTTTTATTGATTTATTTGTCCCAAGCTTCCACTTTTTGCCGCGCCTGAATGTGATTTGGGTTAATTTCCAGGATTTTCCTGTACAGATCAAGCGCCTGATTTTCTTCGCCAGACTCCTCTAATAGCAAAGCGCGGCTGAAAAGTCCGGCCACCAAACCCGGCATGTGCCCGATCTCCCGATAAATCTCGGTCATCTTTTCCAGACTGGCCAGAGAGTCCTCTATTCTCCCTTGATTATAAAAGCCAAACCCCTTTTGACGATAACTGCGCGCCAAAACTTTCCCATACCCGGTTGCGAAGGTATTATCTTTCTTCGCCAAATATTCCCGGTACTCCTTTTCAAAACGCTCGCCGTCCCCGTCAGCTTTATATATCCTTTTCAAATTGAAATAAAACATAGTCTGCGACGGATCCAGGGAAATGGCTTTCCCCGTCTTTTCGATCGCCTGGGAAAACGATTGTTTTTCCGCCAATACCGCCGCCCAGTTATTAAATGCCAAGGCGTTTCCCGGATCCAATTCAACAGACTTTATAAAAAACTCTTCGGCTTCCTCACCCCGTCCCTTGAGGTAATTCACGAATCCCAAGCCGTACCAGGCGGGGGAAGATTCCGGTTTTTTTGAAGTGTATTCGGAAAGATAATCCCGACACTCATCCAAACGGCGCCCGCCTTCGCAGGATTTGACCAGACCGCGAAAGGCGTCGCTTTTAGCGGAGCCGCTTTCGATCAAGGTTTGGTAGGCTTGTTGGGCTTGCTCAAACTGGCCGCGAGCCAAAAACATCTCCGCCTTTTGTCCGGGGGACGGGTCAAACCCGCCAAAATCATGCGGCGCCTTTTCCTGACTAAAACAGGGAGTAACGTAAACCGCCAGCAGAAGACCGGCGGCAAGGAATTTAATTTTTGCGAATCGGCGACGCTCAGCGAAAACGCTAAAATTATTCACCGTTAAACGGGGACGTCCTCGAAAGGCTCGTCGAAATCGGCAAGGTTTTCAAACCGGGTGTATTCTTTAAGGAAAGCGAGTTTGACTTCGCCGATGGGACCATTGCGCTGTTTACGAACCAGAATTTCCGCCTTGCCGGCGTCGGGGGAGTTATCGTCGTAGACCTCGTCGCGGTAAATGAACGCCACCACGTCGGCATCCTGCTCAATGGCGCCGGACTCGCGCAGGTCCGCCAACATGGGACGTTTATCCGTCCGGCTTTCCACGGCGCGGCTGAGCTGTGACAGGGCAACGATGGGAATATTCAACTCCTTGGCCAGAGCCTTGAGTCCGCGGGAAATTTGCGAGATTTCCTGTTGCCTGCTTTCCACATTGCCCATCACATGCATCAATTGGAGATAATCGATCACGATCAAACCAATGTCATGCTCCGCTTTCAGACGGCGCGCGCGGGCGCGGACGTCCAGAACCGTCATGCTCGGCGTGTCATCGATAAAGATCGCCGACTCGGAGAGCTTGCCTGCCGCCGTGGTCAAGTTGGGCCAATCGGATTTCCCTAAAAACCCTTTTCTAAGATTCGCCAGGTTGGTCCGGGATTCGGCGCAAAGCAGGCGAATGCCCAGTTGTTCCTTGGACATTTCCAGACTGAAAATGGCGGACGGCGTTTTGCCGTGAAGCGCGGCAAAGCGAACTATATCGAGGGCGAAACTGGTTTTCCCCATACTCGGACGGGCCGCCAGTATGACCAGGTCGGACGGTTGCAGACCGGAGGTCAACTGGTCCAGTTCCTTGAATCCCGTTTCAACGCCGGTGATGAGTCCGGGTTTTTCGAACAGTTTCTCGATCTGAACAAAACTGTCCTTGACGATTTCCTTGATCGGGAAAAAACTGCGTTTGACCTTTTTTTCGGAAATTTGGAAAATCGACTGCTCGGCCCGATCGAGAATCAGATCGACGTTTTCAAATTCCTGATAACTGTTTTCCCGGATCTCTTCCGCAGTGACAATCAAATCCCTCAGGATTTTCTTTTCGCGGACGATTTTGGCGTGGTGGGTGATCGCCTGGCCGGTGGGAACATGATCTTCCACCAGGCTTAAAAAATCCACGTCCCCCACGGTTTGCAGGTTCCCCTGGATTTTCAGCTTTTCGGCGACGGTGAGAATATCGATCTCTTCGTTGGCCTCGAAAAGCGC
>JAJDBD010000146.1 GCA_029261575.1 Nitrospinaceae bacterium | reverse complement strand
CCCAGGCCCTGCTGGCGGGAAATCCGTTCCTTAAAAATGACCACTCCGGCAATCACTAACAGCGCCGGGGCAAGTTGAATCAGGATGGCGACGTGAGTCGGCCCGGTCAATTCAATCCCCTGAACCACCCCGAAATAATTGCCTGCCAGGCAGGCGCCGGCGACGAGTCCTAAAACGGGAGGGCGCCTGAGCAGGACGGCGGGCGAGCGGTTACGAAAATGCAACAGGGGATATAAAACCGCGAAGGCGCACAAGAAACGAAACCAAACGATTGATCCGGGAGACAGGCGATTCAACGCGACTTTTTGCAGGATGGGAAGGATTCCCCACAGGAGGGTCGTGACGAGTATCATCCCCAGGCCGCGAAGGTATCGGCTCCGCGCCGCGGCGTCCATCTTGACGGATCCGCTAATTCAAACGGGAGAAGGCCCGGAGCATTTGCAAACCGAGCTTCTGGCTTTTCTCCGGATGGAACTGAAACGCATGGACGTTGTCGTACTCGATCCCGGAAACAAATTCTTTTCCATAGGAGGTCGTGGCGACCGCTATTTTTGGATCGTCGGGCCGAACATAGTAGGAATGAACAAAATAAAAATACGATTCGTCCGGAACGTCTTCAAACAGGGGAGACGTTTTTTGAATTTTGACCTGGTTCCATCCCATATGAGGGACCTTTAAGTTCGGCTCTCCCGCCAGGGGATTTTCCGGCGAAAACCGCAAGACTTTTCCGGGAACGAGGTTCAACCCTTCGACGGCTCCAAACTCCTCGCTCTGACCGAACAGGACCTGCAGACCCAGGCAAATCCCCAAAAAGGGTTTTCCGCCGGCAACGCTTTTTTTCACGCTGTCGATCAGGTTCAGCCGGTCGAGATTTTTCATGCAATCGCGAAAGGCGCCAACGCCGGGAAGAACCACGGCGCCGGCGTTGAGAATGTCGGAGGATTTGCTGGTCACCCGGGCGTCTGCGCCGACGGTTTCAAACGCTTTTAAAACCGACCTCAGGTTGCCCATGCCGTAATCGACAATGGCGATCATTCACAGAGTCCCTTTGGTGGATGGAATTTCGCTGGACCGCGCGTCCAACGAGCAGGCCAGGTCCATCGCCCGGGCAAAAGATTTGAACGTCGCCTCGACGACGTGGTGGAGGTTGGTCCAGTAGGGGGAGTTTAAATGTAGCGTCGCGCCGCAATTGGCGGAGAAAGCCTGGAAAAATTCCGGAGCCAGTTCCACGTCGAAATCCCCAATCTTGGATTTCGGCAAATCCATGTTGCAAACAAAAAATCCGCGACCGCTCAGGTCGACGACGCAGTGAACCAAGGCTTCGTTTAAGGGAATGGAGGCTTCGGCAAACCGGCGAATGCCCTTTTTATCGCCCAGGGCTTCCTTGAACGCCTGTCCGATTGCGATGCCGACGTCTTCCACCGTGTGGTGAAAGTCGATATGGGTGTCTCCCTCGGCCTTCACTTTAAGGTCGAAATACCCGTGACGGGCAATTTGGGAAAGCATGTGGTCGAAAAAAGGAATGGTCGTCTGGATATCCTGACAACCTGAGCCGTCCAGATTGATTTCGACTTCGATGTTTGTTTCCTGCGTCCGGCGTTTTATTTGCGCTTTTCTGGCCATTTTATAAATATCTAAAGTTTCGTTAGTTCGTTGGTTCGTTGGTTCGTTAGTTTTTGCAAGACGCCGCGGCGCCTGCCCGATTTATCGACCGACCAGTTTCCCCTCGCTGGACCCGGCATAGGAGCCGTCCGCCACCGACTGGTAAAAAGTTTTCACGGTATCGTAAATGCCGTCGACGTCAAGTTTCAGATCCCTGCGAATGAGTTTTGGCGCTCCGTGGTGCACCGGAAAATCGCCGACTCCAATGCGTTCCACCGGGCAATTCAGGACTCTGTTTTCCTGAAGAGCCTCCAAAACCGCCGATCCCCAACCGCCATCAAGAGAATGTTCTTCCACCGTGACCAGACATTTACACTGGTTCGCAAACTTAACGATCAACCCGGAATCTATGGGCTTTGCGAACCGACCGTTAATGACGGCGACGCTCACGCCCTCCTGCTCGAGTTTTTCCGCAACCTCTACCGAGGGGGCCACCATGTGGCCGTAAGCCAAGACGCCAATATCCGTTCCTTCGCGCACCACCTCTCCCTTGCCGATCTCCAGGGCTTGCATGTCTTCCATCGGAACGCCCAGGCCTGCGCCTCTTGGGTATCTGAGGGCGGCGGGACCGGGATGATAAATCGCCGTCTTGAGCATGTGCCGCAATTCATTTTCGTCTTTACAGGCCATCACCACCATATTGGGCAAGGTCCTAAGATACGCAATATCGTACATCCCCTGATGCGTGGCGCCGTCTTCGCCGACGACTCCCGCCCGGTCCATGCAAAAGGTAACGTCCAGGTTCATCAGGCAAATTTCATGAACCACCTGATCGTAGGCCCGTTGCAAAAAGGTGGAATAGATCGCGGCGACGGGTCGCATGCCTTCAATGCTCAACGCGCCGGCAAAGGCCACGCCGTGCTGTTCGGCCATGCCCACGTCGAAGGTGCGTTCCGGAAACTCTTTTCCAAACGCGGTGATTCCCGTGCCGTCCGGCATAGCGGCGGTGATGCCGACGATTTTTTCGTCTTCTTTGGCCAGGTCTATCAGCGCCTGCGCGAAAACCGAAGTGTAATTCTGGTTGCCGGACTTTTTGTGGAACTCTCCCTTTTGAATATCAAAAGGAGACGCGCCGTGCCAGACGTCGGCTCTTTCCTCCGCAACTTGATATCCCTTACCCTTTTGGGTGATGACGTGGAGAAGCGTGGGTCCCTTCAGGTCCTTAATGCTTTCAAGCGTTTCGATCATGGCTTTGGAGTCGTGACCGTCAACCGGCCCGATATAGCGGAATCCCAGATCCTCAAACAGTCTGCCGGGAATAAATATTCCGGTGACCGCTTCGTCGAGTTTATGAGCGTAGTGGGAAATGTCTTTTCCAATGCCGGGAATCGACAACAACATTTGATCGATTTCCTTTTTGAACTTGGTCATCACCTGACCGGTCATGATCTGGCTCAGGTGCGTGGAGAGACCGCCCACGTTGGGGGCAATGGCCATTTCGTTGTCGTTGAGTATGACAATGACGTCGCTCTTGAGGTGGCCGGCATGGTTCAATCCCTCAAACGCCATGCCCGCCGTCAACGAGCCGTCGCCAATGATGGCGATAACGGAGTTATCCTCTTTTTTAAGATCGCGCCCCATGGCGAAACCGAGAGCGCCGGAAACGGACGTCCCGCCATGCCCGCAGTTCCAGTGGTCGTGTTCGCTTTCTTCCCTGCGCGTGAATCCGCAAAGCCCCTCGTATTGGCGCACCGTGGGGAAGCGTTCGTTCCTTCCGGTGAGTATTTTGTGAACATAACTTTGATGGCCGACGTCCCAGACAAACTTGTCTTTCGGGGAGTCAAATACATAATGCAGGGCCATCGTGATTTCCACAATTCCCAGATTGGAACCCAGATGGCCTCCGGTTTTGGAAATGGTTTCCAGCAAACGGTTGCGGATTTCCTCCGCCAGTGCGGGCAACTGGTCAATATCCAGTTTTTTCAAATCCTGCGGACCGTTGATTTGACTTAAAAGATTACTCATGACGTGACCAGGTCAAAATGTCCGTTGAATAAAGAAACGAGCGATCTCCCGTAAAGGATCCGCGCGCTCGTCAAAATCCTGCAAACTGGCGATGCCTTCCTCCACCAGTTTCTCGGCTTGTTTTTTGGAGGCTTCCAATCCATAGAGGGCGGGATAAGTTGCCTTGTGTTTATCGATATCGCTACCGACGTCTTTTCCCAGCTTCTCCTTATCGCCGACGATATCAAGAATATCATCCACAATTTGAAAAGCCAGCCCAATGTGCGACCCAAACTCGGATAGGGCGGCCAATTGTTTCGACTCCGCCCGGCCCAAAATAGCTCCGCTTCGAATACAGGCCTTGAAAAAAAAACCCGTTTTATAAATATGAATGTATTCCAGGGTTTCGGGATCGATCTCCTTGCCTTCGGATTGAATATCAACCACCTGCCCGCCGATCACCCCGCCAGAACCCATGGCGCGGGAGATTTCGTTGGCCGCCCGAAGGACGTTAGCGGCGGGAATGGATTCCATCAACGCCGACTGGGTCATGATTATAAATGCCTGGGTCAATAGAGCGTCGCCGGTCAAAACCGCGATCGCCTCGCCAAACACTTTATGATTGGTCGGCTTTCCCCGGCGCAGACTGTCGTCGTCCAACGCGGGCAAATCGTCGTGGACAAGGGTGTAGGTGTGGATAAACTCTACGGCAACCGCAAAGGGCAAAACGGTTCGACGATCCGCGCCCACGGCCTCCGCCGCGGCCATGACCAATATGGGCCGCAAACGTTTGCCTCCGGCAAGCAGGCTGTAATGCATGGATTGATGGATGGTTTCCGGATAGGCTTCCTTGCCCGGCAAGTACTCAGCCAGAACTTTGTCGATCAGCTTCTTTCCATCACCCAGATAATTTTCAATAGACAAGATTTATTTTTTTCGCGCGTGATTGGTGAGTGACGATTCAATATTTTCAGCATGCTGAATGGAATATTAGCACAATGCTCCCTCCAGTCAACCGCAAATAAGAAGCCACTCTTAGCTTTATTCTTCAATGGGTTAGGAGAATTCAACTGGCTCCGTCAGGCCCTGGCCAGAGTGAAGACATACACCTTGTCGGTCCCCGCTTTTTTCAGAATTCGGGTCGCTTCATTGGACGTGGCTCCCGTGGTAAAAACATCGTCCACGACCAAAATATTTTTCCCGCCCACCCGTTCCGGATCCATCGCCTGAAAGGCTCCTTTCACATTTTCGATCCGGTCGCTACGCTTCATACTCGCCTGAGGCGGGGTTTCCCGGACGCGGGTCAACGCCCCGGCCAACATCGGCAAACCAAGACAGCGCGCCGTTTCCTCGGCAATGAGATAGGATTGATCGAAACCGCGCTCCTTCAGTTTTTTGAAATGCAAGGGAACGGAAGTCACATGAAATCCGCTGTACAAATCCTCGGCTCCCGAAAAAAAATTTTGCAGGAGGGAAGAGACGTCCCGCATCGCTCCCGGTTTTCCATCGTATTTAAAATGGTGGATCAAACGTTTCAATCCCGCGTCGTAGGGACCCAGCGAGCGCGCTCTGTCAAAACGGTAATTTCCAATCCGGCATTTGCCGCATTCGTATTCGTCCACCGCCGGTTCGTAGGATATTTCCAGAGCCGTTCCACAGCGAAAGCAGTAGGGGAAATTTATTTTAACAATATCGTCGAAACAGTCCTCGCAAAGGCTCCGCCCTTCCCTACCGCCCCGCCCTTCGCAATAGGGGCAGATTTGCGGATACAGGAAATCCAGGCCGCGTTCCAGAATTTTTTTAACTCTCATGAACTGCATATAAGAATATCCCCCGGACGCCCCACCGCCGCTCAACGCATTCGCAACGGCTACTTGTTAACCTGTTAACCAGCTAGCGGTTAATTATATCCATATTATTGCCATTCAGTCTGGGCTTCTTATTTCAGATTATCCATTATCCTTTTAAATTGTTTTTGCAAAATAAAATATGCTAGTGTTCCTTTTTCCATCCTAATAAAATAAATACCGCCGCCATGAAAAAAAACAACGGCAACAACGAAATCGTGCGACTGACTCAAAAGCACACCGCGCACACCTATGGGCGTTTTCCCATCGCGCTGGTCCGGGGCAAGGGAACCCGGGTCTGGGACCGGGACGGCAAGGAATATATCGACTTTGTGAGCGGACTTGCCGTGAACAATCTCGGCCATTGTCATCCCGCCGTCGTGACCGCCATTCAAAAACAGGCGGGACAATTGCTTCACGTTTCCAACCTTTATCACATCGAGCCGCAGGCCCGCCTGGCCGAGGAATTGACGCGGCTGAGTTTTGCGGACAAGGTTTTCTTTTGCAACAGCGGGACCGAAGCCAACGAAGCCGCCATCAAACTGGCGCGGCGATTTTCGTTCGATCAGGGATATAAGAACCGCAACGAGATCGTCACCATGCACAACTCGTTTCACGGAAGAACGTTTGGGGGACTTTCCGCCACGGCGCAGAAAAAATTTCACACCGGGTTTGCGCCCCTTCTTTCAGGATTTAAATACGTCCCCTTCAACGATATGGGGGCGGTTAAAAAAGCCTTTTCCAAAAAGACCTGCGCCGTCATGCTGGAGCCGGGACAGGGAGAAGGCGGCGTGTATTTCCCGGATAAAAACTACCTGAAAGAACTGCGGAAGTTTTGCACAAAAAACAAACTCCTGCTGATATTCGACGAAGTCCAAACCGGTTTTGGCAGGACCGGCTCGCTGTTTTCCTATCAACGCTACGGGATCAAACCGGACGTGATGACTCTGGCGAAAGCTTTGGGGGGCGGAACCGCCATTGGCGCCATGGCCGCGTCCAACCCGGCGATCCGGTCTTTTGTGCCGGGGACCCACGCCGCCACATTTGGAGGCAATCCACTGGCCTGCGCCGCGGCGCTGGCGGCGCTCAAGGTGCTGACGGGCAAAAATTTCTTGACCAAGGTTCAAAAAACCGGAGACTACTTTAAAAGCCGACTGGACAAACTGGCGGAAAAATTTCCAGCAATTCGCGAGGTTCGCGGCGAGGGCCTGATGCTTGCCCTGGAGCTGGACCGACCGGCGGGGGACGTCCTCGTTCATTGTATGCAAAACGGCTATTTGGTAAACTGCGTTCAAACCAATACCCTTCGGTTCATTCCGCCTTTGACGGTGAGCAAAAAGGAAATCGACGGGCTGATCCAAACCGTGTCTCACAGTCTGGATCAAATGTCCCGCGCGAAGGTTTGATTCCATTCCCCAATTAAAAACAGCGACGGCCCTGTCCGATGAAAAAAGATTTTCTAAGCCTGATCGATTTCACCCAAGAGGAGCTTCTTGCCTTCGTGTCCCGCTCGGCGGAGCTTAAAGCTCTGCGCAAAAAGGGAACGCCGCATCAGCCCTTGAAGGGCAAGACGCTGGGAATGATTTTCAACAAGCCTTCCACTCGAACGCGAATATCGTTTGAGGTGGGCATGTTCGATTTGGGCGGCCATTCCCTGTTCCTCACCGCCGACCACCTTCAACTCAATCGCGGGGAAAGCTTGAAGGATTCGGCGAAAGTCCTGTCGCGTTACCTGGACGGAATTTTGATTCGCACCTTCGACCACCAGGAGGTTTTGGAACTGGCCGAGCATGCCGACGTCCCGGTGATCAACGGCTTGACGGACCTGAACCACCCCGTGCAGATTCTGGCCGACCTGCTGACCATTCAGGAAAAAATAAATCGAATCGAGGGCGTCAAAGTGGCCTACATCGGCGACGGCAATAACGTGACCTATTCCTGGATGATGGCCGCTTCAATATTAGATATGGATTTGCGGGTGGCGTCTCCGCCGGGCCACTGCCTGGACAAGCCCGGAAACCTGGGTCCCCTGGGAACCGTGGAGTTTATGGAAGACCCCTATGAGGCGGTAAAAAGCGCAGACGTGATTTATACCGACGTTTGGGTGAGCATGGGACAAGAGGACGAAACCGAAGCAAAAAAGTCCGCGTTAAAAAACTATCAGATCAATAAAGACCTCGTCGACGCCGCAGGAAAAAACGTTTTGGTCATGCACTGTCTTCCAGCTCATCGAGAGGAAGAAATCACCTCGGAAGTTTTAGACGGGCCGCATTCCGTCGTGTTGGATCAGGCGGAGAACCGACTGCACACGCAAAAAGCCATTCTGGAAAAACTTCTTTCCAACGGCGCAGGGTAAACGACGGAAATTTTTAGCCGGACCAAACGATTGAAAACGGAATAGGCCGGATCAATGAATAGCCCTGCGATTCAAAATCCTTTGTCTCTACTTTCCCGGAAGCGGCGAAGTAAACTCTTTAGGCTTAATAGCTTTTTTTCGGCGATCATTTTCCTGATTTGCCTGTCATTCCCCGTCCTCGCCCAATCGCAGGAAGATTCGGATTCCATAGATTTGGAACACATCGAATCCCTCCTTCTACTCATTTCGCAACAAGAAGAACAAATCAAGCGAGAGTTGAACGAAATGAGCCAACAACCCGTCACGCCCAGTTCCGCGCAAAGAAAAGACGAATTGTTAAGACAGCTGGACCAGACTTATGTGAATTTTGACGGCGTCGCCACCCAACACGACACCTCGGATTTGTTTCTTTCAAAAAAAGACGACGGAGACTGGATGAAAGAAATCCAGGAGCTCGCCCTCCCCCTACTTCATGCTTTAAGCGACCTGACAAAAAAACCCAGGAAAATCGATAAGTTAAAAAAGAATATAGATTCGCTAAAATCCAAAATCACCCGCCTGGAGGAGGCTTCGGAAAAAATTGAACTTCTTCTGAAAAAT
Organism: Nitrospinaceae bacterium; assembly: GCA_029261575.1. Taxonomy (GTDB): domain Bacteria; phylum Nitrospinota; class Nitrospinia; order Nitrospinales; family JACRGP01; genus JAJDBB01. The sequence continues at coordinate 19,012 of JAJDBD010000146.1, read as the reverse complement.
GCGGAAGGCAAAACCTCTGCCACGCCCGAAGAAGAAAATTATCTAAAACGATTGAAGAGAATGAAAAATAAATACGCCCCGGCGCTGGCCCGGCTCGAACTCCGGGAGATTCAAAAAACCCTGGATCACGAGTTGGCGGATAAGCGTCCGGTTCTGGAAACGCTCGCCGAGGGGTTGCGAAAATTCTTTCGTCATCGCGGCAGAAACCTGATGATCATTCTTTCCTCTTTCGCCGCCCTGTGGTGGGTTTTAATGAAACTCCGCAACTTGCTGGTTGGAAGACGAAACCTTCTCAATCTCCATCCGCGCATCATTAAGGTTGTGCGTGCGGCTTACGCCGCAATGGTATTGGCGCTCTGCGTCAGCCTCAGCCTGGTCGCCCTGTATCTATTGAACGACTGGTTGCTCCTCAGCGTTTCCATCATTGTCTTGTTTGCCATTGGCTGGACCTCCCGGCAATTGGTCCCGATTTTTTTCCGGGAATTTCAATTGTCCCTGAACCTGGGCACCGTGCGCGAAAACGAGCGGCTCATCTGGCTGGGCGTTCCCTGGCTGGTGAAGAGTCTGGGAATGTCTGCCCGCCTGGTCAACGACCGTCTGGAAGGCGGGACCATCGTTCTTCCGCTAAGAAAACTTATCGACGAGCAATCCCGCCCGGCGGTCAAGGACGAACCCTGGTTCCCCACGGAACTGGAGGACTGGACGATCCTTTCCGACGGAACCTACGGCAAGGTCGAGCGCCAAACCCTGGAGCAGGTGATTCTTCGGTTGAAAGGCGGCGCTTTGAAGTATTACCCGACGGCAGATTTTCTCCAACAGAATCCGGTGAACCTTTCACGCGGTTTTCGCTACGGCGTCGACTTTGGCCTGGACTATGGAATCCAGTCCAGAGTTTGCGACGAAATCCCAAAGTTGTTCGAGCAAGGCCTGCGACGTCTACTTTCCGAACGTCTACAAGGAGAGCCTCCGGATTTTTTGAGCTTGAAAGTCGCATTCGACAAGGCGGGCGCCAGTTCGCTGAATTTAAAAATCCTTGTCGAGGCGGATGGAAGCGGCGCAGAATTTTATGAGGAATACGAAAGAGAAATCCAATCGGCCCTGGTTCGCATTTGCAACGAGAACAACCTGACCATTCCTTTCAGTCAAGTCACCCTGAACCTGCCCGACGACGCGAACAGGTTCTCCCGGTTTTTAGAATCCGCTCCCAAAAAAAATCCCCCCGGTGTTTAGCTTTAAAGTAATCAAACATCACTCGCATTCCCGCGCGCGGCTGGGCGTTCTGACCACTCCCCACGGCGAGATCGAAACGCCGGCGTTCATGCCCGTGGGCACCCAGGCCACCGTCAAGGCGCTTTCTCCCGAGGAATTGAAAGCCTGCAATTCCCAAATCATCTTGGGCAACACCTATCATCTGTACCTGCGTCCCGGACATGAAACCATCCGCAAGCTGGGCGGTCTGCATCGCTTCATGAACTGGGACCGGCCTATCCTGACGGATAGCGGGGGATTCCAGGTATTCAGCCTCGGCGATCTGGCGAAGGTGAGCGAGGAAGGCGTCGTTTTCAAATCGCATCTGGACGGCTCCACGCATAACTTCACGCCTGAGAAATCCATGGAAATTCAGCAAGCGCTCGGCGCGGACATTGCCATGACTTTTGACGAACCCACTCCCTATCCGGCGAGTCGGGAAAAGACGCAACAATCCCTGGACCTTACCGCGCGCTGGGCGAAGCGGTGCCGGGCGGCGTTTCAGTCGGAATCGCAAACCTTGTTCGGCATTGTGCAAGGCGGCATGTATAAAGATTTGCGGACGCAAAGCGCGGAGCAGATTGTCAATATCGGGTTCGAGGGTTACGCGATTGGAGGATTAAGCGTTGGGGAGGAAAAGGACTTGTTGTTTGAAATGACCGAACACACCGCCGCTCTTCTTCCCGAGAACCGGCCTCGATACCTGATGGGCGTGGGAACGCCGTGGGATATCCTGCGCAGCGCCGGGCTGGGCGTCGATCTTCAGGATTGCGTGATGCCCACGCGCAACGCGCGCAACGGGTCGCTCTTCACTCACGAGGGGAAAATAAACATCAGGAACGCGCAGTTCAAAGACGACGGGCTTCCCCTGGACCCGGATTGCAATTGTTACGTCTGCCAAAATTATTCCAGAGCTTATCTGAGCCATCTATCCCGAGCGGATGAAATTTTTGGACTGCGCCTGAACTCCATCCACAATGTCGCTTTCTATCAACAATGGATGGAGAAAATCCGCAACGCCATCCGTAACGACGAACCCTTTGATTTCCCCGAAGAGCGTTGACCCCGGCGAAGAACGCCGTCATTCCTCTCCGGACAAGCCGTCTTCAATCACCCCGCGAATTTTAAATTCATTGAGGACGTAGCCCGAGCGTTCCGGGAAGGAAGCCTGAAAGGCGATTTTTAACATCCCCACCTTTTTCTTATCCAGCGCTTCAAGCATACGGTTGAAAATTTTTTCGGGATAATAGAGCGTCAGGTTCAACCCCGCTTTTTGGTACATGTAGCTGTAACCTGACCGCATGGGATTGTTTCTTATCGGCTGGTACTCGACATGGCCGTCGAGCAGCCATTGGGCGATATCGTTCCAGGGCGCTTCTTGGTGTTCCAGTTTCCTGCGCACGGAATGCAAAAGAGTTTTTCCGTCGAGCAATTCATAGGTGTAACTTTTGGGTCGATGCATAACTTTATTTTTTCGTCCTTCGTCCTCGATTATTTTTCGCCCGCCGCGGCGCGAAGGGCCAGGAAGAGAGGAAACTCTTCGCGCGACCGGTTTTCCGCCCGGGACCTCTTGCCCGGCTGGCTGACTTTGTTGGAATGCCATTCCTCCAACGCCTCCACCTTCAATCCGGCCTTGGCGAGGCCGTCAAAATAACTTTGCAGGGGACGGTGATAGGTGAGCGTGTAGTTTTTGGAATCCGCCAAAGGCGGCGTCAAAATGGGTATTTTCAATTCCGTCGAATACCGGTCCACGCGCCGGTATTCCAGTTTTTTATCCGCGTCCCACCCCCAATGCGTCTGTCGCGGTATACGAAAGCACGGATGCATGGCGACGATAACTAATTTCCCTCCGGGACGCAACCAGCGCGCCGCATTTTTAAATACGGGTTCGATGCGTTCCATATTTTGAATCGCCAGCAGGCAGGAAATGGCGTCGAAAGTTTCTCCTTTGAGCGTATCCGAACCTTGCGCGTCGCCGGCCTCAAAGCGGATTTTTTTATCCGAACGTTCCCGCGCCAACTCCACCAGCTTGCTTGAAATATCCAGGCCCACGACGTCCATGCCCTTTTGAAAAAGATAGCGGGAAAACACGCCCTGCCCGCACGCCAGGTCCAAAACCCTCGCGCCCTTAGGGAGGCCCAGCATTTTAAACGCGCCCGGCAGGACGATCTCTTTTTGGTAGTAGCTTCCCCTTTCCCCCACCAACGCGTCGTACCAGCGCGCGGCCTGGTCCCACAATGGATTTTCGCCTTTAGCTTTCGGTTGGGCGCCGGGACTTTTGGGTTTGGGTCGGGATTTGCGGTAAGTTTTTTTCAATGGAGTTTTATTTCAAGTACGGCTTGCCACGGCGTTTGGCTTAAATTATAATCCGATCTGGCTCGAATCTTCACAAACCGTTTTTGACGGTCGTTCTTCCAACTCATTATAACCTTCGCCGGACATGAATTCACGCCATTCCAGATTTCTCTTTTTGCTGGCCGCCGGGCTTTGCGTTTTCTGGATTTCCGCTTGCGCTACCGGCGACAAAAAGGAAGACGACTATTTAAAGAACCAAAAAACGCTTTCCAAAAGGATCGAAGTTTTTAACCAGGAGTTTGAAAGCCGAAACAATATCGCCAGCGACATGATGGTTAGAGACGATCACAGGGAAGAGTTTTTAAAATATATCGACGACATTCACCACAATGTTTTATTCAATAAAAGCACGATCATCGGCATAAAATATTATCAGGACGGTCTGCCGATCTCGCAAAACTCCCGTTTCCCTAAAGAAAATTTCAACAAAGCCGTGGCGTCCATTAAATATGAAATCGTCGTCCATCCCAGCAATAAATTGAAAACGCTTTTTGTAAAACAACCCTGGGAGTTGCTGGAAATCGAAGGCAAAAAAAAATGGATGGTGACTCCCGAGTTGGACGCCTTCCTCAATAAAAAGAAATAACCCCCTTCACAAAAAAACCTCCACCTCGCGGTTTATCGATAAGGACGACTGCGAAACCCTGCAATTGTACCCGTAAAGCTCGACCCCGGCTTTTTTGGCCGCGCGCAGGCATTCGCCAAAAACCGGATCGATCGCGTCGTTACTGGTGATCGACCTCGCGTCTGATCGGGGCGACACAAAAACCACGGCGGTCCGGCAACCTTCCCCGCGCAATTCGACCAGCTCCTTAAGGTGTTTTTGCCCGCGCAAGGTGGGCGCGTCCGGGAACCTCCCAATTCCCCGTTCCACAAAACTGACGCATTTGACCTCGACGTACGCAGGTCCTGCGGGAAAATCCAGTTTAAAATCAAATCGGCTGTTTCCCATTTTAACTTCCGGAGTCGCCTGGGTATATCCGGAAAAAGGTTTCAATCGGTTTTTCTCCAACGCCTCCGCCACAAGATTGTTTGCAAAGGACGGATAAACTCCCACCCAAATTCGGCCATGACGCACCAGCGCCAGGGTGTATTGCGTTTTGCGATGCGGACCGGGATTGTGTATCAGCCGAATCTTTCGGCCCGGAATCATCAGGCCTGGCAACCTTCCCGGATCGGGAACGTGGGCTGGAACTTCCTCGCCGTCAATTCGAACGCGGGCCAGGTAGCGGTTCGGACGTTCCAAAAAAACGCCGTCCACCATTCTCAGGCCCAGTTTCATTGGGAGCAACGGGGAAGCGAAACGTGGCTGGGTTTAATGACGGCCCGAATCTTGATGGGTGGGGAGATTTACGGTTTTTTCTATGGAGAGTAAACGATCGACGGTTGGGGCCACGCGATCCACAAATATTTTTGGAAACAACCCGATGAAAACGACGAGGATACAGGCGGGAAGAAGAACCCCGAAATCCTTTGCGCCAATATCGGCGACATTGTCGGAAAGTTTATCCGGCTTTTCCTGCATCGCTCCCTGGAACATATAAAGCATATAAATGGCCGCAAACACGATGGCCAACCCGCCCATCAACACATAGGCCGCAGACAATTCTACCAGGCTGGACGAGGTCCACACGCCCATCAGGATTAAAAATTCGCCGACAAAACCGTTGAGTCCGGGCAAGCCAAGAGCCGCCAGGGCAATGAGCATGAACACGCCGTACAGGACGGGCATGGAACCTTTCAGACCGCGGAGTTGAGCGAGGTTGCGAGTGCCGGTCTTTTTTTCCAGAATGCCCACGATAATAAATAATGCGGAAGCAATGATTCCATGGTTCACCATTTGCAAAACGCTTCCGTCGATCCCCTCGCCGTTCATCGCGAAAATGCCCAGCGCGATAAATCCGAGATGGCTGACGCTGGACCAGGCCACCAGCGCTTTTAAATCCTTTTGCGCAATCGCGATCCATGCTCCGTAAACGATTCCCAAGGCGGCCAAGCCTCCGAAAATTAACGCCATATCCGAAAACGCTTCTGGAAACAGCGGCAGGCAAAACCGGATCAGGCCGTACGCCCCCGTTTTGGACATGGCTCCGGTCAATAGAATCAGAACGGGAATGGGGCTGGCCATGTAGGCGTGTGGCAACCAGCTATGAAAGGGGAAAATGGGAATCTTAATAGCGAAGGCCAGAAAGAAAAACATAAACATCCAACCCTGGGCGTCCGTCGGGATATGCGTGTGCGTCAGGGTGCGAATATCAAAGCTCAACTCATGCGTCGCCTTAAAATGGATGGCGGTGAGACTGATGATCGCCACCAGCATCAACAAACTGCCCACAAGCGTGTAAAGTACAAATTTTATCGTGGCGTAAACCCGCCTCCCCTCGCCCCACAATCCTATGAGGAAATATGTGGGAACCAGCATCAACTCCCAGAAAACGTAAAACAGGATCGTATCGAGAGCCAGAAACACTCCCAGAGTTCCCGCTTCCAGCAGAAGCATCAACGCCAGGAAATCGCTCCGGCGATCTTTCATATCCAATGAAACAATAATGGCAATGAAGGACAGAAACGCCGTTAGAACCAGCATCCACAGGCTGACGCCGTCGACGCCGACCTGGAAGTTTATATTGAGCGCGGAAACCCAGGAATAGGTTTCGACGAATTGCATTTCTCCGGACCCGGAGTCGAAAGACGTCGCAAGGCCGACAGCCAGAGCCAGAGGCAACGCCGAACCGGCAAGCGCCACGTTGCCCGAGCTGACGCCCTCGCTGTCGCGCGTAAAGATTAAAAACGCCGCCGCAACGATGGGAGTGAATATGATAATGGAAAGCATTTTTTTTCGTCTCTAATTTACTTGAACACCACAAACAATAAAATAATGGCCACGCCCGCCAGCATATTGAGAGCGTAGGTTCTCACTCTACCGTTTTGCCAAGCGCTGATTTCCTCGCTAATCTGTTTCACCACGGCGCCCACTTTATCCACGGAAAAATCAATTCCCTTTTTCTCGGTCAACTGATCCATAAACTTGCCGGTGGCCTTCGTGGGTATTACGATCAGCAAATCGTAAAGCTCGTCGACATAATATTTTTTGTAAAGGATCTCATGAAACGGCAAGAGAGCTTCCTTGATCATTTCCAATCGCTCCTCGTCGGTGAGGTACAAACCCAACACCGCAACAAACCCCGCCAACCCAGCCAAAAGGGCTATGCTTTCAAGCAAACCGTCTTCGTAATGAACGGGGATCTGACCGCCAAAAACCGGAGCCAGAAAATGCATAACGGCGGGTCCCGCCAATCCCATGACCAGGGAGAAAAAAGCCAGCACGGCCAAAGGCGCCAACATGATCGGCGGCGACTCGTGCGCCTTAACTTGCGGATTTCTGGAGTTTCCCAAAAAGGCGTAAAAGAAAATCCGGAAGGAATAAAACGCCGTCAATCCCGCCGTCAACACGGCCAGACTCCAGAACAGAAAATTCCCCATCGGAGCGTGATAGGCGCTCATGATGATGGCTTCCTTGCTGAAAAATCCGCTGGTGAGGGGAAACCCCGCCAGGGTCAACGTTCCGATCAAAAAAACGCCGCAGGTAATTGGCATGGCGGTTTTCAATCCGCCCATGTTGCGAATGTCCTGCTCGCCGTGCAAACCGTGGATCACGCTCCCCGCGCTCAGAAACAGCAGGGCTTTGAAGAAAGCGTGGGTCATCAAATGAAACATGGCCAAACTGTACGCGCCGACTCCGGCGGCCAGAAACATGTATCCCAACTGGCTCATCGTGGAATAGGCGATGACGCGTTTGATATCGTTTTGCACCAGCGCTATGGTCCCGGCGAAGATAGCCGTCGTCGCGCCCACCGTGGCGATAAAATACATAGCGTAGGGCGCCAGATCGTACAACACGTTGCACCGCGCCACCAGATACACGCCGGCGGTGACCATGGTGGCGGCGTGGATCAGGGCGCTCACCGGGGTCGGTCCCTCCATGGCGTCTGGCAGCCAGGTGTGCAGGGGCAACTGGGCCGATTTCGCAAAGGCGCCGACCAACAGAAAAAGGGTGATCAATAAAACCGTCTCGTCGTTTTCGCCAAATAGTTTGGGAGCCTCGGTAAATATTTCCACAAAATTTAGGGTTCCAAATGCGTCAAACGCCACGAAGGCGGCGATCACCATCCCCACGTCGCCGATCACGTTCATGACAAACGCCTTGCGCGCCGCCAACACCGCGCTGGTTTTCTCCGTCCAAAACCCGATCAATAAATAAGACGCCAGGCCCACCAATGCCCAGCCGACAATCAGGAAAAAGAAATCCGCGGCCAACACCAGCAGGGCCATGGAAAAGATGAAAAGGTTCATGTAGGAAAAGAACCGCGTGTACTCGGGGTCTCCATCCATGTACCCGATGGAATAGACATGGATTAAAAATCCCACGCCGGTGATGATGAGTAGCATGAAAACCGAAAGGGGATCGACCAGAATGGCGAGGTCCAGATGGAAGCTCCCCGCCTGAATCCAGGGGTACAGGACGGCCACGTTATTTATTCTCTGCTCCGGTTCCAGACTGAGAAGATGGCCGAACGCGAAAAAAGAGACCAAAAACGCGGCCCCCACCACGGCGCTCGCCGCATAACCGGACTTGGCGCCGGGTAAACGGTCGCCAAACCAACTGAGTCCGATAAAACCCAGAAGCGGAAGGAATAATATGGCCCACGCGTATAAAAACAAGGTCAGCCTTTCAAAACGTTTAGGTGGTCGACGTCGAGGTCGCGCCGCGTTCTAAAAATCGTCAGGATGATCGCCAGCCCCACCACCACCTCGGCGGCGGCCACGACCATGATCAGCAGGGCGAAAATCTGCCCGTCCAAAGAGTTCGTGAATTTCGAATAACCCACCAGAAGAAAATTGACCGAATTGAGCATCAGTTCGACGGACATGAACATGATCAAAGGATTGCGCCGAATGATGAACCCCACCGCGCCGATGCAAAATATCGTTGCGCTGATAAACAATACAAATTGACTGCCCATATTATTTCGTCCGCCTCCCGCCAATCTTCGCTGGAAATTTCGCCAGACAAATGACCCCCACCGTCGCCGCCAGCAACAATATTGAAGCCAGCTCGAACGGAATCAGGTGACGAGAAAACAATTCCATGCCCACCGCCTGGGCGTTTCCCACGCTGGCGATAAGCTCTTCCGTAAACTGGCCCAGCGCCGGCCGACCCGCGTCCGCGGTCAAAGCCATCAACAACTCGCCAAACAACACGGGAACAAACGCAAACGCCGCGGGTTTTTCCCAGGACGACGTCTTCTCTTCCTTTTTCGCTCCCAGCAGGGCGATGATGAACAAAAATAGAATCATGACCGCGCCCGCGTATACGATGATCTGGACGGCGGCGATGAACTCGGCGTTATAAAGAAGGAACAACAGCGCGAGGCAAATCATGTTGCCGATCAAATACAAGGCGCTGTATATCGGAGACGCGCAGAGGATCACGCCAAAACTGGCCAGGATGGCCGTTATTCCAATAACGACGACTATGGTCTGGTACGCCAAATCAAACAATGCAAACCTCGTTTAAAGAATACTTTTAAATTAACCAGAGTCCGTCCGCGACCGCCAGGCAAACGCCTGGAGGCAAGATTTGATATCCAATTGTTTTCAAGCGCGGCGTTTCTCGTGTAAGTCGCGCCTACTGGCCCCGGCGCCTCGCCGGCGCCTACTGGGTCCAGCATCACGCTGGCGTTAGTTTTTCAACGTGGTGTTGCCGAGAAAGTTAACCCGAAATTCGTTGGGTTTCGGATACACCAACAGGGCCTCCTTGTCGGCGACATAGACGTCGCGATCATAATCCGCCAATTCGTAATGCTCCCGCAAGATGATGGCGTCCTCGGGACAGGCCTCCTCGCAGTACCCGCAATAAATGCAGCGCAGGAGATTGATTTCATACCTGCTGGCATAGCGTTCGCCGAGAGACACGCGGTTTTCCTCGGTATTTTCCGCGGCTTCGACGTGGATGCAACTCACGGGACAATTGATCGCGCACAACTCGCACCCCACGCAATTCTCAAACCCCTGCTCGTCGCGGGTCAAAAAGTGCCGCCCCCGGTAACGCGCCGGCATTTCCCGCTTCACTTCCGGGTAACATTGCGTGGCCGGTTGGGAAAGCATGTTTTTAAAAGTGACGCCCAGACCCACCAGCAGGTTTTTAATCCCTTCGAAAGCTTGGCTAATCATATAAATTACCTCGGGGTAATCAAAGAACTTTGAAAAAACCGGCGACCATCAGGTTCAAAACGGCCAGGGGCAACATCACCTTCCACCCGAACGTCATCAACCGGTCGTAACGGATGCGGGGGAACGTCGACCGCAACCAGATAAAAACGCAAAGCAAAAGAAACACCTTGGCGGCAAAAACAATGATCGGCCCGATCACGGGCGGCACCAGGAACTCGAAAAAATAAGCGTTCCAGCCGCCCAGGAACAACACCGTCACCATCGCGCTCATGGTGATCATATTGATGTACTCGCCCATGAAAAACATGGCGAATTTCATACCGGTGTACTCGGTATGGAATCCAGCAACCAATTCCTGCTCGGCCTCCGGCAGGTCGAAGGGAGCGCGATTGGTTTCCGCCACCCCCGCCGTGAAGAATAAAATGAACGCCAGAGGTTGCAGAATGATATTCGGCACGACGGCCTGATCCTCGACGATTTCCACCAGGTTGAGGGATCCGGAAACGATAATAACGCCCAGCGCGGCAAGGCCCAGGGTCAACTCATAACTGATCATCTGCGCGGACGACCTCAGCCCGCCCATCAGGGAATACTTGTTGTTGGAAGCAAGTCCCGCGAGTACGATCCCGTATATGCCCATGGAAGAGATCGCAAACACAAACAACAGGCCGACGTTTATATTGGCGACGTGCGGCCCGATTTCCTGACCGAACAAAGTAAAACTTGCGCCAAAGGGAATCGCGGAAAAAGTCACGATAGCCGTGAACACTACCACCGCCGGGGCCAGAAAAAATAAAAACTTGTCCGCCGACCCTTGAACGATGGACTCCTTGAACAACAGTTTCACAGCGTCCGCAAAGGGTTGCGCCAGTCCAAACGGCCCTACCCGATTGGGACCCAGCCGAACCTGAAACCGCCCCATCAAGCGCCGCTCCAGCCAGACCAGCAGGGGAACGGAGGACAGCAAGGCGACCGCGATGATCGCGGCTTTGACTGCGCCCACGATCAGGACCAGATTGTCGCTCAAAAATTGCGTTACGGTATCGATCAAAATCTTTTCCTAAAATATTCGTTTTGCGAAAACTCGACTTATTTTTTTATCTGCACCCAGACAGCCGCGTCGGGATCGCCCACCAACGCCATGAGACCCTGCTCGTCCGATACTCTGGGCACGAGCGCCGCGCCCGGGTTGCACCGGTCGGACACTTCGGCTTCCGCCGATACTTCGGCGTCACCCGAAACCACCTTGACCTCGTCGCCAGTTTCTATACCAAGCGCTTTGGCGTCCTCCGCGTTCAAATAGACGGTGGAGGATTTGAAATGATGGGACAGAGGAGAAGAGGCGTCCAGAATTTTATCGTGCGCGAAAAGATAATTGGCGACGCGCAGGCGTAAGGCCCCGTTTTCGGATTTTTCCGCCGCCGGAGCGCCGTTGCCTTGAACCTCGGAACAGGCGGAACCTTTTCTGGGCATTCCCATTCCTTTAATGGCATTTTTATTGATGGCTTCGTAGCCGGGAACTTTTTGCGAAATCTCATCGGTTACGCCGAATGAATTTTTGTAAGACGGCGCTTCCGGGTCCAGAGCGCGGATCATTCGGGAGATCAGCACCCAGTCCGGGGGATGATCCTCGCGCACCAGGCTCCGCTTGCGAAACTGCACCCGTCCGCCGATGTTGGTCGTTGTTCCGTCGTCGTAGCCCGGTCCGTTGGAAGCCAGAACCAGGTTTGCCAGTTGGGTCGTTTCGGTTTCCAACATGTCGTGGACGACCAGATAATCCAGTTTTTTGAGAGCCTCCGCCACCGTCGGTCCGCCGGGAAAGTCAACAACCGGGTTGGCGCGGAAGACGACCAGGCCTTTCAGTTCGCCGGACGCGGCTTTTTGGATCATCTCCAAAGCGGAGAGGCCGGGTTGCAGAGGAGCTTCGTCGCCCCAAAGGGTTTTGATCTTTTCTGAATCCGAAAGGGCCAGCCCGCCGGGATAAAAATTGGGATGCGCTCCCATATCCAAAGCGCCGACGGCGTTGGTTCCCGGCGCGACGGGAATGGCGCCGCATTGTTTATCCGGCAACCCGCCGATGGTTTGCAACAATTCTAATATCCTGTCCGAAGCCGACCCGGTCAACGCGGCGGGATTATATATCACGCAAACTTTCCCACTGCCCTGAATCGTCGCCGCTAGGTCCTTGATCTGCTTGGGAGCGATCCCCGCAGTCTTTTCCAATCCGCGCACGGGTTTGTCGTTCAGCGCCTCAATCAGGGCCGAGAGAACTTCGGCTTCCGAACCCACGTTGTAACGCAGGGAGCTTGCCGCCGGTTTGTCCATATCGGTTTTTTGATCGTTCAACACCGCCAGCTTGACGTCAAAAAACGAAACCGACTTCTTAATCCGCAAATCCAGAACCGGCGCTTCTTCCGTGGGGTCGGACGCGATCAGCAATACCATATCCGAGGTCTCTATATCGCCGACGTCGTAATGCTCGACGGGCAGACCCGGAGTCTGTCTATAAGTTTTGAAATCGATATTGTTGGTTCCTAATTGCTGTCGGAACAATTTCTGGTAGAGGTAGAGTTCCTCGTTGGTCCCATAGGGGGAGCCTATGAACCCCACGCTTTGAGGGCCGTGTTCATCGGTAATTTTTTTCAATTGCGTCGCCGCTTGTCCGAGCGCGTCGTTCGCCTCCAGTGTATCGCCCTTGCCGTTTCGGCATTTTAAAACGCGGTTGGAGCTTTCCACGAAACCGTAACCGAACCGTCCCTTGTCGCAAATCCAGCCGTCGTCGACGGCGTCGTTGGCCTGAGAATTTTCACCCGACTTGGCCTGAACGCGCATGAACTCGTTTGATCGGACGCCGACAACGATATTGCAATTCACCCCGCAATGCGCGCACAGGGTTTCTGCATTGTCCAGATCCCAGATTCGGGATTTGAACCGGTAGGTCGTGTTGGTCAAGGCGCCGACGGGACAGATGTCGACCACGTTGCCGGAAAACCGGGTGTCGTATGGCCGATCCTGAAACGTCTGCACGCGATTCTGGAATCCGCGGTTGACCATGACCAGCGCGGTTTCCTGTTCGACAATGTCGCTGTAACGGGTACACCGTTGGCAGGCGATACAACGTTCGCGATCGATGGTGACGACCGGACTCAACGGCACGGCTTTGTCCCGGTTGTAGCGGGTGAATTCGGTCCGCGTCAGGTCGGGTCCATGCTCGAAGGTGTTGTCCTGAAGCGGACACTCGCCCCCCTTGTCGCATACCGGGCAGTCCAGCGGATGGTTCAAAAGAGTGAATTCCAACACCCCTTGCCGCCCCTTGACCGCTTTTGGGGAATCGGTTTTGATGACCATGTCCTGCCCCACGGCCTGGGTGCAGGCGGTGGCCAGCTTGGGCATTTTTTCCACTTCCACCAGACACATCCGGCAACAGCCGAAGGGTCCCAGTTTTTCGTGGTAACAAAAAACGGGAATATCGATCCCCACGGTTTTTGCGGCGTCCACCGCAACGGTTCCCTTGGGAACGGTGACGGTTTTTCCGTCGATGGTCAGTGTGACGGTTTCGGTTTGCGTTTTTTTAGGCATAATTTTTATTCCGCCGCAGCGCCGGCCTTGGCCTGACTCAAAAGTTCTTCGTAATCTTCGCGGAAGTTCGCAATCCCGCTAAGGACGGGCGCAATCGCGGCGTCGCCCAGGGGACAGAAACATTTAAAACTCATGTTGTCGCTAATATCTTGCAACAACTCGATATTTTCGTCCTTGCCGCGTCCGCTTTCAATCTCTCCCAGAATCTGGTGAAGCCAGCGGGTGCCTTCCCGGCAGGGGGTGCATTTGCCGCAGGACTCGTGCATGTAAAAGCTGGCGATGCGCAGGGTTTCCTTGACCACGTTGGCCGAGTCGTCCATGACGATCAAGGCGCCGGACCCCAGCATGGACCCAGCCGCTTGCAGGGATTCGTAATCGTAAGGCGTATCGACTTTACCTGCGGGCAACATGGGAACGGACGATCCGCCGGGGATGAAAGCTTTCAGCTTCCGACCTTCGCGCATGCCGCCGGCCATTTCGATGATCTCGCTGGTCGGGGTTCCTAAAACAACCTCAAAATTTCCGGGGTTCCGCACATGCCCGGACACGCTGACCAGTTTGGTGCCTTTGCTTTTTTCCGTGCCCAGCGCGGCGTAAGCTTCCGCTCCGCCCTCGACCACGGGCACAACGGCGCAAAGCGTCTCCACGTTATTGACCACGGTGGGCTTGCCGTATAAACCTTCCACGGCTGGAAACGGCGGCTTCAGGCGCGGCTCTCCGCGCATCCCTTCCAGGGAATTGAGCAGGGCCGACTCCTCTCCGCAAATGTAGGCTCCGGCGCCGAGATGGGTATGGATATCCAGGTTGAATTCCGACCTGAGGATGTTTTTCCCTAGATAGCCGCGTTCATAGGCTTCTTCCAACGCCTTTTCGAATATCTCGCAGAGGTCGTAAAACTCTCCGCGTATGTAATTATAGCCAATCTCTACCCGGCAGGCATAGGCGCACAGGATCATACCCTCAATCAACAGGTGGGGATTTTTGAGCAACAGTTCGCGATCCTTGCAAGTGCCCGGTTCGCTTTCATCCGCGTTGCATACCAGGTAGCGAGGGAAAACGTCCTTGGCCAGAAAGCTCCATTTGAGTCCGGTAGGAAACCCGGCGCCGCCGCGCCCGCGCAATCCGGAGGCTTTGACGGTTTCGAGGATTTCCTCGGGCTTTTGCTCAAGGGCTTTTTTGAGCGTCTCGTAACCGCCGTGCTTTTCGTAGACGTCGATATTTGCCAGGCCTTCGACGTTGATATGTTTAAACAGTAATTGTGTCATCGCGTTATTTCAGGGAATCCAGTATTTGATCAATCTTCTGCGGCGTCAAGTTGACATGATAATCGTTGTTGATACGCATCACCGGCGCACGCGAACATTCCGCAAGGCACTCCTCGCGAAGCAGGGTGAACATTTTATCCGCTGTAGTTTCTCCCACCTGGATATTCAACTTTTTCGCGGTGTGTTCCAACAGGTTGTCGCAATCCAGCAAATGACAACTCACGTTGATGCAGAACATAATGACGTATTTCCCCACCGGCCGGGTGTAATACATGGTGTAGAACGAACACACCGACTCCACATAAGCGGGGGAAAGGTCCAAACGCCGCCCGATCTCTTCCATCGCTTCGGCGCTAACGTAGCCGTTTTGCTGTTGCGCAATGCGCAAGAGCGCCAGTATCGCCGATTTTTTCCGCTCCGGCGGGTACTTGACCAGTTGCTTTTCAATTTCCTTTTCGGAGGTTTCAGAAAATGCGAACATCAGCGGTCGACCTCCCCCATCACGATGTCCACGCTTCCGATGATCCCCACCACGTCGGCGATAAAATGTCCGTTCATCATGTGACACATTCCCGGAATGGCCATGAAAGACGGAGCGCGCAGTTTCACGCGGTAGGGAATGTTCGATCCGTCGCTGACGATATAAAATCCGACCTCGCCGCGCGGCCCCTCGGTGGGAACGTAGGTCTCGCCTGCGGGAACCTTGATTCCCTCGGACACCAGTTTGAAATGATGGATCAAGGCTTCCATGCTGGTTTTTAGCGTCTTCCTGGGCGGCAGGGAAATTTTGTTGTCCGCAATTTTGTAACCGTCGTCGGGCAGGTTGTCGAGCGCTTGTTTGAGGATCTCCCGGCTTTCCCGCATTTCCTGAATCCGGCAACGGTAGCGGTCGTAGATATCGCCGTTCTTCCCAACGGGAACTTCAAACCGGAAATTTTCGTACCCGCTGTACGGGCGCTTTTTCCGGAAATCAAAATCGACGCCGGAGGCTCGGAGACAGGGTCCGCTAAAACTCCAGTCGATCGCCTGTTCCCGGCTGAAAACCCCGACTCCCTGGGTGCGATCCATCCAGATGGGATTTTTGGTCAACAGGCTTTCATACTCGTCTATTTTTTCAGGAAAATAATCGATAAACTTTCGCGTTCCCTGGATCCATTCTGGCGTAGCGTCCTTGGCGACGCCGCCGATGCGGATAAAACTCGTCATCATGCGCACGCCGGAGATCATCTCGTTCAGGTCCAGAATCATTTCCCGTTCGCGCCAGGCGTAGAGAAAAACCGTCATGGCTCCGATGTCCAGAGCGTGGGTGCCCAACCACAAAAGGTGGCTGGCGATGCGCGTCAATTCGCACATGATCACGCGGATATATTGGGCGCGCCCCGGAATCTCCACTTGCAGGAGTTTTTCCGTGGTCAGGCAAAAGGCCAGGTTGTTGCCGGGGGGGTTGAGATAATCCAAACGATCCGTCATGGGGATGACGTGAACGTAGCGTTTGTTTTCTGAGGATTTTTCGATTCCCGTGTGGAGGTAGCCGATGTCCGGAACGGCGGACAGGACAATTTCCCCGTCCATTTCCAACACCACGCGGAAGACCCCGTGGGTGCTGGGATGCTGGGGACCCATGTTGAGGGTCATGGTGTCTTTATCGCGCTCGAGCAGACCCTGTTCAGTTACCGTCATAGTTTTTCGCCTTAACGCTTCGCGGGGTTTTCTTTAACCAGCTCTTTTTTGAAATCCCGGTTGTGGGTGAACGCAATGTCTTCCCACACCAGCGGATAATCTTTTCGCAGGGGATGCCCCTCCCAGGTTTCCGGCATGATCAGGCGGCGCTCGTCTTCAAGGCCTTCGATATGGACGCCAAACATATCGAAAATTTCCCGTTCCGGAAACACGGCGGAACTCCACAATTTAGTCACCGTTGGAACGCTGGGATTTTCTTCGGGTATGCCCACGCGAACGCGAACGCTGTGATTTTTATCGATCGAATGCAACTCGTACACGGCCTCAAAGCGAGGTTCGCGTTCCATTTTGAGATAATCGACGCCCCGGATATCGGACAGATAGTCGAAGGCCAGGTCGGGATCGTCTTTAAGAAACTCCGCGACTTTGGGAAGAAATTCGGGAGCGACATGAACCACCGCGTCGCCCAAATGAACCTCCGCGGATTGCACGTCTTGTCCCATGGAACTTTTAATTTTTTCAACGACTTCCTCTGCGGTCATGCGATCTTTTCCCTGGCTTGCGCAGTTCCCGCTTCGGAGAGAATTTTTTCCTGCAGTTTGATGACTCCGTACAACAAAGCCTCCGGACCGGGAGGACATCCCGGAACGTACACGTCCACGGGAACCACGCGGTCCACGCCCTGGACGATTGCGTAATTATTGAATATTCCGCCGCAGGAGGAACAGGCGCCCATGGCCATGACCCATTTAGGATCGGGCATTTGGTCGTATATTTGCTTTAATATGGGGGCCATTTTTTGCGACACCCGCCCGGAAACGATCATCAGATCGGCTTGCCGGGGGGACGCTCTAAACACCTCCGCGCCAAATCGCGCGGCGTCCCAGCGGGAGTTGGCCATGGCCATCATTTCAATGGCGCAACAGGCCAGACCGAAGGTGGCCGGCCACAGAGCGTTTTTTTGCGCCCAGCCCACCACCTTGCCCAACTTGGTGGTCAATATAGAGTCGTAAACCGAACCAGCCGCTTCGTAATCCAACTGGTCAAAGACGTCCTTGACGTTATCTTTTAAATGGTTGATTTCGGACTCAAAGGTATCGACGGCGCTGTCTATCAATCCCATTCCAAACCTCCCCGTCCCCAAACGTAGACGTATGCGATCGCGAGTATAATAATGAAGACAAACATTTCAATCAGGCCAAAAAACCCGAGTTGGTCCAACGACACCGCCCAAGGGTACATGAACACCACCTCGATATCGAAGATGATGAACAGCATGGCAATGGTGGCAAAACGAACGGGGAACCGGCCTTTAGCTTCTTCTTGCGGGATTATACCACATTCATAGGGGGCGCTTTTTTGCGGCGAAGCATTGCGGGGACCCAGTATCGCGGAGAGCGCCAGCAATCCCAAAACCACCACGAGGGCAACCAGGGCAAATACCAATATGAAAAAATATTCAGCCATAATTTCGCGGTTGAAAATGTCGTAAATATTTAGTTTATATCGACTTGTATAAAGCGCCCAAAGCCATTGGAAAGGGGGATTATATTCGGGCTTAATTTGCCTGTCAATCAAAGAATCCCCTCGGCGCCAGGCAAGCGCCTGGAGGCAGTAGGCGTAACCTTTCCGGCAAACGCTATAAGCTTTCGGTGGGCTTGCTTCTCTAGCTCTTCCACCGGGCGTTGCCTGGCTCAATTAATACAAGGATCGGTTAAGCCTCAACTTGTTTCCTTTTCATGATCTTCGTCGTGATCCTTGTGTACCGTGTAAAAGGCGCCCGACTCTATCAGCGCCTTGGTTTTCGCCGGCAGGTGAATATTCGCGGCTCCGTATTCATAAACCAGTTCTCCACCGCTATGCCCCGTAATGCCCAGGGGAATAACGGCCAGAAAACTTACCAGCGCGAACGCCATCCGAAACCGATGAGAATTCCGGAGCGGGACCAAAAACCCCGCCGAGGCCATCAGCAATAAGCCGCCCGCCACCCAGGGAATGGTTTCTCCCATTTCCTCATGCTCTTCGATCACGTCGTGCGCAACCACTTTTTCGACTTTCTCCTCGTCGACCTCGCCAAGCTCCACGGTGACCATCGCGGAAGCTGTGTAGACCAGGGCGATCAATACGATAACGGCCCAGGTTTTTTGCTGTAAATGTCCGTTCTTTATGGCCCACCACAGGGTCAGGCCCGCAAAGGGTAAAAGGATTCCAAGAACAATTGGGAAATGCACAACCAGGGGATGCAAGGGTAAATTAAACATGGTAACCTCCATTTCAAATTTGTTAATGAGTGCTAATTAATAACTGCCCTCAATTTCGTTCGAAAAACAAAAAAACACCATCCGGACTTTGGGCGACAAAACTCCCTTTTAAAATTAATAGGTTATGGCTCCTATAGGACAAATGGAGGACGCCCATGCTCGATAGCAGGAAACAAAACTGGTGGTTTCTGGTCTTGTCCGGGACGTTTTTGCTACTGGTGGGGGCCGATCTTGTAAGCGATTATTTGAGTGGAAGCGCCTGGGAACACCTCATTCTGGAAGGCATGCTCCTGGGCGTAAGCGGAACGGTGTTTGTGATGATATTGAAAAACCTGGCGCTGGCGCAACGGGAAATCCAGACGCTAAAAATCGATTCGGAAAACCTGCATC
>JAJDBD010000145.1 GCA_029261575.1 Nitrospinaceae bacterium | reverse complement strand
TTGTCGGACATTTCTTTCATGCCTTCGCCCAGGGCCGCTTGTTCTTCCAACTCCTTCGCCTTCGCGTAGTCGCGCACGTCCTGCGTGATCTTCATCGAACAAAAGTGCGGTCCGCACATCGAACAGAAATGCGCCGCCTTGTGCCCCTGCGCCGGCAAAGTCTCGTCGTGAAACGACAGCGCCTTCTCCGGGTCGAGCGACAGGTTGAACTGGTCCTCCCAGCGGAACTCAAAACGCGCCTTGCTGAGCGCGTCGTCGCGGTAGCGCGCGCCGGGATGCCCCTTCGCCAGGTCCGCCGCGTGGGCCGCGATCTTGTAAGTGATGACGCCCTCTTTCACGTCGTCGCGGTTGGGCAGGCCGAGATGCTCCTTGGGCGTGACGTAACACAGCATCGCCGTGCCGTACCAGCCGATCATCGCCGCGCCAATGCCGCTGGTGATGTGGTCGTATCCGGGCGCGATGTCCGTGGTCAACGGGCCGAGCGTATAAAACGGGGCCTCGCCGCATACCTCAAGTTGTTTCTCCATGTTCTCCTTGATCATGTGCATGGGCACGTGACCCGGCCCCTCGATCATGGTTTGCACGTCGTGCTTCCAGGCGATTTTGGTCAACTCGCCCAGCGTTTCCAGTTCCGAAAACTGCGCCTCGTCGTTGGCGTCCGCCAGCGAACCGGGGCGGAGCCCGTCGCCCAGCGAGAAAGCTACGTCGTAGGCTTTGAGGATTTCGCACAGCTCTTCGAAATTGGTGTACAGGAAATTTTCCTTGTGATGCGACAGGCACCACTTGGCGAGGATCGAGCCGCCGCGCGAGACGATCCCGGTCATGCGTTTGGCTGTCATGGGAACGTAGCGCAGTAATACGCCGGCGTGGATGGTGAAGTAATCGACGCCCTGTTCGCATTGCTCCATGATGGTGTCGCGGAAGATTTCCCAGGTCAACTCCTCGGCGATCCCGTTGACTTTTTCCAGCGCCTGGTAAATGGGCACGGTGCCGATGGGCACGGGGGAGTTGCGCAGGATCCATTCGCGCGTGGCGTGGATGTTCTTGCCGGTGGAAAGATCCATCACCGTGTCCGCGCCCCAACGCGAGGACCACACCATTTTCTCGACTTCCTCCTCAATGCTCGACGCGACGGCGGAGTTGCCGATGTTGGAGTTGATCTTCACGAGGAAATTCCGCCCGATGATCATCGGCTCGGTTTCAGGGTGGTTGATGTTCACGGGGATGATGGCGCGTCCGCGCGCCACTTCGTCGCGCACAAATTCCGGCGTGATTTCTTCCTGCAGGTTGGCGTTCCAGGAATTGCCCGTCAAGCGTTGTTCCCGCTCCGCGTTGTCCAACAGAATTTTACGGTTCTGGGTTTCGCGGATGGCGATGTATTCCATTTCCGGCGTGATCATTCCCTTGCGGGCGTAATGCATCTGCGACACGTTGGCGCCGGGCTTGGCGCGCAGGATGCGGGTTTTTTGTCCGGGAAAAGGTTCCAGATGCTGGGCTTTTTCATCGTCCTTGTAACCGTTGTCGATGGCTTGCACGGCGCGGCCCTCGTAGTATTCCACGTCGCCGCGATCGATGATCCATTTCTGCCGAAGCGGTTGCAGTCCTTGCCGTACGTCGATTTTTACTTCCGGATCGGTGTAGGGTCCGGAAGTGTCGTAAACCAGAACCGGTTCGTTGATTTCAATCTCGGGTTCTTCGGCGCCGTTCCCACCGCCGCCATTCCCGTTTCCATTTCCGGAAACAGCGGTGGGCGACAGTGCGATCTCGCGAAAAGGAACGCGAATGTCCGCGTGGATTTTTCCCTCGACGTAAACCTTTTTGGAATTCGGAGAGATGGGTTTCGTGGTGATAAGAACTTTATTTTTTTCGCCGGCGCCGTTACCGTTGCCCGCGGACGATTTAGGTGAACTCATTGGGATGTGCCTCCAAGAAAATCAGGAAAATATTGAGTGAATTCTCTAACTGCTTCTGATATATCGGGACGCTTCCAGATACCGGAGATCAGCGCGACGCCGTGGGCGCCCGCTTCCAGAACCTCGGAAACGCGATCGTGTTGTATGCCGCCCAATGCGAGGACGGGAATTTTCAAATTTTCGGCTACTTGCCGGAGCTTGTCCAGGCCTTGCGGCGCGCCGTAACTCCGTTTCGACGGCGTGTCGTAAATCGGGCTGAACGTAACGAAGTCGGCGCCGTTTTGCTCGGCGCGTTGGGCGCCGTCCAGCGAATGCGTCGAGACGCCGACCAGCAGATGCGGGTAGCGCGCCTTGACCTCTCCGGCGGGCAGTCCGCCCTCGGGCAGGTGCACGCCGTCGGCGTCCACCATGAGCGCGACGTCCAGCCGGGCGTTGATGTACAGCCGGGCGCCATAGCGCGCCGTCATACGGCGCAGTTCCAGCGCGAGCGGAAACAATTTATCCAGCGGCAAATCTTTTTCGCGCAATTGCAGATCGCGGACGCCCGCTTTCAGCGCGGACTCAAAACATTCCAGCAAACGGTCTTCGGGAAGCAGGGACCGGTCCGAGATCAGGTACACGTTCAGCCAATTCGGTTGTACCCGCGCCGCGTCTTTAATTTGCCGGACGGTCATGGTTTCCTCGTCCTTTGTTGAACTTTCGATAAGAGAGCTTTGCATAAGCGCAAATTGTCGGTTCAAATGGCTCGTTAAACAAAATGGAGGGCCTTCGGCCTCATAAAATCCCCCTCACCTTCATCCTCTCCCCCGGTGGGGAGAGGAATAAAAAGAAGCGCCTTTTCCTCAGTATTGGCGCGGCTTTTAGGAGCAACGTCCAAAATAAAAACCTTTAATAACTCATCTCCCGGGAGGGGCGAGTGCTGGGTGCGGGTGCATAATATTTTTTCCTTATTTCCTGAAATCCTGACTTATGCAAACCTCTCTTTCAATAAGGGTCATACGTCGATCAGTCCGTCGATGGGACTGCTGGCGGTGGCGTAAAGTTTTTTGGGAATGCGTCCGGCCTCGAACGCGAGCCGTCCCGCCTCGACCCCCAGTTTCATGGCGACGGCCATCTTGAGCGGGAACTTGGCCCCGGCGATGGCGGTGTTCATCAGGATCGCGTCGACTCCCAGTTCCATGGCGCGCGCCGCGTCGGAGGCGGTGCCCACTCCGGCGTCGACGATGACCGGCACGTCGACGGCCTCGCGAATCAGTTTAATGTTATACGGGTTGCGAACGCCGAGTCCGGACCCGATGGGTGCGGCCAGTGGCATGACGGCGGCGCAACCGGCGTCCGCCAGTTTTTTGCACAGCACCACGTCGTCGGTGCAGTAGGGCAGGACGACGAACCCGTCCTTGATCAGGATTTTGCAGGCTTCCAGCGTGGCCTCGTTGTCGGGAAACAGGGTTTTTTCGTCGCCTATGACCTCGACCTTGACCATGTTGCCGAGTCCGGCTTCGCGGGCCAGTTGGCAGGTCATCACGGTTTCCTGCACGTTGTAGCATCCGGCGGTATTGGGCAGGAACGCATATTTTTTCGGGTCCAGGTAATTGAGTATGGAGTCCTTGGATTTGTCCAGCTCGATGCGGCGCACGGCCAGGGTGACCATTTCCGCGCCGGACAGGGCGATGGCCTCGCGGGTTTCCTCGAAGGATTTGTATTTCCCGGTGCCGACGATCAAGCGGGAGTTGAACGTCTTGTCGCCGATTTTTAAGGGACTATCTTTTAAAACAGTTTCTTCCATGATAAGATATTGCTCCCTCCAGCGTGACGCTGGACTCGATGGTTTACAATTGGATAATTTTCCTTAAACTGACAACTGACTGCTGTCAACATTTTCTCTGTTGTTATCTGGTTCCACCCCCTACGGCGTGGACAATTTCCACCTTGTCGCCTTCATTGAGCCGGGTGGACTCGTAATTGGATTTGGAGATCACTTCCAGGTTGACCGCGACCGCGAAGTGAGGGGCCTGAATGTCCAGTACTTTCACCAACTCGTTCAGCGTGGCGCAGGACGACACGTCCCTTTCCTCTCCATTGATTATGAGTCGCAAAAAAGCCTCCGATTAACCGGTCAATCGGGAAATAAAAAAAGCCGCATCCTGAAAACTGGGAATGCGGCCTGGGTCGGTGATTTGCCGCGCTTCCCTTCGCTGGTATTACCCAGATCAGGTTCTTAGGGTTGTCCTTCGGGACTCTCAGTTTGAGAAAACACCCCTAGCGCTAGGGTCAGGACTTATTAATTATGTACAATTCTGTTTACCATGAAGAATAAAGACACAAGGAAAGCAAGCGCAAGCATAGCGAAAGCTACGGTAAGCTTGCTTGACGCCGTAGATTTGTTCTTCCATAGCCAACCTTACAAGGCGCCGCAAATTTTCACGCCTGTTTGCTCAAACCGCT
>JAJDBD010000144.1 GCA_029261575.1 Nitrospinaceae bacterium | reverse complement strand
CGGGTGCACTCGCAAGCGTCTTCGGCAGATACGGTTTCCTCTTCAACCTTGTCCCAATCCACATACTTTTTCATAGCAAAAACGTGCCTCCATAAACCAAAACCAGAAAAACGGCGATTCCGCCAAATAGTTTTCCAGAGCGTTGATTCTGGCCCAAATGGGAATGTCCCTGAGCATCGTAACCAATATAAGCGCTCAAGGCAACCACTCCAACGGCGGCCTGTAAACCCGCAACCGGATCCCGGACGAAAATAAAGATCAACGCCAGGATCGGCAGGGCGAGAGCCAGTCCCTTATACAACAAACGGGTGAAGGGAATAAAATGCTCGATCAATTGCATGCAGAGGGCAAAAAACCAAACCAAAAGGACGGCCTCGACCCAACGCTCCGAAGCGAAAACCAAAATCGGAATTGCGCAGATCAGGGAGCAGAAAACCGCATGGCTTATTCCCATTTTAAAACGTTCCCAATACCCGTATTCCAGAGCCTGCATGTCCCGCGTTTTACGCATGCCGTTATCCAGGAATTCTTTTAAATCGGTAAAATAAACGGGACCATAAACGCCCTCCCACCCGTGGTTTTCGAGTTCCTTTCTTTTCACCCCCGCCACGGACAATTGCGGAAGAATCAGGCGCGTGCGATCCACCCGTTCGCCAACGCGGTACACCTTGATATGCGCGAGAATTTTTTCCGCGGTGAAAATTCCCTCCGCCGCCGCGCACCAGACGTTGGTTCCTTCCGTGTTGACGACGAGCAGAAAACAATCGATTCGTTCTTTTTCCAGATATTTTTTTAAATGACGGACCGTATAGTCAAAATTGCAGGTGACGAGGACCGGCGACGATTTATCGGGATGGCCAATGGCGACGGTTTCGGGTTCGCAGGGGAAGCGCGCAAACCGAAAAAGGGTTTGGTAAACGTCTTTGAAAAAATCCTTCATATTTTTATTTCTAAAAGAATGAAAGTCCCCAGCATATAGCGTTTGCGGCTGATAATTTTCATGCCCGCCGCTCGCACGTCCTCCTCAAAACCGCTGATCGCATGGGTCGTCGTTTGGGTCAAAACCCAGGTAAGGAGCCGTAAAGGCAGTCGGAAAAGATGGTACAGCCCTTTTGCAAAGAGGTTGTCGGGAATAATTTCGTCGCCGATGAAAATCCGTCCGCCTTTTTTCAATAACCGTTTTATTTGTTTTAATACGTGGATTCTTTCGGCGCGGGTCAATTCGCTGAATGCAAGGGTGCTTAAAATAAAATCGAAGGATTCATCCTCGAAATGTTCGTCCAGGTGGCAAAGACTGGAATTCATAAAGTTTGCCGAAGGCGAATTTTTCGCGGCCATTGATAGCATGCCGCTGTTGGCGTCCACCCCCGTCACCCGCGCCCCACGTTCCGCGCACATTTGCGCCAGGGTGCCGGTGCCGCAACCCAGATCGAGAACGGAACTCCCAGACGGTATATGCCGGGCGATTTCCCGTTTGACTTGCGTCAGGGAACCCAGGGTCAAAAGCTCCATGCCCGCGTCGTACCGCTCGGGGCGGGACTCCAGAATTTTCATGTAAACAAAAGACATCGCCAGAACCTATGTATAGGATTCGCGTTAATGAAATCGTCGGCCAGACATTTATACGACCGGCCTCAATGAAACAATCCCAGGAAACCCGCGTCCCTTTTTAGCGCAACCTTCCTCGGTTCGCCCACCGCCGTGACTTTTGCGTGGAATCCCGATCTTTCCAACGCGGAAACCAGGTCGTCGCCGGACGCCGCGCCCGCTTCAACCTCGACGCTTGTCTCTGTTCCCGACTTGTCAAACTTTGTGATTCTCGCCTCCTGAACGCCGGGAACTTTTTTCAACGCCCCGCGAACATCGGGAATGCAACTCTCGCATTTCAGTCCGGTTACAATTAACTGGTACTCCTGCAGAATTTTCATTTCCGCCTTGGCGTCCGCGGCAAACCCAAAATCGGGCATGGCAAGAAAGCAAATCAGCCATAACAAAAGAAGAAACTTTTGAGATGCGTTTTTCATAAACTGCTCTTTAAAAAAGTTAAATTAAAAAAGGAAATAAAAACAAAAAAATCGTCAAGATCGTCGCCGACCATAAGATGAATATTGTTTGACTGTTTTTACCGGGTGGAGTTTCACAGCATTCCGACTTTGAACCTGCGGCGCTTTTTTTATAATGAAAATAAAATGCCGTTCCGAGCAATCCAAAGGCTAAAACCATCATAGGTAAATGAAGAAACCCAAAGCTTCGCGCAAATGCCAGCGTCCCCGCCCCCATCCCTAATCCCGCCAGAATAAGGGGACCCACGCAACAAACGGAACCGATCCCCGCCGCAATCAGTCCGGAGATTCCCGTGATTTTTGTTTTGTTCATCGTCGATCCTTATTTATGCGACAGAAAAGTTGCATTTGAAAAACCTGCAAAACCAGATTCCAGATAATAAAACATTACGCGCTCCCTACCCCCGCTTCTCTCAAACTATTTTCGGAAACGTAACTCGTCTCGCAACATTCCAATAATTTTCCGTTCACGGCGACGGCGGGAATCCTTTCGATTCCATAACTCCTCGCCTTGGCCCGCGCCTCTTTTTTGGTTTCATCAGTCAGGTCGTAAATAATTACTTCGCACGATGGACATGCCAGCCTTTCCACCAGGTCCACGGTGGATTCGCAAACTGGACAACCGCTTGTGAAAATTTCAACTTTTTTCTTGCCATAACGAGGTCTCCTTTATTTGGCGAATTCGTTTTTCTTTCCGAGATAATATTTTTCCATTTCCTTGTTGGCGGCGAGAGTTACTTTCATGTTTTCCAGAAAAGAATCCGCCTCTCTAAAATTGAGAATTGCCAGAATTTGATCGTCGCCGATTTCCGTAAATGTGCGCATTCCGGTACAGCCCAAGGACTGGGCAAACGACGATTGGTTCAACGCCGTGGGAATCGCGGTGCAGGCCGGACGGCCCAGCGCCATGGTTTGCGAGCTTTCCGCCCACTTGCAACTTCCCAAAGCTTCGTTAAAAATCATCGCCTGCGCGGGCGTCAGCCACATCAGGATCAATTGAGGTTCAATGGGAAAGCCTTTTAAAGGTCCGTAAACCACCCCGCCTTTTTGATTGGACAGTGTGGGGATGTTGGCCGGCTCGTCCTCGCAGAGATAGGAGCTGTGACACATTTTCTCGACCAGGGTTTTGAGTTCCTCCTGAACCTCCGGCGGCATGTCGATCCCCAACACCATCGCCCCAATAGGACAGTTGTAATGTTTATCCGCCGGGGCGTAAAAAACTTGTGTTTCCGCCAGACGCCAAAAGGCGCAAAAGGAAGGAACTTCCCCCTCGATGATTTCTATTCCTTCCGGTTGGCCGTCTACAAAGGTTAACGCAACCGGGGGGATGGCAAGATTTAAAGCCGATACTATTTCCTGAGAAATCTTTCGGTGGTCCATGGTCGTCTCCCTATAATTTTTTGCCGGGTTTTGCGGATTCAAAACTGGAAAGGATCGGGCAATCGTTGGTCAGAACGGATTTTTCGCACTTGCCGATCAACTGATCCAGGGTCTTCCGCATCGATTTTAAATCCCTGATTTTTTGATCCACTTCTTCGCGCTTTTTCCTGGCCTTGACCAAAACAGAATCGCAGGATTTTTTCCGGTCCACGCGCAATTTCATCAAATCGTTAATTTCGTTGAGAGTGAATCCCAGGTTGCGGGCATTTTTAATGAACCGGATTTTTACGGCGTCTTCCTGGGAATACATCCGATAACCCGCCCGCGTCCGCGGCGGCGGGTCGATCAATTTCCGCTTCTCGTAATACCTGAGCGATTCAATATTGACCCCGCATTGTTTTGCCACTTCGCTCCGCGTCAAACCTTCCATAAACAATCTCCTTATTTTGAATATAAACCCTGTACTATTTACAGGGTCAACCCCCATTTTACAAAATAGATTTTTTAATCCAGGCTGGAATAAAAACGTCGGCGGTTGCGTTATAATTGGCGTAAATTAAATTTTGGAGAGCCCTCAAATGCGAAACGCTCTTTTGATTTTCACGCTTCTGTTTACCGCCGCAGGTTCCGCCTGCGCGGACGATACCCAACCCGGAAGCCTGGGCGGGTTGAAATTAAAATTTTCGCCGGACGTCCGCGTTCAACTTTTCGCAACAGGGATCAAAAAGGCCCGGCACATGGCCTTCGACGACCAGGGGATCCTGTTCGTCTCGCAACACCGGGTCGGACGCGTCGTCGCCCTGCCCGACCGGGACGGCAACGGGCGAGCGGACAAAACAGCGGTCATTTTAGAGGGACGCGACACGCCGCACGGCCTGGCGTTCGTTCAACTGGATTCCGGGTACTACCTCTACGTCGCCGAAGAAAACCAAGTCGTGCGCCTGAAGCGCCGCGCCAAACCCTACGAGTACGGTCCGCCGGAAACCATCGTCGACGACATCCCCGGCGGCGGGCACAGCACGCGCACGATAAAAATCAAGGACGGGCGTTTGTACCTTTCCGTCGGCTCCTCCTGCAACGTGTGCCGGGAGGACAATCCCCTGCGCGCCGCAGTGTCGCGCTACGACCTGGACGGCAAGAACGGCGAAATTTTCGCCTCGGGCCTGCGCAATTCGGTGGGGATCGAGTTTTCCCCTTACAGCGGAAAGTTATGGGGCGTGAACAACGGGCGCGACTGGCTGGGGGACGACCATCCCCGCGAGGAATTGAATATTATTGAAGAGGGAAAACATTACGGCTGGCCGTATTGCTACGAAGACCGGCGCCCAGACCCGGAATTCGGCCACTGGATGGATTGCAATAAAACCCAAATTCCGGCGCATACGTTCACCGCGCACATGGCGCCGTTGGGGCTGGCGTTTTACCGGAAGGGGAGCCTGCCGAAGAAATACGACAATAGTTTGTTCATCGCGTTTCATGGCTCGTGGAACCGGTCGGTCCCGGCGGGATATAAAGTGGTGCGCCTGAAACTGGACGCCAACGGCGCGCCGCTTACCCACGAAGATTTCATCACCGGCTGGTTGCGGAAAGACAACGCCGTCGAGGGCCGCCCCGTCGATCTCGAGCAGGCCCCGAATGGGGATTTATACCTGACGGACGACTACCTCGGCGCGGTGTATTTGATCCGCGCCCGGTAGGCGCCAGTGTGCCGCTGGACCCGCCGGTAAAAATAAAACTCAATTTGCTGAGCCTTCAAATAGGCGACCTCTTATGTTAAATGGTTTCACGTTCACTAAAATTTTGGGGCTGTCCTAGATAACGGGAAAATGTTATCAGTATGGGCATGCGAAAAAGCCGGTTGAGTAAGGAGAAACAAGAACGCTTGATGGAGCATTTTGTGTCGGGTTCCACGGCGAGATGCGCAAGCGAACTGATCAGTG
>JAJDBD010000143.1 GCA_029261575.1 Nitrospinaceae bacterium | reverse complement strand
ATTTGCGGCTGGAAATTAAAAAACCCCAATAATCAATGAATCTTGCATTATAGCGCTTATTTAAAGGAATAACCGAGGGTGAAAAGGTTGGAGTTCACCCCGATATTTGGCGACTCGAAACCCGCGTTGGAGATATGGAAGAAACGATAATTAACGGAGAAGGCGCCTTTCTCGGTTTTGTAAAACTCCACACCGACTCCGGCGTGCAGGAGGAACTCAAAGTTGGTGGCGATTTCCCTTTGTTTTTTTTCGTTGATGTTGGTTCCCGCAAACCCGCCGCCGCCGAATATATAGGGCGCCCAATCCGCCTTGGGCCATAAAAACTTGTACTCCGCCATCACCGGGGAATAGGAGATCAGAAAGGCGTCTTCCGGATTGTAGGCGGCCCATCCAGCCAATTCCTGATACCAGTACAAACTGCCGCGATAAAACGATTTGCCGATGGGACCGGTGAGGTTCCACTTCAGGTTGGGGGCCAAGTAGAAATACTCCCAGTCCGTACGGTCCACATTTGGAGGGATATTGACGGACGCTCCCCAACCGGCCTGGATTCCAAAATCCTTGTAACCTTTTTGAAATCTTTTAAAGTGGTTTTTTTTGTTGAGTTGCAACTTCTTTTCGATTTTGGACGACTCCTTTTCCTCCGCCCAGGCGTTGGAGGCGCCCAACAGAACGCAAAGTCCCAAAACCAGAATCAATCCACGAAACAGATTCATACAATGATCTCTAAATTAGCAAGTCCGGATTAGTAAATCAGGAATTTAAATTTTTAGTGAAGGAGAGATTTTAGCACAAGCCGAATTCTTTTTAAATACTTAATTTAATTGATCTTATTTGATTTTGTCAAAAGCCTCGCCCAACCCTTTCGCGTTTTTCCAAGGTCGGCCGGGCGATTATAACAGATAAATTAAACGGCGTTAACCCATACAGGTAATTTGCGGTTTGCTGGCCGAACAGGTTCTAATGCAAACCAGTATTGCCTGGCGTTTCACCGAGACCTGGAAAGATCAACTTTCTTCTGATAACTTATTTGTTCCGCGTCATGGCTATCCCCTGTAAGGTTAAGGCGCTTCGTGGTACTTAACCGGGAAGCCCAGATTCTTTCGCATTGAAAGGTCTAAATCTGTAAACGCATTTCGTTACCAGGCTACTTGAATTAACGAAGAAAGGACCGGGAAATGGGTTCAGCGACAAAAAAACAGGGTCAGTCATTAAAAATAACAAAAGCCTCGGATTTGTTTGTGCGGGCGCTGGAAGCGGAAGGGGTGGAGCATATTTTCGCTGTTCCGGGCGAGGAGAACCTGGATTTGGTGGAATCCTTGCGGACCTCCAAAATCAAGCTGATCCTCACGCGCCATGAACAGGGAGCCGGTTTTATGGCCGCGACTTACGGCCGTTTGACCGGTAAGGCAGGCGTTTGTATGGCCACGCTTGGACCCGGCGCCACAAATTTTACAACGCCGGCGGCTTACGCGCATCTGGGCGGAATGCCGTTGATTATGATCACGGGACAAAAGCCCATCAAAAAATCAAAACAGGGCCGGTTCCAGATTGTCGATATTGTCAACCTGTTTGCCCCCATCTGCAAAATGTCGAAACAGATTGTGCATGGAAATACGATCCCAGCGCTGGTGCGGGAAGCGTTCCGCATGGCGGAAGAAGAGCGCCCCGGCGCGGTTCTGCTGGAACTTCCCGAAGATATCGCCGCCGAAGACACGAATGAATCCGTCCTGCCGCCGCACCCGCGTCATTATGCGGTTGCCGGGGACACGACGCTGGATGACGCTGTGAAGCTGATCAAAGAGGCCAAAATGCCTTTGACGCTTATCGGCGCGGGCGCCAACCGCAAACAGGCCCGTAGCGCCCTGTGCGATTTTGTCCATACGACGGGCATTCCGTTTTTTAACACCCAGATGGGCAAGGGCGTCGTGGACGAACGCTCGGAACTTTGCCTGGGCACCGCCGCGTTGTCCGATGGCGATTACTTGCACTGCGCCATTGAACGCGCCGACCTGATTATCAATGTCGGCCACGACGTGGTGGAAAAACCGCCTTTCTTAATGGAAGAGGGCGGCAAAAAAGTCATTCATATTAATTATAAATCCGCGCAGGTCGATCAGGTCTATTTCCCTCAAGTTGAAGTTGTAGGGGATTTGGCGGCTTCCATTACGCGCCTGACAGAAAAATTCGGCGGCGAGGTGCAATGCGATACCTCCTATTTTGAAAAAATCCGCGGCGAAATTGAAGCTCACATCGTCGAGGGGGCGGACGATCCGCGTTTTCCTATCATCCCGCAACGTTTCGTAGCCGATACCAGAAAGGTAATGGGAGACCAGGATATTATCGCGCTTGATAACGGGATTTATAAAATCTGGTATGCGCGCAACTATAAGGCCTATCAACCAAATACAGTTCTGCTGGATAATGCGCTGGCCACGATGGGTGCGGGTCTACCCTCGGCGATGATGGCCGCCATGTTGTATCCCGACCGGCGCGTGATGGCGATTTGCGGCGATGGCGGATTCATGATGAACAGCCAGGAGTTGGAAACAGCCGTGCGCCTCGGGCTCAATCTTGTTGTCACGGTTTTGAACGACAGTTCCTATGGCATGATCCGGTGGAAACAGGCTGGGGCGGGTTTCCAGGACTGGGGGCTTAAATTTGGCAACCCGGACTTTGTGCAATATGCGAACAGCTATGGCGCGACCGGGCGTCGCGTTGAGTCTGCGGAAGACCTCGTCCCGACCTTTGAGAAAGCTTTTAAGGCAGGCGGGGTTCACTTGGTGGATTTGCCGGTCGATTATTCCGAAAACCAGAAAGTCCTGATAGACGAACTGGCTGCAAAGGTATGTTTGATATGAGCAAGGAAAAGCCAAAAATCAAAACAGCGCGGGACGCGCTTGAAGTCGTCAACCCCTATGACCAGAAAGCCATTGGCTCCGTTCCGATAACTGACTGGAGCATGATCGATAACTATCTGGAAATTACGCACGACTTGTTCCGAAATCGCAGGAACTGGCTCCCGGCGTACCGCCGCATTGATATCCTGAAAAAGACAGCCAAAATAATGGAAGAACAGTTTGAGAAACTGGCCTTTCAAATCGCCAATGAAGGCGGCAAGCCGCTGGTCGACGCTCGGGTGGAAGTGACGCGCGCGATCGACGGGGTGGGGTTGTGCGTCAAGGAACTTTCCCACCTGGCGGGCAAGGAAATCCCGATGGACCTTACAGAGGCCGGGGCCGGGCGCATGGCCTTTACCACGCGCGAGCCAATCGGTCCGGTGGCGGCTGTCTCTGCTTTCAATCACCCGCTCAACCTGATCGTGCATCAGGTCGCCCCGGCTGTCGCCGTGGGTTGCCCGGTTCTAGTCAAACCGGCGGACGATACGCCGCTATCCTGCAAGGCGTTTGTCGATATTCTCTATGAAGCGGGACTGCCGGAAGAATGGTGCCGTTTTGTCGCCTGCGATATCCCTACGGCAGAAAAACTGGTCACGGACCCCCGCGTGGCGTTCTTCAGCTTCATCGGCTCGGCCAAGGTGGGGTGGATGTTGCGCTCCAAGCTTGCGCCGGGAACGCGCTGCGCGCTGGAGCATGGAGGCGCGGCCCCTGTAATCGTAGACAGCGGGGCTGATATTGACTCTATGATCCCCAGCCTTTTGAAAGGTGGGTTTTACCATTCCGGGCAGGTATGTGTGTCTGTCCAACGTATCTTTGTAGCCAAAAAACAGGCGGAAGAGATTGCGCAAGCCTTGGCCGATGGCGCGTCCAAACTGGTGGTCGGTAATGCGATAGAGGAAAAAACCGAATGCGGACCTCTCATCCGCCCGCGCGAGGTGGACCGCGTGGCCGAATGGATTGAGGAGGCCAGAGCGGGTGGAGGCAAAATTTTATCCGGAGGAGAAAAGCTGGGCGAAACCGCCTATGCGCCCACCGTTCTTTTAAATCCGCCGACAGACGCCAAAGTCTCTACCATGGAAATCTTTGGCCCCGCCGTATGCGTTTACGGCTATGACAATATGGATGAGGCGATAGAGCGGGCCAATGCCCTGCCTTTCGCCTTTCAGGCCTCCGTCTTTACCAAAAATCTCGACGTCGCGATGAAAGCCGTGCGGGAGCTGGACGCCTCCGCCGTCATGGTCAACGATCATACGGCGTTCCGCGTGGACTGGGCGCCCTTCGCGGGCCGCCGCCAGTCTGGCTATAACACGGGTGGTATCGGCTATACAATGCATGATATGACGCAAGATAAGATGGCTGTTATCAAGCTATAGATGGAAAACCGTCCTAGGTGCGGATGAGTCGCTTTTGTCCAAACCATGGTCCTGATTCAGATTTTTTGGAATATTCTCGAATCAAAATTTTTGCAATAAGCATCCTAACCCTATATAAAGGCTGTTCAGTAGATTCCAAATCCAATCTTGGGATCGATTGGGGTCCTGGACTCCGACTAAACAACGGGATTTACCGAATGGCGAGCGAGGATAAAGAACGAGAGGAACAGCTCGTCCGCGAGTTTCAGGCGGGCAATCTGGAAGTTTTTGAGGACATTGCCGCTATTTTTCAAAGGCAGATTTATTCCCTGGCGTTCAACCTGACGCGCAACCAGATGGACGCGGAGGACGTGACCCAGGACGTGCTTCTGACCTTGTACCGGAAAATAGACACCTTTCAAGGCAAGTCGGCGTTTTCCAGTTGGGTGTACCGCATCACCCTGAACGCTTCGTACATGAAGCTGAGGAGCAGGAAAAAGGACAAGCTCGTCTCCATAGAAGAAACTTTTCCCGCGTTCAACAATTCCGGGTATCACCAGGAAATAATCAAGGACTGGTCGGAAAGCGCGGATACCCTGACGTTTTCAAACGAAACCCGGGAGAACATCGGGAAAGCCGTGGACCAACTCCCGGAAAAAGAAAAAGTGGTTTTTATCTTGCGGGACGTGGACGGGCTGTCCACGGAAAAAGTGGGCGAAATACTGGACCTTTCGGTCCCGGCGGTTAAATCCCGCCTGCATCGCGCGCGCCTGTTTTTGAGGAAGAAGCTTTCCAACTATTTTGAAGAATATCACTCCAAGGAAACGCAAAAAAAATGATCTGTTGCAAAGAATGTCTCGACCTTTTATATGATTACAGCGAGGGAACCTTGCCCAAGGAAACCTCCGCCTCCCTGGAAGAGCATTTTTCGGATTGCCCGCCGTGCATTTCCTTTTTGAAAACCTACAAAGCCACCACGGTGGTTTCGCGTAAATCAATCAAAGCCAACGAAATTCCCGAGGCGGTTCAAGAACGGCTCCGGGATTTCGTGCAGAATCTGAAAAAGCTCTGAACCCGCGCCGGAATAACAAGCCTCCACCCATCGGAGCCGGGAAAGAGCATTGACAAGTTCCCTGCGTTTAACTATTCTGATTTAAATGATAATTGGCCCAAAGTAGAGCGGTAACGGGACACAACCGTAATTTGTTGCGAGGTAATGTCGTGGTAGAAATGAAAGTCGAAGGATTGACGCTGGACCCCCTCACCAACATGCCGATTATTATTTTAAAAGACATGGCGGGCAAACGAGCGTTGCCCATCTGGGTGGGATTTTTTGAAGCCAACGCCATCGCCTTGGAAATCGAAAAAATTTCCACGCCCCGACCCATGACGCACGACCTGATGCGCAACTTGATTTCGGACATGAAAGCCGAAGTCAAACACATCCTGGTCAGCGAGTTGAAGGACAACACCTTTTACGCCGTCATCCAACTGATTTCTTCCGGCAACCTTCTGAATATCGACTCGCGCCCCAGCGACGCCATCGCCCTGGCCCTCAGGATGAAGGCTCCGATATTTGTCGAGGAAAAAGTCATCGAAGCCGCCAAGAGCCTGGACATCCCCTCCCAGGACCCGAACGCCAAGGCCGACCCCAGGGACTCCAAGCAGTGGAAAGACTGGCTGGATAAAATCCGCCCTCAAGATTTCGGCAACCTGACCT
>JAJDBD010000142.1 GCA_029261575.1 Nitrospinaceae bacterium | reverse complement strand
CCCGACGCAGTCGGCGGCCATGCCGACGTCCAGCGCGGCGGACAGGGCAGAGGCCAACTCCTTGCCATGGATGGTGGCGGGTAGGAGAACGAGGTCGGGCGCATGTTTTTTAATCTGCGGTACCAGAGCGACCAGCGCGTTCGAGCTGATATACGCCCCGAGCGCGAGATGCTTGAAGACCAGAACGCGGTCCGCGCCGTGATGAAACAGCTCCTCGGTCGAAGAAGGCGCCTCCGCGCCCAGGCACACAGCGGTTGTTTGGCCGCCGGTTTGAGCGGCAAGCTTTTGCGCGGCGTTCAAAACCTCGAAACTGACGGGTTTGGGTTTTGGTTCCCGTTCCCCCTCCGCCGTTTCCACAATCGCCCAGATATTTTTTATCGTATCGGTCATAGCGCTTTATTTAACCCATTAATTTTGATTAGTGATAGCCCAGAATTTGTTAGCGATCAACAAAATTTTGTATTTTTATGATAGTAAAACCCGTTTTCTTTAAGTTTTAAATTAAGATTCGGTGGTTTATAAAAAGAATTCTGGAATTGGCCGGACAGGGAGGCATCCACTAACATATTGTTTTATTAATAACTATATTGTTTCATGGCATGAAATAAAGTACACTATTGCATCCAAAAAATTCGCGGAGAGAAAGCGTCATGCCCAGAGTCTTCACCATATACAATTGCGGAACCGCATTCAATCGCAACAACCGCACGGAACTGATCGCCGACCTGGCCGCCCGGACGGAAGGCGACGAAGGCGACGACTGGATGATCAACGCCGGGCCGGGGAGCAGTCCCAACTCCAACCTGGAGTACTTCGGTCCACAGCGGGACAATCCTATCACGGGTTCTGATGGAACAGTGAGATACCAGTACGGCATGAACTCGCTCTCCCCGCAGATGCGGCCGGGCACCTTCAATCCAGAAACCGGCAGGAAAAAATCCTGGATCAATAGAACCAGCGGGATACGAGGAAGTCTTACGGGCAAAGGCTGGGAGGACAATGTCAAGGTGGCGATGTATCAATTGGATAGCCTGGGAAATTCGGGCGAACTCCCGGAAGTCGTGAACATGGCCGGTTGGAGCCGGGGCGGAGTGACTTGCCACATGGTCGCCAACGCCATGTATAAAGAATACGGCGAAACCATCAAGGTCAATATTTTCGCCGTCGACCCGGTTCCGGGATTTGGTCAATGGAAAAAACTGCGGACCACTATCAAATCCAACGTGAAAAATTACGCCGCGATCATTCAGGAAAACGACACCCGGTTCACCTTCAAGGCGGTCCAGATGAAACCCAACGGCACGACCGACGTCAAACTCCATTCCATGCCGGGCAACCATTCCACCGTGGTGTCGGGAAACAAGCAGTGGGAAGGCGGTTCGATTGACATGGCCATTTTGGGCCAGCACCTGACGGAGAGTTTTTTGGCCGAACATGGAACGGGACTGCGCAACCTCCTCAATCTAAGCAATGTCCAGGTGTGCGAACATTACGCCAAGGTCCGGGAAAACCTGCCCACCTACCATTCAATGGGGCGAAACGCCATGGGCCTCTTCTACAAATTCAAACGCAAGATGGTCTCGCGTGGATCGCAGGAGACGCCGTTTTACGTCAACGAACATCACGAGGAATGTTTCCAGAAGGAATTTCAGCAAGTGCACTACGCGCTGAATGTAAACAATTTTGTCGCGCACGGCCAATGGCGCATGGTGGGGATGCAGTTGGCGTTTATTCAACGATGCGCGCCGATCACCTATCGCGTGTTGGAAAACACGCGTCCTGAATTCTTTTTCAATCTGGAAATGGCAAACATGCGGGAGATCACCGGCAGCCGAAGAAGACGATAGCGAACCAGCGTGCCGCTGGACCCGATAGTTGGCGATTGGAAAGTTTCTTTTCAATCTGGAATCCAAACTCTCGACCTTTCGTTCTTTCGTTATTACATTCGAGACGCCAAGCTCACCGTTATTTGCAGCGTTTCCCCTAAACGTTACACTAACTGCCCCCGGGGGCCTGCCTGGCGGCGCCCTCGTCAGTGACTTTACCCGAATAAGATTCATCTACTGCCCCTGCGGCGAGCAGTATTCGTAGATCGGCAGGCGCGGTTCGGTCTCGCCCATGGAATAGCCCCAAACGTTTTCGTACTCGGCGACGTCTTCGCCGGTTGCCTCCAGTTGCCACAGGTACTCGCCAACGGGTTTTGATTCGATGATCGTCACCTTGCCCATTTTGTCGACGACCGGGCTGTGCGCCCGCGTGGCGTCGTGATCGAATTCCAGAATGCGCCGCCCGTAACGGGTAAGCCCGACGACGCGGAAGGTCAGGCTCTTCCCAACGCCGGGCAGATTTAATATGTTGCGGTCGGTGGATAAAAAAGGCAGGTCCGCGTCTTTTAAAAGGTCCGCAATATTTTCCGCCATGTTCTCCGCATGGAGCGGAAATTCGCGGATCCGGTCGTAAAACTTCTCCGAAACCAGGCCGTAAATTTTTTCCTCCATCTGCTCCTGAACCGCGCGCGCGTTGGTCGCGAAGTTGTGCTGGTTCTCCATGTAACCCTTCACCGTGAACGTGTAATAACCGAGCGCACCGATGGCGTTCAGGTCCTTTCGCAGTTTCGCAGTATGCCCCCGGCGCGAAGAGGCCGTCGTCAGCACATGCTGATTGGTAACCGTCCAGCCCGCCGAGACGAGCTTGCCGACGGCGGCGCGCGATTCCGGCGTGATCTCCATGGGCGATTCGAAATGGGTCTGCACCCAAAATTGCTGGACGCCGATTTTGGAAGCGCGGGCCTTGAAGTCCGCGAGGATCCGCGTCAACTCGTCGGTGATCCGTTGCGGAATGTAGACGGGAAGCCGCGTGCCCAGGCGGACGCGCACCATCTCGGCGAATTTTTTACCGTCGGGACGCGACCGGTTCGCCGCGATCTTGCGAAGCGCCATCTGGTAAATCGCCTCCAACACTTCGGCGAGCGATTTGTCGGAACTCATCAGGGCGTCGCCGCCGGTGATTAAAATGTCCCGCAGTTGCGAATCGTTTTCGAAATAGTCCATCAGGCGGCGCAGTTTTTCCGGCCAGGTTTCTTTCGGTTGCAGTTTGTCTAAATCGAAATTCAAATGGCCGCTTTGGAAATCGTACATGCGCTGGCAGGACTGGCAGAGTCCCCCGCAGGCGCGGCCTACCGTATCCGGGATCAGAATGGCGACTTCCGGGTAACGCCGGTGGACGTTGTGACGCGTCGGCAGGAGCCAACCGGCGGCGTTGGGCTTGCCCGGCTCGACCTGGTCTTCCTTTTCCCAGGCCACGATGTGGCCGAACTCTTCGATCAATTGTTTGCTGTAAAGAACGTAATCACGGATGGCGAGGTCGGCCCCGACGGCATAATCGGGCGCGTCCACATTGAGCAGGGAAAGGGTGTAGGGGTTCACGAAAAAAGGGATGCCGACTTTCTCCGCGCTGTACAACAGCTTCATCGTGTCCGGGTCGAGCGACCGGTCCAACATTTCGTTCAGCATGTCGGGCGACCGCACGGCGAAGCTCAGATGAAAATGCCAGTCGTCCCACCACTCCAAG
Organism: Nitrospinaceae bacterium; assembly: GCA_029261575.1. Taxonomy (GTDB): domain Bacteria; phylum Nitrospinota; class Nitrospinia; order Nitrospinales; family JACRGP01; genus JAJDBB01. The sequence continues at coordinate 1,201 of JAJDBD010000142.1, read as the reverse complement.
GCCTTCGCGAATTTTTGTTCGCGCGTTGCGCCGGGATCAAATTTATAATTTGGATTGGGGCGTTCCTGATTTTCTATTTGATCGACAATGAGGTTCAGAATGCGCTTTTTATTTTGCTCCCGCAATTCAACGATCCGGGGGTCGAGTCCAGAGGGCCAGCGTTGCATCCACTCCTCGACCCGTTGGCGCGATGGCAGGGAGCGCTCGCTTTTGCCGCTCAACTGGCGGAACAGATGAATCATGTCTTCAAAGAAATACGGTTTCGCGCCGCCCTTCCCAGACTTTGCCGCCAGCCAGAGCATTTTGACGGGATTGTTGACGGCGATTTCGCCGCGCAGGTTTAAATCCTCGTACTCCTTGCCCGCGTTTTTTATGTAGTCCGTCAAGCGAATGGCGGCATAGTCGCGCCAGCTCAACGCTTCAAACGCCTCGCGTCCGGGACGTTCGCTATCCAGGTATTTCAGGGCCTGCGGACAGCGCTTCAGGAGGGACGTCGCCCACGTTTCCATGGCGGTCAAGGCTTCGTCGCTGGTTTGTGCGCCGCACAAAATTTCTTTAAGTTGCGGATTTTCGCGGAGCAGTTGCTCCAACAGCCGGTGCGATCCGAGGTTGATCGCGATCCGGTCCAGGTCCGGGGCTTTGAGCGCCACGTCGTCCCGGCGGCGGAGTTCTTTTTTGGTATCGAGCATGATCGTTACCGGGTTCGTTAACATCGGTATCCATAATCAAGTCGGACGGCGTTTCACTTTCCTTACTTATATAATAGACCCATGCGGAAGAAAATGCCCCTCTCGGCCCCCGGCGTACCGCCGGCGGTAACGGTTGGCGGTTGAAAAGTTTCTTTTCAATCTGGAATCCAAACTCTCGACCTTTCGTTCTTTCGCTATTACATTCGAGATGCAGGCTCACCCTGACTTATGGCATTCCCCGTTAAAGCTCGCCTACTCTGCCTCCAGGCGCTTGCCTGGCCGGGCAACGCCCGGTGGAAAAGGTTTGAGTTGCACGCTCGCCGAAACTTGAACCGTTTCCCCCTAAACGTTACGCTATCTGCCTCCAGGCGCTTGCCTGGCGGCGCCGGACTCTTTGAAGATACGGTTTTCCTGGTTGCTCTCCCGGACGCTCTGTCGCATCTCGGATTTGGTTTCCTGGCGCGCGGATTTTTTTGTGCTCCAAAAAGAATAACGTTCCGGGGCGGTCCGGA
>JAJDBD010000141.1 GCA_029261575.1 Nitrospinaceae bacterium | reverse complement strand
TATTGGGTGCGTTTGTATCTTCCAACGCAAAAATGAATATTCGGAAGGTGAGAGTTTGAATTGACAGAAAGCTCTCAATCGCGAACCGTTGCCTCCGGAGGCGCTCCGGTCAATCGTGAACCGTTACCTCCGGAGGTACTCTGGCCGGGGCAGTGGTTGAAAACTGTTCCCGGTTTTTTTATGGAAAAATCATGGACGAAAAATTAAAAGCAAAACAAGTCCGGCTGGAATCCATTCTGGGAGAAATGAAAAGCCTGATCGTGGCGTTCTCCGGCGGCGTGGACAGCGCGTTTTTACTCGCCGTCGCGCGACGGGTTTTGGGAGACCGCGTCCTGGCCGTCACGGCGGTTTCCAGCAGCCTACCCGCCAGAGAACTGGAGGCCGCCCGTGAATTGGCCCAATGGATCGGCGCGGAACACTTGACCGTCGAGACCGAGGAGATGCAATCGGCGGAGTACATGGGCAATCCGACCAACCGCTGTTATTACTGCAAGTCGCATTTGTATTCCAAACTGAAGGCGTTGGCCGACGAGCGGGGAATAGAGCATATCGCCAACGGCGCTAACCTGGACGATCTCGGAGATCATCGCCCGGGCCTGGTCGCCGCCCGCGAGGGAAATATTGCGAGTCCGCTGGTGGACGCGGGGTTGGATAAAAATGAAATCCGCGCGCTGGCCAGGGAAATGGGCCTGCCCGCGTGGGACAAGCCCGCCCTCGCCTGCCTGTCGTCCCGGATTCCCTACGGTCAGGCGGTGACGCCGGAAAAACTGGAGCGGATTGAAAAGTCGGAGGACTTTCTGCTATCGTTAGGCTTTCGCGAGGTCCGGGTGCGACACCATGAAAACCTGGCCCGGATCGAATTGGGAAAAGAGGACCTGGCCCGATTCCTTCAAGGCGGCTATATGGAAAAAACGTCCGCCCGGTTGAAGGAGTTGGGATTTAAATACGCGACTTTGGACCTGGAGGGATTTCGATCCGGAAGCCTGAACGAGGTTCTGCCCAAAACCAACGAGGAGCCAATCCGCCTATGTGGCAAGTCGAGTTAAGACCGGAAATAAAAAAGGAACTCAGAGACCCGGAAACTTTCGCGACGGGACTCACCAACGTTTATACGGGCCTGGTGGTGGCCATGTCGGGGGTGTTGATCATGCTCGTTCTTTTTCTGCAAAGCTCGGAGCACATGCTGGCGCCCTCCGCATTGATGGCGATCGGACTGGGCCTGGTCGGCTGGGGCGAATGGCAGAAGTACAAATCGAAGTGACCGGCTTACCTCCTAATGACAACTCATTATGAGAGTCCAAAATCGCATTTATTCAAGCCGGATTTAATGTTATAACATTGTTATAACTATAGGAGCGGACGAGGTGTTACTTTTGCTTACAAAAATCGGCAATTCAAAGGGCGTGATCATTCCCGCGAAGGTTCTCCAGGAATGCGGTTTTGAAGACAAAGCGAATCTGGAGATCCGGAACGGTAGCCTGGTCCTTTCCGCCAACAAAAAACCCCGGGATGGTTGGGAAGAAAAGTTCATCCGCAAACTGAAATCAGGCGACGACAACAAACCGCTCATGGCCGAATTCCAAAATGAATTCGATAATGAGGAATGGGTTTGGTAAAACAATTCGAGATTCACCTGATCATTTTAGATCCTACCGTAGGCTCCGAGATGCAGAAAACGCGGCCCTGCTTGGTGGTTTCCCCAGATGAAATGAACCGGCATTTGAGTACTGTTCTCGTAGCGCCCATGACCACGAAGCGCCGGAACTATCCCACCCGCGCTAAGCTGACTTTTAATAAGAAAAAAGGAGAAGTGGCGCTAGACCAAATCAGGGCGGTTGACAAAAAACGGTTGATTAAAAAACTCGGCAAAGTCGGCCCCGCCACCGTAAGGGTGGTTAAAAATCTACTGACCGAAATGTTTTCGTAAATCAAGAATCTACCGCTCCCGCTTACAACCACAACCCCGTCCAGAGTCGCGCTAACATCATATGGCCCCCAAAACCACCCGACCCTTAAACAAACCGAGATTTGACGCCCCAAGAAATAGGTGATTCATGCCTGATAATTGCGTCGTGATTTTCATGGAAATGCGGTCGCCCGGATTCCCGAAATTTTTGAATGAAATTTTCCATTAAACTCAAGGCCCCTTTCCAAATTTTTTCCGCGCTTCTTTTTGTCCTGCTTTCCAGTTACCTGGTTCTGGATGGAGAATACGGGCAGAGCCGGTTTTCCCACTATTTTTACAAAGCCTCCGTCTGGTACGCCATCCACAACAAAATAATATTCCCCGTTAATTTTTGGGGATGCGCATTTTTATTTTGGAGCTTCCTCAAAAAACTTCAGGCGGCTCCCCGGAACCGGGAGGAAACGTTGCATTTTTTAAAATGCGCGTTTTTTTATCACCTCTATTTACTTTTGTTGACGCACACGGGAGAGACCACCGACGGTTTTTCCCTGTTCCCGCCGCGCGGAGAGCCCATTCCCTATATCGCGCAATTTGACCGTGCGGTATTGCTTTTGGGCTTTGTCCTTTATTACGCCTGGTCCCTGCAAATTATTAAAAAAGGGCTTTCTTCAGGCGTCAGAGTTTGGGAGTTAGCCGCCCCGTTTTCCCTGGCCCTCCCCTACGTTTATTCAATAGCTCCGCAAGCCCATTTGGGATACCTCGCTCTGGCGGGCGCCTTGTGCCTTTTAAAACACGGCGTCTCGCAGAACTTTAATCCGGACGCCATAAAAAAGTTCTTCCAACGTCCCGCGTTCGAAATTAGCGTGATTTTGTTTGTGGGGTTGTTGTTCCGCATGTGGTACGCCGACTTTTTTGCGAACATTCCCAAGGAGGCCGCAGGGTTCGCCGCGGACGGTCCCACGTATTTTAAATCCGCCCTGGCTTTTGCCCGAGGAGACCTGGACGGAGTCAATTTTTGGCATGGCCCGTTTTACGCTCTGTACCTTTCCTTTTTTCTATTTCTTTTCGGGCCTTCAGTGGGGACGGCGTTGTATTCCCAGGCTACGGTAGGCTCTTTGATTCCGATTCTGGTTTACTGGCTGACCCGAAAACTAGGCTATCCCCGGATGGCATTTCTGGCGGGGTTGGCAACCGCGACGTCTCATTTATCCATTCATTATTCCGTCGTCGTCAACCGCGCCGCGCCTTTGGCTCTCCTGCTTCCTCTCATCGTCGTTCTGGCGCTGGGGTCGGAAGACTCTCCAAAAAAAATCAAGTTCGTCGGCCTGGGCGCCGCCATGGGCGCGGCTTTTTATTTTGGTCAGGAATCTATTTTCTTCCTCATATTTGTTGGGGCTTATTTAGCCGTCGGCCTGCTTAAAAAATCCGGGAACTATCGAAGCGTTTTTCATGGGATTTGTTGGGTGGGCGCCGGTTTCCTGCTCGCCCTTCTCCCCATGAACCTTATGTATTACGACCATTACGGTAAATGGATTCCCTTGGGCCGCGACGCGCAACAATACAATTCCACCAGTACCTGGAACTACAACAGCAATCCTTATGCAAAGGAATTGATCGATACAGGGTTCAATCCATTTCAGGAGCCGGGTGAATCCCTGCGGGTCTTCATTAAAGAACCGATCAAAACGACGACCCTGGTCGGGGCAAAATTAATTTCCGAAATCCCAGGATTTTTGCTGGATCCCACCGGGGTGTATTTAACGCCTATACACTTGTCCTTGGAAACGTTCATCGGCGCAAACATGCAATTTTATATTTACTTTTTTGTCGGGGCGGGGTTGTACCTGTTTGTTAAAACCCGCGCCTCGTCGGCCTCTCATAAAACCTTGATGCTGAGCGCCGTTGGCATTCAAATGCTGGCAACCTCCCTGCTGATCTTTGGAACGTTCCGCTTCCGCGCTCCTATCACTCCGTTCAACATGTTTTTTCTGGCTTTCTCCCTGCACCTGATATTGACCATGAAGCTCCCTTTGCAACCTTCCGGAGAATCCACGCTCATACTTTTCCCTACGCCTAAAAACTTCCTGAACAAATTCTCCGGAATTACGGAACGGAGTGGAGCGACTCTATTAGCGACGTCCCTCTCGCTCCTTCTGTGCGGCTTTTATTTGTTAAAGGAAAATCCACCCCCCACTTTGGCCCCTGGTTATAAATTGTCTCCCTGGGTTTCGGTTCATCAAGAGAAACTGCATCGCGTTTCTTATTTGAGCGACAATACAACGGGGGTTTCGTTTTATGAAGCGGATAAAAAAGCCTCCGGGAATTCCTTAAAGATTTCTTTCAAGATTTGCAGTTTTTTGGCGCCCGGACTCAAAACTTATTATCGGTTGGCGCTGGACGGCAAGCTCCTTGGGCGTGGAGGACAGGTACCACCGGGGTGCCGGGAAATAAGGGAAGCGTTTCATTCGCCTTTTGACAAAGGCATGATCAGCCTTTTTTATTTTATTTCCGAAAGCGGTTTAACGGCTGACCTGGAGAATCGATCCATGACTTTAAAAGACGGCTCGGGGGAAAGACCTTTCATTCTACCCATCCTCAAGCTTCCGCCCGGCAACGAAGAGGACAGAAAAAACCTTGGGCTTTCCAATCAGTACGGCGCCAGTAAAATAAAAATCAGCGACCCCGTTGTGATAGCAGGCCCTTGACTCATCCGCCCAGCAAACCACCCCTGTAATCCTTTGATTTGACTAGCGAATGGTTTGGCGCCACAATTTTGGATATTGATTGATGAAAAATAGCCCGGCAACCATTCTCCAGAAAATGATTCTGTAATTTTTTCGCCTTTAACGCGCAACGGAGGAGAAGCATGACTCTTGAATCAAACGCCAGCGTCGGAGACAACATTGTCACCCAGAACGCGAATTGGAATTTTTCCGGGGAAGCTGTCAAGACCTTCGACGATCATATCAGGCGTTCCGTCCCTATGTACGAAACCGGACAGGAACTCGTTTGCAAATTGAGCGATTTTTTCATCCAGGATGATTCCACCGTTTATGAAATCGGCGTTTCAACGGGAAGGTTGCTGGAAAAACTGATCCAGCACAACGAACTGAAGGAAGACGTCAAATGGGTGGGCCTCGATTCCAGCAAGGACATGGTCGCCCAGGCGAAAAAAAACTTGCCGGTCAGCCCCAATATCAGTGTCGAAGCCGCCGACGCAGTCTTGTACGATTTTGACAAGACCGATTTTCTGGTTTCGTATTATTGCGTCCAGTTCATTCCTCCAAAATTGAGACAGCGCTTGTTCGACAATATTTATAACTCTCTGAATTGGGGCGGCGCGTTTGTTCTGTTCGAAAAAGTCCGGGGTTGCGACGCCCGGTTTCAGGACCTCATGACCACTCTCTACGTCGACTTTAAATTGGAAAACAATTACTCGCCGGAGGAAATAATCGCCAAAACCAGAAGCCTGAAGGGGCGGCTGGAACCGTTTTCCACCCAGGGAAATATTGACCTGCTCAAGCGCGCCGGATTCCAGGATATTATCACCGTATTTAAATATCTTTGTTTTGAGGGATTCCTCGCAATCAAGTGAGCGGCGATTAATATCGACCCTTCTCCCCAAAAATAATAACCGCCCGCGCAACCTCTTTCCCCGCCATGCCACTCGAGAAAAAAAATGTTTTGGTGATAATGCCGAGCAACCAGTTTTGCGAGGAAGAACTGTTTCCCGTTCTCGAGGTTTTAAAATCGGCGGGGTTGCGCGTGGTCGTCCTTTCCAAAACGGGCGCCGAAGCCGTTGGCATGAACCGGAACCGGTTTCAACCCGACGGATATATCGTCGATTGGAACAAGCAGGCGGGAGTCGTCGGGAAATACCACGCGGTGTTGTTGACCGGCGGCAAGGGCGCTTCCAAATCCCTTTGGAACGACCCGATCGTTCCGCAAATCCTGACGGACCATTATCGCGCCGGGAAAATTATCGGCGGTCTGGGCGCCGGGATGGTTGCGCTCGCCAAAGCGTCATTGTTGACGGAAGACTGCGCCGCGCCGGAAGACGAAAAAACCTTGAGCGAATTGCATAACATGGGCGTCTCCAGCGTCGACCAACCCCTGGCGACAAGCGATGGAATCGTGACCGCAAGCGGACCGGGAACCGCGCGACAATTCGCGGAAAAAGTCCTTCAACTATTAAACGAAGAATAAAGAAATATTAGTAAGTCACCGTAAAGCCCGCATACGCTGCAGCGCCTGCCGTTCCCAGGCCGACGATCTCTTCATATTCCTCGTCGAAGATATTTTCGCCGCGCACCGTGAACTTTAAATGCTTGTTCAACTTGTAACTCGCCGCCACGCGCGTTACGAAAAGCGCGTCCGCCTTTGCCGAAAAGTCCTCGATATCGCTCTTGAAAGTAAAGCCCAACAAAGCGCTCAGTTTGTTCCAGTCGCGCTGAATGTTCGCGTGCCACTTGTGTTCCGCCCGGCGTAGCAGTCTGCGTTTGGTGGCCTTGTTGAACGTGTCGTTCCAAGTGTGATTGATCTTCAGCCGGAAATCATCGACAAGTTTTATCTGCACGCTGGTCTCCACGCCTTTTGATTTGGCGCTGGCGACGTTTTCCGGAAGGAAGGTGACGGAGCTGAACTGGATCAGGTTGTCGAAGTTTTGGTCGAAGTAAACCGAACTGACGACGATATTCCCGTTCAGAAAACTTTGATCAAACCCCGCTTCCCAACTTTCGTTTTCTTCGGGTTTTAAATCGGGATTGCTGAATCCGGGAAAGAACAAGTCGTTGATCGTGGGAGCCCGAAAGCCCGTGGCCCACGCGGCGCGAACCCGCGTCCCCCACTTGTTGAACCGGTAGGCGCCTTCAAACTTGTGGGTCAAAGCGTTTTCAAACGGATGGTTCGCGTCGTAGCGGAACCCGCCGGTCAACACCAGCTTTTCATGATAGTTGAAAATTCCCTGCAGGTAGACGCTCTGGTTTTCCAGGTCCTCGTCGATGGAACCGCCCGTGCTCACCCCGTTGCGCAATTGATATTCGCCGCCCAGGATCACGCTGTAAAACTTTAAAAAGTTAAACGTGTTTTGCAAATCGAGCGTGTAGGTTCGGTTGAAGATATCGGAGTTTGCCAGCGCCGTCTGGTTTCGCGATCGAAACTCGTCGTAAGCCATGTTGGGATTGAACCGGACGTCCCACCAGTCGGTGATGGATTTTTCGATAGGCGCCGAGATGTAAAAAGATTCGCTTCTGCTGTAGGGAGGCCCATCCACAAAAAAACCGCTACCAAACGAAAACTCGTCGAACTCGACGCGGCTTTTGACGTAACGGCCGATAAATTCCGCCCGCCCGTCTTCCAGGAAATTGAGACCGGTCCTTAATGATACGGAGGTATTCTGATAGCCGTCGTCCTCGTTGTTGCCGTTTTTATCGGTGGCGGAAGTGAATCCCTCCGTGTCGATGCGCGACGCGGAAATCGAATAATCGAACCGTTCGGTGCCGCCGGAACTGGCCGCGTTTTCCTTGAAGGTGGAAAAACTGCCGCCTTCAAATGAAAAGGAATGAGTGGGCTTTCCTTTGCCCCTTTTGGTGACCAGGTTGATCACGCCGCCGACCGCGTCCGCGCCCCAGAGCGTGCTTTGCGGACCGCGCAAAATTTCTATACGTTCCAGATTGTCCGGCAAAATGTCGGCAAAATTAAACGCTCCGGTGGTGTTGGCGTTCACCTGAACCCCGTCCACCATGACCAGCGTGGACGACGACCCGGCGCCGCGCATGAACACCGTGGTGTTCGACCCCAGACTGCCGTTTTGCACCACGTCAAGACCCAGCTCCTCGCGGAGCATGTCCTCCACGTTGATATAATCTTTTCGCTCGATTTGTTCCCGGTCGATCACCGTGATGGAGGAGGGCGAATCCTTCTTCGCCAGGGGACCGCGAGTCGCCTCAATCCGGATGGGCTTCAACTCCTCGACGACGTCGTCTTCGGCCAGAACGTTGGTACAAGGGAGAATG
>JAJDBD010000140.1 GCA_029261575.1 Nitrospinaceae bacterium | reverse complement strand
GGACGGATCAACAGGTTGAACATGTAGGTTCCGGAAATCGCGCAGAAGATCGTGCCGATGATCGCCAGTCCGATCATCTCGTTGGAAAGTTGCTCCACGCTCCCCGCCAGCCGGTCGCGGATCAGGTTGAACTGTTCCGTCGTTAAAAAATCCGGGTTCATGGTTCCCAAAAGTTTTTTGATCTGCCCCAGTTGCACGTAAAGAAACCAGGCGGTATAGCCCAGGCAGGAAGCGGCGATCAGATAACCCGTGACTGCCAGGTTGATGAGAGTCTTTTTCTCGCCGGGCAATTCCTCCCGAAAAATCCGGTTGCCGCTCACAGTTTTCCCTGGGTGAGCCCTTTATAACGTTGCGTGAGCTTCGGATTCAGGGAAGCGGACTGGTACTTGCCCAACAGGATCTTCATTTTGGCGTAGCGGTCGCGCGGCGAGGGGTGGGTGCTCAGGAACAGGGAGCGCGTGGGTTTGGAAATCGCCAGGATGCGCATAAAATCCTTGAGTCCGCCGGGGTAATAGCCCATGCGGTCGGCGTATTCCATGCCCAGGCGGTCGGCGTCGTACTCCAGGCCTTTGTCCAGCCCTTTGGTGAACAGCGTGTCCGAAATCTCGTCGATCAATTTGCCGAACTGGGAGGAATTTTTACCCATCGCCGCGCTGGACAACTTGCCGACGCCCTGCAGGGTTTTACCGCGTTGCAGGGTTTCCAGGGCGTGCTTTTCCGAAACGTGCGCGACTTCGTGGCCCAGAACCCCGGCGAGTTGAGCTTCATTTTCTACCAGGCGCAAGAGGCCGCGGCTGACGAAGATATACCCGCCCGGAGCGGCGAAGGCGTTGGGATCCTCGGTGTTCAGGATGGAAAAATAATACGGGATGTCCGGGCGATCCGAGACGCTGGCGACGGAAGCCCCGACGAGCGTGATGTATTTTTGCAGGGGCGGATTGTGGTAGGCCCCGCCGAATTTAGCGAGCGCCTTGAGCGCCAGCGCGCTTCCCAGCGTACGCTCCTCGTCGTAGCCGATCGGCTCAAGCGACTGAAGCGTATCCGTTGCGCCGCGGGCGATGTTCGCGGTTCTTTTATCGATCAATCCAAAGCTTTCCCCCAACCCGACCAATCCCCCGCCGCCTGTTTTAGCCGGGGCAGTTGCGGGAGCCGCGCTCGACGGCGCAATGCTCGGGACCTTGGGCGCAGTGGGAGCTTTCGGCACATTGACTTTCGGAACGGACGGCGGAGTCGTCGCTTTCTCCACCTGTTTGCGGGTTTTATCGACCTCCTTGAAAATGTCTCCCAATCCAAAGGAGTACAAGGTAGAGGTCCAGCCGACAATCAAAAGAACCAGAGCGACGCCGATCAATTTAACTTTCATAATTTCTCCAGTCCGTCAAAAAGATTAAAACTTTGACGGGATTAACAGGATCAACCGGATAAATAATTTAAACAGCCAAACGTTTAATTAAACCCTCTGATCGTTATCTCGTAAATCCTGTCTAAATTTTTTCTGCATTGCCTCCAGGCGCTTGCCTGGCCGACGCCTCGCCGACCGGGCAACGCCCGGTGGAAAAGTTTGAAATGCAATTGTTCCCAAACTCGTAGCGTTCCCCGAAATAGCTACGCTATTTGCCTCCGGCGGCGGAGTATGAAACGCAAACTCACCGTGGTTTGCAGCTTCCCGTATAAGATACGCCTACTACCCCTGGGCGTTAGCCCAGTTAGTTGGCGAATTCTCCCAGGCGACCGTCTTTTTGGAACCGTTCCAGTTCCGCGTCGGTGGCTTGCAGTTGTTCCATGAACTTGACCGCCTCCACCATTTCCGGCGAGACGCCGCTGGATTTGGCGTAATTGGTCGCCGTGGGACTTAAGCCCCGGATGCTCGAAGCGGACGACGATTCGTTGGCGGAGAAGGACTGCTTGCCCCCGACTGCGGAGAACAGATTGCCCCCGCCGCCACTGGACGAACCGGACGAGCTTTTAGCCTTCAATTTAAATTTGAACACCCAGCCCTCGGCGCCCGCGGAAGTGGACACCTTGAAAAAACGCGCGCCCTTTTCGATCACCTGAACCTGATCGCCCTTCTTCAGAACCACAACCACCTCGGATCGGGAAGAAGCTTCCGCCTGCAGTTTGGTCCTATCGCTTTTTACGAATAAGCTCTCGGCGAAGGAATTCGCGGGAAACCACAAAGCGAACAAACAGACGGTGAAAAGCGGGAGAAAAAACTTGATACTCTTGCGACCATGACGGCCAAATTTGGAATGTCTCATATCGTTAAAGCTACCCCCAAACCGGCAAGGCCGTCAACCATTTTTTCCGGGCAACGCCCGGGGGGAAATAGATTTGATATGCAAACTCACCGATACTTGAACCTTTCCGCTTAAACGCTACACTACTTGCCTCCAGGCGCTTGCCTGGCGCCGGCGGTTGTGTTAATCTACGCGCAACCCAAAATTCTGTTTTTTAAGGGTTAAATTCACACGTTGCCTGATTTGGCTAAAGGTGGCCCGCTTGCGGGTTTTTGGCCGGAGAGGAAGGCAACGGCGGTGCAACCTGAAGGGCGTCTCTAAAAATTGATCATGGCCGCGAGCGGCCCTTATCTAAAGGGCCAGCGAGTTGCCAACAGTGAAAACACCCAATCAATAGAGACCTCTAAAACCTTGTTTTTGTTAGGAGTATCATGCCTGAAATCACTATGAAGGATCTGTTGGAAGCTGGCGTTCATTTTGGTCATCAAACCACGCGTTGGAATCCGAAAATGAAGAAGTATCTTTACTGCAACCGCAACGGCATCAATATCATCGACTTGCAAAAAACCCTCAAGCTGTTTCGCGAGGCGGAGAAGTTTATTCGCGAGGCGGCGGCGCAGGGGAAAAAAATATTGTTTGTCGCCACCAAAAAGCAGGCCCAGGAATTGATCGAAGAAGAAGCCAACCGGTGCAATATGTATTTCGTCAACCAGCGGTGGCTGGGCGGCGCCCTCACCAATTTCGCCACCATCTCGCAAAGCGTCAAGCGCCTGCTTGAACTGGAGCAGATGGAGGAAGAAGGCAAGTTTGAACTGCTCACCAAAAAAGAGGGGCTGAGAAAACACAAGGATATTCAAAAGCTGAACAAGTTTCTGCGCGGCGTCAAAAGGATGAACAAACTTCCCGACGTGGTTTTCATTGTGGACACGCGTAAGGAAAAAATCGCTCTGGCCGAGGCGCAAAAACTGGGGATCAAAGTCGTCGCCATGGTGGACAGCAATTGCGACCCGGATGGAATCGATTTTCCCATTCCCGCAAACGACGACGCCATTCGGTCCATTCGCCTGTTCACAAGCCGGGTGGCCGACCTTTGCCTGGAAGGACAGGAAATCTATCAGGCCAAACAAAGGGATAAAAAGGAAGCCAAGGAAAAAACCGAACCCGCCGCCAATCCAAAGTCTGCGAAACCCGCCGAGCCGGAGTCCGGTAAAAAGGATCCGAAGGACGCGGTTCCCGCCTAACTGCTTGCCGCAGGGGCAGATAGCGCCCGGCGGGAGGCGCCGAAAAAGACCTTTAATAATTCCTCTCCCTCGATGGGAGAACTCACAGCGTTACGGGCGGGGCGAGGGTGAACTAAAAATTTTCCTTTTCTCTTTTCCCCTTCAATTAACGCAAAGGTCTCCTTCGCAAGGGAAACCAGGCAACCGGTCAAATAATCAAGAATCTATTTGAATCAAACTGAATCATATTTTTTTAGGAGCGTATTGAGAAATGGTGGAAATTACAGCGGAAATGGTTAAAGACCTGCGGCACCGGTCCGGCGCCGGGATCATGGAATGCAAGCAGGCCCTGAAGGAGGGCGAAGGCGACGTCGAAGAAGCCATCGTCTACCTGCGCAAACGCGGACTCGCCAAAGCCGGGAAGAAGGGCGGCCGGGCCACGGGAGAGGGCCTCGTCGGTTCCTACATTCATCCCGGCGGCAAAATCGGCGTATTGGCGCAGTTGAATTGCGAGACCGACTTTGTCGCCAACACCGACGAGTTCAAGGATTTGGTGAGGGACGTCACCATGCACATCGCCGCCGCCAAGCCCCGCTTTGTTTCGCGGGAGGAAGTGACCCAGGACGTCCTGGACAAGGAGCGGGAGATCTTCGCCCATCAGGCGCGGGAGTCTGGCAAACCCGATAAGGTGATCGAAAAAATCGTCGACGGCAAGATAAACAAGTTTTACGAGGAAAACTGTTTGTTGGATCAGCCTTTCGTCAAGGACGGCGAAACGACCATCGATGAGTTGATCAAACAGAAAATCGCGAAAATCGGGGAGAACATCACGATGGGTCCCTTCTCCCGATTTGAAATCTCCAAGTGAGCGGGAGGCGTTGATGGACGAGGCGACCCAGCCCGTATACCGTAGAGTGTTGTTGAAGATCGGCGGCGAAAGCCTGGCCGCGGACGAAACGGGTTTCGGCATCGATCACGGCGCGCTGGAAATTCTGGCCGGCGAGATCATGGAAGCCAGAAACCTGGGAGTCGAGATCGCCATTGTCATTGGCGGCGGCAATATTTTTCGCGGCGCCGCGGCCAGCGGACTGGGCATGGAACGGGTGACCGGCGACTATATGGGGATGCTGGCCACGGTGATCAATTCCCTGGCTCTACAGAATTCCCTGGAGCGGATGGGGATTCCCACGCGGGTGCAGACGGCGCTGGAAATTCAAAAAGTGGCGGAACAATATATCCGGCGGCGGGCCATTCGCCATCTGGAAAAGGGACGCATCGTTATTTTTGCGTCCGGCACCGGCAATCCCTATTTCACCACGGACACCGCCGCGTCCCTGCGGGCCATTGAAATCGAGGCGGACGTCATCTTCAAGGCCACCAAGGTGGACGGCGTTTACTCGGCAGATCCGATGAAGGACCCCAACGCGGTCAAGTACGATCGACTGTCGTATCTTGAAATACTGGAAAAGGGATTGAAGGTGATGGACTCCACCTCCGTCTCCCTTTGCATGGACAACAAACTGCCCATGGTGATTTTTAACATCCGGGGCAAGGGCAATATCAAACGGGTCATTCTCGGAGAGCATCTGGGGACCCGCGTCGGAGCGAAGATATGATTCAGGAATTACTGAAAGAAGCCGAGCGGAAAATGAAAGTTTCGGTCGACCACTTGATTCACGAGTTGGGCAAGGTCCGCACCGGTCGCGCCTCCCTCGCGCTTCTGGAGGACGTGAAGGCCGACTTTTACGGAACGCCGACGCCGCTGGCGCAAATGGCCACGCTGGGCGTTCCGGACAGCCAGACGCTGTCCATCCAACCTTGGGACGCAGCGGGGCTGGCCGCCATCGAAAAAGCCATTCAGGCGTCCAACCTGGGGTTGACGCCTTCCAACGACGGCAAGGTCATTCGCCTGAACATCCCGCCGCTGACGACCGAGCGGCGCGTGGAGCTGGCCAGGTCCGTTAAAAAATACGCCGAAGACGGCCGCGTTGCCGTGCGCAACGTCCGGCGCGAGTTCAACGATAAAACCAAGGCCCTGGAAAAGGACCATTCCATTTCCGAGGACGATCATAAACGGTGCAACGACGACATACAAAAGTTGACGGACGAGCGGATCGCCGAGATCGACAAGATCGCGCAATCCAAGGAAAAAGACTTGATGGGATCCTGACCGGCGGCGGGTAGAAAAAAAAACGTCCGACCGTTTCAGGCCTCATGCAAAACCGCGAGGGTTTTTTGATCGACCTATCCAAAATCGACGCCGCCCGCCTGCCTCGGCACATCGCCGTCATCATGGACGGCAACGGACGCTGGGCCAGGAAAAATTTTCTGCCCCGCGTTGAAGGTCATCGCCGCGGCGTCAAAAGCGTCGACCGCGTCGTCACCCTGTGTCGCAAGCTCAATATCGAAGCCCTCACCCTCTATTCATTTTCCGAAGAAAACTGGAACCGCCCGCGCCCGGAAATCGCCGCCTTGATGGGTATTCTGGACGAATACCTGCACAAGGAACTGGACCGGATGAAGCGCGAAAATATCCGCTTCAACACCATAGGCCGTATCGAGGAACTGCCGCCGGAGATCAATCGATTCATTCAAAAGGCGCAGGACGAAACCCGGAACAACGACGGATTGATCCTGACCCTGGCGCTCAGCTACGGCGGACGGCGAGAGATTCTGGACGCAGTCCGAAAAGTCGCCAAAAAAGTTCAGGACGGACGTCTGCGCGCCGAAGATATCGATTTCACCGAGTTCGAAAGCGGCCTCGCCACACACGACCTGCCGGAACTCGACCTTTTGATCCGCACCAGCGGCGAACTCAGGGTGAGCAACTTTCTCCTGTACCAGATCGCCTACACGGAACTGCATTACACCAACGTGCTTTGGCCGGAATTTGAAGAAAGCCATCTGGTCGAGGCCATCCTGGATTTTCAGAAACGGGAACGCCGGTTCGGCATGGTCCCGGAACCCAACGCCTAACCGGCCGGGGAAGCCCCCGGAGGCGGTAGGCGTAACGTTTGGGGAAAAGAGTTCAAAATTCGGTGAGTTTGCATCGCGAACGCAATAACAAAAGTTCGAGAGGTTGGACGCCAGATTGAAAAGAAACTTTCCAATCGCCAACCATCGGGTCCAGCGACACGCTGGCCGGGGAAGCCCCCGGGGGCGGTTTAAACGGCTCCCCCTTGCAAAGGGGGTTGGGGGGATTCTTCCGCTAAAAAATTTAAATAATTCCTCTCCCTTGAGGAGAGCGCTCACGGAGCGACGGGCTGGGTGAGGGTGAAAATGATTTTTCCCTATTATCTTTCCATCATCGACTTACGCGAAGTTCTCCTTCCTATAGAGGTCCTGTATTGACTCGCCTGTTAAGTGGATTGGTCCTGGCGCCCGCCGTCGTCGGCATAATTAGTTTCGGCCCCCCCTGGTTGTTCTTCCTCCTGGTGTTCGCATTCATCCTGGCGGGAATTTTTGAATTCAACGCCATGGCCCTCCCTCTCCCAACCGCGGAAAAAAATTACCGGCTTCCTACCGTCGCCTTGAGCTTCCTGGTCGCGCTCAGCCTGTACCATTCCGGCGCGCATTTTGCCGAACTGGCCGCCGTGGGATTGATCCTGCTTTTTTGCCTCGCCGTGTTCGTCGAAAAGGAAATGCGCGATATTTTCAAACACGTCGGGCTTGCCTACCTGGGCGTGTTTTATGTGTCCGGCCTGTTGAGTTTTTATTTACTGATCTTCCAGATGGATCAGGGCCGGTTTTTGATTCTCTTCGCCTGCATGACGGTCTGGTTTGGCGACATCCTCGCCTATTATGGCGGACGCCGGTTCGGCAAAACTCCGCTGGCGCCCGCGATCAGCCCTAACAAAACCCGGGAAGGTTCGCTCGCCGGCCTGGCCGGCAGTCTGGCCGCCGGACTGATCGCCCACTTCTTTCTACTGGACGGGATTTCCCTCCTGCATTGTTTGATTGTGGCCTTTATTTGCGGTATCATCGGGCAAATTGGCGACCTCGTCGAGTCGGCCCTGAAACGCGGCGCCGGAGTCAAGGATTCCGGCAAAATCATACCCGGGCACGGCGGCGTGTTGGACCGCATCGACAGTCTGCTGTTCGCCGGTCCCGTTTTCTTCGTTTGTTTTCACTGGGTTTAAAGTTGCGCCCTTTATTTTGTCCACCCATCATTTCCACGCAGGCCCGGCCCTATGAAAAAAATCGCGATACTCGGTTCCACCGGCTCCATCGGCGTCAACACCCTGGACGTGATCGAAAGAAACGCCGCGCATTTTGAAGTCGTGTCCCTGGCCGCCGGAAGCAACGTCGACCTTTTCGCTGAGCAGATAAAAAAATTCAACCCCCGCGTCGCCTCCCTGTTCGACGCCTCAAAAATCGACCTCCTCAAAGAACGCCTGAACGGCATGGACGTGGAAATATGCTCCGAAGAGGAGGGTTCCATACGCGTCGCCTCCGAACCGGACGCCGACCTGGTGGTCTCGGGCGTGGTGGGAAGCGCCGGGCTGGTCCCGACCTTATCCGCGATTCGCGCCGGGAAAAACATCGCCCTGGCCAACAAGGAAACCCTCGTCGTCGCCGGCGAGCTGGTTCTGCGCGAGGCCGACGCCCGCGGGGTAAAGATCATCCCCGTCGACAGCGAACACAGCGCCATCTTCCAGGTATTGAACGGGGAAAATCCAAAGCACATCAAGCGCATCATCCTGACGGCGTCCGGCGGACCTTTCCGCACCTTCAGCAAAGAGCAGATGGAACACGTCACCGTCGCGCAAGCCCTCAAGCATCCCAACTGGAGCATGGGCGCAAAGATCACCATCGACTCCGCCACCATGATGAACAAAGGATTGGAATACATCGAGGCCAAGTGGCTGTTTGGCCGCGACGTCGTCGTGGACGTCGTGGTGCATCCGCAAAGCATCGTGCATTCCATGATCGAGTTTGTGGACACGTCGGTGGTCGCGCAACTCGGCATTCCGGACATGCGGGTTCCCATCGCCTACGCAATCACCTGGCCGGACCGATTCGAAGCGGACCTGCCTTCGCTGGATTGGTCCCAGCCTTCCAACCTTACTTTTGAGGCGCCGGACTACGAAAAGTTTCAGTGCCTGACGCTGGCGCGGGAGGTCATGGATTCCGGAGAGACGTTTCCCGCCGTGTTGAACGCCGCCAACGAAATTGCGGTGCAAGCCTTTTTGGACGAACAAATCGCTTTCAAGGAAATCCCGGAAATCATCCGCATGGCCCTGGACAATCATAAATCCGAACCCATCCGCGAACTGGACGCCGTGCTGAGAGCCGACCAGTGGGCGCGGGAAGAGGCCCGAAAGCTGGTGGGCGTTTCCGCCCACGGTTAACGGGACTAACCTTCCGGCGTCCCGCTCGCCCCGACATCGACCCTAATAAAAATATGTTGAGAATTGGAAACGGTTACGACGTGCACCGCCTGGTCGCGGGAAGAAAACTCATTCTGGGCGGCGTGGAGATCGACCACCCGACGGGACTGGACGGCAATTCGGACGCCGACGTTCTACTCCACGCCTTGTGCGACGCCCTACTCGGCGCCTGCGGGGCGGGAGATATCGGACGCCATTTTCCCGACACGGACTCTCAATGGACGGGCGTTTCCAGTCTGCTCCTGCTGGAAAAAGTCGCGAGCATTTGTAAGGAGCGGGGATACTCCGTTGTGAATACCGACAGCGTCGTCGTCGCGCAACGCCCCAAACTCGCCCCGCACCTGGACCGGATGAAAGCCAACATCGCCGGAGCGCTAGGCGTCGACCTCGACCGGATCAACCTCAAAGCCACCACGACGGAAACGCTTGGCTTCGCCGGAAGAGAAGAGGGAATCGCCGCCTATGCGGTGGCGCTGGTCGAAAGTCGCGACAAAGAATAACGCTGGCGCGTTCGATCTTTATCCTCCCGCCATTCCTAAAATAGAAAACTCCCATTCATGACGCCAAACGAATCCATCCCCCAGGGAAATCGACGCGATGCGACGCGCCTCTTCCTGTTCAGTTTCCTGATTCTGTTTTTTGAACTGGCGCTCATCCGCCTGATCCCGGCCAACGTCCGCATCACCGCCTATTTCATCAACCTGGTGTTGATCGCCGCATTTTTGGGGATGGGGACCGGA
>JAJDBD010000139.1 GCA_029261575.1 Nitrospinaceae bacterium | reverse complement strand
AGGTGGTTGTAACGTTGACGCAAAGCGTTGACTTCTATTTTTTCGGCGTCACTGAAGTCCATGGCAAACCAAATAGGCCAGATGAGCAACCCGGCCACTCCCAAGGCGACATTTTTACCCGTTTTGTCCGTATCGGGGATTAACCTCTGAATCTCTAATTCGGTATTTTTTATTCCCATTTCCAATCCCTTACAGGATCGCTTTTCATCTCCATATTGGTAGACCATTACCGGATAGGCCGTACGTCCGCCGCATCCTGTCAATAGGATCAGAAATGTTGCGATGGCCAACGGCAGGCAACGCATTATCGGTTTTCCTTAATGGGTTGGGTTTGCCGGATATATTACCCCCCCCCCCCGCAAAAGTCAATGCCATTGTTGGTGAGCGGAGCTTTGCCCGACTGGGGAATTGATCGTTCCAATGAAAAAGAGGAATGCCTGCGGCTTTATTAACCCCCCTCACCTTCATCCGTCGCTCCGTGAGCGCTCCCCCGGTGGGGAGAGGGCTGGGTGAGGGTGATCCATATTCTTCCATTTTTCATTCGCCTTCGACTCATGCAAAGGTCTCCTTTACGAAGGAGAGGAAACTCGCTCGGCAAACCTGAACCCCCGCCCAACGACTAACAAAATTCTAATCCTGGTCAAACAATAAATATAAACGGGCGCTTTATGTTTATAATGACGCGAATGTTTAAAGGAACCGCAAATGGCCAAGGAAACTATTTTTGTCGTTGAAGACGAAGAGGATATTCTGGAGCTGATCAAGTACAACCTGCTCCGCGAATCCTATAAAGTCGATTGCATGACCTCCGGGGAGGAGGCCCTCAAGAGGGCGCGCAAGGCCCCGCCCGACTTGATGTTGCTGGATTTGATGCTCCCCGGCGTGGACGGGTTGGAGGTGTGCCGGAAAATAAAAGCCGATCCTCTCACCGCCGGCATCCCCATCATGATAGTGAGCGCAAAAGGCGAAGAGGCGGACGTCGTGACCGGACTGGAACTGGGAGCGGACGATTACGTCGCCAAACCGTTCAGTCCGCGCATTCTGACGAGCCGGGTGAAATCCCTGTTGCGCCGGAAACGCTCCCCCGCGCCCGAATCGGAAGCGATCAAGGTCCGCGATTTGGTAATCCATCTGGGCCGCCACGAAGCGACTTTGAATGGCAAGCCCCTGGACCTGACCTTGACGGAGTTCCGCATCCTGCAAACCCTGGCCTCCCGGCCCGGTTGGGTGTTCACCCGCAACCAGATTGTGGAATCCATCCGCGACGACGAGTATTCGGTGACGGACCGGGCGGTCGATTTTCAAATCGTCGGCTTGCGCAAGAAGTTAGGCCCCTCGGCCAAATACATTGAAACGGTGCGCGGGGTCGGTTACCGGTTTAAAGAATAGCCATGCAAAAGAGGAATCCGGCGTTTTGGTTGGGAGCGATAATTTTTTTTCTAACCATGTCCGCGGTTCTTTTAGGGTGGGAATGGCATTTAGCCGAAAAGTTTGCCGACCGGTATTATTTTCAGATCGCCCGTTCTCTGGAATCCTACGCGCGTTTGATTGTCCCTCAAGTTTCCCACCTGCCTCTCAATCGGCCCACTCCCGAACTGGCGTCCTTATGCCGTCGCCTGGGCGAGGCGTCTGCCACGCGAATCACCATTCTCAAAACTTCCGGCGACGTGTTGTGCGACACGGACGAGGCGCCCGACCGGATGGAGAATCACGGCGATCGTCCCGAAGTGTTGACCGCGTTGCGCGGCGGCGCAGGACTGGATAAACGAAAAAGCGCCACGCTCGACGTCTGGATGATTTATTCCGCCGTCCCCGTGAATCGCGAGGGCCGGGTTGCCGGAATCGTTCGCGCCGCAGTTCCTCTCGAGTTCATCAATCAATCGTTAAAAAACTGGAAAGTGGAATTGCTGGCGGGCGGGCTGTTTTTTGCGGCGTTGTGGACGGGGTTTGCCTGGTATTTTTTCAAGAAAGCCGATTTGACTTTGCATCAGATAAAAGCGGGCGTCGGCCGGTTTTCCAGGGGCGATTTTAGCGAACCGATTCCTTTGGGCAAGGTGGGCGAGTGGCGCGCCCTTCCGGAGGAATTGAATAAAATGGCCGCGCAATGGAGCCGCATGCTGGACGAAATCACCGCCGAGCGCGGAGAACGGGAAGCCATGCTGGCCAGTATGATGGAGGGCGTGTTTGCCGTCGACTCCGAGGAAAACGTGATTGGCATGAACGGCGCCGCCGCCAAAATATTTAACGTGGACCCGGCCCAGGCGCAGGGCGCATCCATTCAACAAATTGTTAGAAATCCCAGACTGATAGAGTTTATCGGACGGGTTCTGGCGGGCCATGGGCAGATTGAGGACGTGATCGATTTGTGGGCCGGCGACGAGGACCGCTCTATCCAGGTGCACGGCACGGCGCTCGAAAATTTTCGCGGCGAGGGCATGGGCGCCTTGATCGTGTTGAACGACGTCACGCGTCTGCGCCGGCTGGAAACCCTGCGCCGGGATTTTGTCGCCAACGTGTCGCACGAATTGAAGACGCCGATCACTTCCATCAAGGGCTGGGTGGAAACCCTGTTAGACGGCGCGATGAAGGACCCGGACGAGGCCCGGCGGTTTTTGGAAATCGTTGCGCGCCAGTCCGACCGGTTGAACGCCATCATCGAGGATTTGCTCAGCCTGTCGCGCATCGAACAGGAGTCCGAGCGGTCGGAGGTCGCTTTGGAACGGGGAGACGTTTTGGAGGCGATCCGCGCGGCGGCGATGGTTTGCCGGGACAAGGCGGACAAAAAAAACGTGTCCCTGGAAATTCAACGGGACGATGAAATTTCCGCCCGGATCAATCCGCCGCTCCTGGAGCAGGCGCTGGTGAATCTGATCGACAACGCGATCAAATACAGCGAAGAGGGCCAATCCGTTTATGTCGAAGTTAAAAAATCCGAATCGGAAATAGTCGTCAGCGTGCGCGACGAAGGTTGCGGAATCCCGAAGGAACATCTGCCGCGTTTGTTTGAACGATTTTACCGCGTGGACAAGGCCCGAAGCCGTCAGTTGGGCGGCACCGGCTTAGGGTTGGCTATCGTCAAGCACATCGCCCAGGCGCACCGGGGAAAAGTTTCCGTCGACAGCGTTCCCGGTTCAGGCAGTCGGTTCAACATTCATTTGCCCACAAGGAGCTGAAAAAATCTTGAAAAGGGAAAAATGGCTGAGCTTGTCGAAGGACTCAGCCTGACAATTTGCTTCCATTTCAAAACGCTGGGTCCAGCGTCACGCTGGTCAGGAGAAAATCCGGATCAGCAGATGATAAAAAATCATAGAAATAACTGCGGTGAACGGGACGGTGGAAACCCAGGAAATGATAATTTGCTTCACAATGGACAGATTCAACGTGGGCAATCCTCTGGCAAAGCCCACCCCGATCACGGAGCCGACCAGGGTATGAGTGGTGGAAATGGGCATTCCCATTTTGGAACAGATCAAAACCACGATGGCGGCGGCAAACTCGGCGGCAAACCCGCGCGACGGGGTGAGTTCGGTGATTTTCCCTCCAATAGTGGCCATGACCCGCGCGCCCCAGATCAGCAGGCCGATCACGATGCACCCGCCTCCCAGGACCAGAATCCACATGGGCATTGCAACTTTCATTTCCACCGTTCCCGACTTTAAAATCGAGACCACTGCGGCCAGCGGGCCGACGGCGTTGGCCACGTCGTTGGACCCGTGCGCGAAGGCCACGGAAAACGCCGTGATTATCTGCAGGGATTTGAAGGTGTTTTCCGTCCGCGCCATATTTTCATGAATACTTGTTCCTTCATGCACGGCGAATTTTAACGCGTACTTTTTGGCGATCATGATTCCCACGGCGCCGACGGCAAGCGAAATTACCAGCGCCGTAAAAAAGGAAAGATCCAGATGGAGATTTTTTAATCCTTTGTAAACGATCGAATGCGTCAGGAAAACGCAAACCAAAAACACCATGTGCGGGAAGTATCGTTGGGCGTGGAGCGCCGGATTGTTTTTATTAAAGATCAGCCGCGTGATCATTCGGAACAGGAAAAAAGCGATCAGGCCGCCCATGACCGGGGACACGACCCAACTCATCACAACGGAACCCACCTTGCCCCAATTCACCGCCTCCATGCCCCGGGCGGCGATTCCAAACCCGACGACGCCGCCGACGATGGAATGCGTGGTGGAGACCGGCCAGCCCAGGTAGCTGGCAGTATGCAACCACACGGCGGCGGCGATCAGGGCGGCGATCATTCCAAACACCAGATGCAAGGGGACGTCGCCGAACATGGAAGGGTCGATCATTCCCTTGCGTATGGTTTGCGAGACGTGCCCGCCGACAAACACCGCGCCAATGAACTCGGCCACGGCGGCGACGATGATGGCCTGTTTGAAGGTGAGGGACTTGGCGCCGACGCTGGTGCCCATGGCGTTGGCCACGTCGTTGGCTCCGATGTTGCAAGCCATGTAGACGCAGGCCAGCACGGCCAACCCTAATAACAGGGTATCGTATTCCAAGACAGACTCCCGGCGGATGAGGACGGTTTCATGCGTTGATTTAAGGGATTACTTTGAAATGAAAATGCGAAGGATTTTGCCGATCAATTCGGTTTTGTCCGCGACGCCGCCGAGTTTTTTGCTCACTTCATTCCACAGGAGAAGGTCGGCGGCGGACAATGGATCTTCCAGAGTAAAAAGAACCTGGGCCAGTTTGAGTTGTTTTTTATCGGCCTCCCATTCGTCGGTCCCAAGCGTTTGTGCGGTTTTCACCAGCTTGTCCGCCATAGCCCCCTCAAAAGAAGCTTCCAGCAGATCGTCCAGTTCGAGAATCATATCGCAACCCCGATAGGCGGACCCCACGACATGGTCGACCAGCTCGGTCAAGGGTTCCCGGATGGCGTCGGGCATTTCCAGTTTTTTTATTTGCATCAGAACGGCGAGATCCTCGACCTTGTCCGCAATGTCGTCCTGAGCGGAAAGAAGATGCATGAAATCCCGTTTGTCCACGGGCAGGAATATAGTTTGCGGTAGTTGGCTGCGAATGCCGTCCTTGATGACGTCCGCTTCGTACTCCAGCTTCGTGATCCGTTTGGAAATTTCCAGGGTTTTTTCGTAATCCCGATTTTTCAAGGAATCAAACAGAGGATGGATCTGGCCGACGCATTGTTTGACTTTTTCAATGTGACTCACCAGGGGTTTGAACGGCGACTTGGCAAACATGGATAATATGGAACGCATTACGGGTTCTCCGGATGTAAAATTTTAGCTGTGGCGTTTTTTAACTCGTGAAAATTTTTGAAAA
>JAJDBD010000138.1 GCA_029261575.1 Nitrospinaceae bacterium | reverse complement strand
AATTTATAAAAACAACACCGACTACAGCGGGCACAGTTACGGAACGCACGACAATTACCTGATCTCCCGGAAACTGCCCTTCGACAATTACGTCGACAGCTTGACTCCCTTTCTCGTCACCCGCCAGCTTTACGCCGGGGCCGGAAAGGTCGGGTCCGAAGCGCGCAAGCAGAAACCCTTTCACGGATTGCAGTTGTCGCAGAGGGCCGATTTCATCGAAAGCCTGCTCAGCATCGAAACCATGACGCACCGTCCCCTCATCAACACCCGGGACGAACCGCACGCGCCGGCCTCGGAATATCGCCGCCTGCATCTGATACTCGGCGACTCCAACATGTCCCCGTACGCCACGGCGTTAAAAGTGGGGGCCACGCGGCTGGTCTTGTCTCTCATCGGGCGACCGCCCTTCCGCGTTCCCTTCGTTCTCGCCGATCCGGTGACCGACGTCAAAATGGTTTCCCGCGACCTGACGGGAAATATTCCGCTGAAGCTGGAGTCGGGCAAAACGATGACCCCGCTGGAAATCCAGGAATGGTATTGCGAACAGGCGCGGGAAAAGTTAAAAGGGATCGACGCCGACGGCGAATGGATCCTGACGGAATGGCAACGCTGTCTGAACGAGTTGAAACACTCGCCGGAAAAATTGTCCGACCGCATCGACTGGGCGATCAAGAAAAAACTGTTCGACGAATTTCGGGAAAGCGAGGGCGTGGAGTGGCGCGACCCCTGGCTTCAAAGCCTGGATTTGGAGTATCATAATATCGACACGGAACGCGGACTGTATCGCGGACTGGAACAGCAGGACGCGATCCTTCAGTTGTTCACAAACGGCGAAGTCGACGAAGCGACGACGACGCCGCCCGCAGGCACGCGAGCGGAAGTTCGCGGTCGGCTGGTACGGGATCGCGGCGCCGAAATTTCAAAAATTCACTGGACCCGCGTTGAATTCAACAACGGCGACGCGGTCGACCTAAGCGGCCTGATCGACCCGGCCGACGTCGAACAGTCTTTGAATCAACACAAGGAGCAATTCGCATGAAAATGACGCCAGACCCTACCCGTAGGGAAGAAAAAAAGGAATCCTCGCCCGACCGGGAGGAGAAAGGGCCGTCCAAACCCGACGTCTCGCGTCCGGGGAAGGACGACCTCCTCAAGCGCATGAAAAAGGTGGACCCCAAACAATCCGAACGATACAAACAGCGAACCGGTCAATGAGCGAATCCAACACAACCGCCGGCGCCGCCGGAGATTTTCTCGGCCTGCTCAAACGTTCCGGCTACAGTTTCCATACCCCGATCGGCGACACGAGCCGTTTTGAGACGCGGAACCTGACGCAGGGAACCACGGTGTTTGCTTTTCATTTCAAGGACGGAATTCTCATGGCGGGCGACCGCCGGGCGACCGCCGGCAACGCCATCATGTACGACCGATGCGACAAGGTGATCCCCATCGACGATTATTCGTTGATGGCCATCGCCGGGGTTCCCGCCACGGCGTTTGAAATGGCGCGGGTGCTCTCGCACAATTTCGAATACTATCGCCGATCCCAACTCCAGTCCATGAGCGCCGAGGGGAAAATCCGCGCCCTGGCGAACCTGCTCAGGGAAAACGTCGGCATGGCCCTGCAAGGAGTGGGCGTGGTCAGTCCCATTTTCGCCACCTTCGATCTTCAAACCAACAAACCGGCCATCTACTTTTACGACGTCATGGGCGCCCAATTCCAAATCCAGAGCCACACCGGCACCGGCTCCGGCTCGGCGATAATACGCGGCATTCTGGAACACGAGGACCTTTGGGGCGCCAAACCGCTGGATCAAAGAGACCGAAAAGACGCGGCCATGCTGGCCATTCGCCTGCTCCAGACCGCGGGGCATTTCGATTCCGCCACGGGCAAGGCCCAGCCGGAAGACGGCGTCTACCCCGTCATCGCCACCGTCACCGAAAAGGGCTACGAGTTCGCGCCCCAGGACGAGATGGCGGAACTTTATAAAGAATCAGTCAAGCGAGGCGAGCATGTTTGAAGAACCCTTTCGCTGGATGGAAGCCATCGCCACCCGTCACAGCTACGTTCAGGACAAACTCAAAAAAGGCCAACCGGTCTTCGCCGTTCCCTACAACGAAGGCTCCCTGTTGTTGAGCTTTGCCCAGCAATCGGGAAAAATTTTTGAAATCTACGACCGCATCGCGCTGGGCGGACTCGGTCATCCGGCGGACGTCGAGCGGTTGCGCATGTCGCTTTTGGACATGGCGCACCTGGAAGGCTTCAATCGCTCCTCGCAGGACGTGACCATTGCCCGCCTGCTCCAGTTCGGCGTCGCCCCGGCCCTGAAACAGAATTTTGAGGAAGTCATGCGCGCGCCTTATCTGGTCCAACTGCTGTTGGCCGAGCTGGACCACGAGGGCGGGCGCCGGTTTTATCGTCTCAACTACGACGGTCATTGGGAAAATTTCAAGAAGGGCGCCGTCGTTGCGGGCGATCCAAAAACCACCCAATGGCTGGAAAAGAAAATCCATCAAACGCCGTTCGCCGATTACGATCTGGACCGGGCCATGCAAGAGGTTTGTAAGCTCTGGGAAGGCGCCCATAAAGAAGTTCGCGAAAGCGACGAAAAAGACGAAGAAGACGAGAGCGAAATACCCACTCTCAAACAAGCCTTCGAAGACTGGAATTTTGAGGCGGCGGTGTTGTGCCACGCGGTGGATCGAAAAAGTATTTTTCGCAAGGTGAGCGACGACGAAATCCAACGTTTAAAAGCGGCGCTGATCGGTTAACGACAGAACGAGAAAACTAGAAAATGAGAAAATGAAAAAGCGCATCTACGGCATCGAAACGGAATACGGACTTCTGATCAAAAACCCGGAGTTCAGGCTCAGCGCCGTGGAGGCCGCCACGCAAATCAAAAACCATATTTTCGGCAAGTCTCTGGGCGTACTGGACCTGCATTACCGCGCCAACGACGAGCCGCCGGGCAACGGCGGGTTCCTCGTCAACGGCGGCAGGCTCTACCTGGATATGGGGCATCTCGAATACGCCTCGCCGGAATGTTGCAACCTGGTCGACCTCATCACCCTGGACCGGGCGGGCGACATGTTGATTCAGGACGCCATCGAAGACCTCGGCTGGGCGGACGACGTCGCGATGATCAAAAACAACGTCGACCTGGAAACCAACGCCACCTTCGGCTGTCACGAAAACTACCTGGTCAGCCGCTCCTTCCAGTTCGAGAACCGCGACAATTTGCGAATGCTGTCCGCCTTTCTGGTGACGCGGCAAATTTACTGCGGCGCGGGCCGGATCGGCGCCTGCAATCCGCATCCCTTCCGCGACTGGGACGGACACGCCCCGGACGATTCGGAAACCGACGCGGTTAATTTTCAGATATCCCAGCGCGCCGACCACATCCCCAACGAGTTTTACCGCTGGGTGCAATACAACCGCGCCATCGTCAACACCCGCGACGAACCTTTGTCCGATCCCAGCAAGTACCGCAGGATCCATCTGCTGGTCGGCGACTCCAACATGTGCGAATACTCCACCGCGCTGAAGATGGGCGCCACCGCGCTAATGATGGAGCTGATCGAACTGGGCGCCGCCAAGCCGGAATGGATCCTCGCTGACTCCGTCGGCAGTATGCGGTCGATCTCGCGCGATCCCGAATTCAAATGGGAGATCACTTTAGCCGACGGTCGTCACACCACGGCGTTGGAACTGCAATGGGAAATTTTAAACGCCGCGAAAGAGCGCCTGACCGGCTACACCAACGAGGCGGACTGGGTTTTGAAAATCTGGGAAGAAGTGATGACGGATATTCCCAAAGGACCGGAAGCCCTGGTCGGTCGCGTCGACTGGGCCAGCAAGTGGTGGATGCTGACCGAGTTCATGAAAGAAAATAATCTCGACTGGAAGGACTCCTGGCTCAAGAGCCAGGACCTGGAGTACCACAACCTCAACCGGCGGGACGGCCTGTACTGGGGCTTGGAAGAGGCGGGCATGGCCTCGCGGCTCAGCGCCGACGCCGCCGTCGAACGCGCCAAGTCCTCGCCGCCACAAGGCACCCGCGCGAACGGACGCGGCGAGTTGGTGCGCGCGCTCATGAAATCGCAGGCCGCCTACCTCATCGACTGGATCGGGTTTCGGTTGAACAAAGAAGAACCGTTCCTGATGCTGGATCCATTTTTATCCTACAAAAGCGATATCCGCGAATACCTCAAAAGCGCGGCGGCCCAACAAAACCCCTTCGCCTAATGCCGGGCAAGCGCCCTGAGGCAGTATAGGCACCACTTTCGCAAGTAACGCTACGAGCCTGGGCGCCTTACCTCTCGAATATAATAACGAAAGGTCCAGCAGGGTTCGAGGCACAAACCCACCTAAGATTGTTGCTTTATCCAAACAAGTTACACTATCTGCCTCCGGGCGCTTGCCCGGCGCAACGGAAACCGAGGAAATTAAAGCGCGCGCCGGGTTGCATTCGATTGCGAAACCAGGTCGGCGTGAACCGTATCGTCAGATGCGTCTGCGTCAATCCCCCGCGAATCACCTTGAATCGTTTTTCGTCCTTCGCCGACATGCCGTTAAAGGCATACCAGTCGCGCGTCCATTCCCACACATTGTGTCCCATGCCGTATACGCCGTAAGGGCTGATCCACTCCGGGCGCTTGTCGACTTCCTCGGGGAGGAAACCGGAAAATCCGTCGTTGGGATGTTTCTGATGCTGAACCCAGGGCCATTTGCGTCCGTCCACGCCGCGCGCGGCTTTTTCCCATTCCGCCTCGTCCGGCAGGCGCTTGCCCGCCCATTGGCAATAAGCCTCGGCTTCGGAATAGTCGACGTGGGCGACGGGAAACTTTTCCCGGCCTCCCGAATCCTGCGAGCCGGGTTTAAATTTCCGGTAGCTCAAGCGCGATACTTCGTAGCGGTCGATAAAATACGCCGGGAGGGAAACCTTCTTTCCGCCCCGCGTTTTGGAATCTTTCGGATCGCCCATGATGAATTCGCCGGCGGGGATGTAGACCATGCCTTCGGGAACTTTTATTCCCTGGGGAACGGTCACGTTGATTTGCTCGACGTCGGATTGGGAACAGGAAACAAGGAAGAGCAGAATCAACGGAAGCAGGGAACGCCCCGTCATGCCGGCCTTTTGTCGAAGGGATGAAACACTTCCCCTCCGTTGATGGGATAAGGATTTTTTCCCGCGTCCAGCGGATGATCGATTCCCGGCTGAATGGTCCCATCCAAGGAATAGGGACCGTTGTTCGCCCAGTAGTTGCGTTTGCGCGAGTCCAGGAAGCGGATGCTGGTGATGTACTTTACGTTTTTGTAACCATACTTGAACGGAGCGATCAGGCGCAGAGGAAAGCCGTGCTCCGCCTTCAACGGCGCGCCGTTCATGCGCAGGGCCATCAACACCCTGGGACGTAAAAGTTCTTCCAGCAGATAACTTTCGTAATAGGAATCGGCGGATTGAAAGTAAACGTATTTAGCTTTTGGGTCGGGCTTCACCCGGTCGACAATATCCTGAAATAGAAACCCCTCCCATTCCGCCTTGGCGGACCAGCATTCCACGCATTTCAAACGCGAAATCTGGCGATGCATTTTGAATCCGAACAAATCCTCGTAGACGAAGGCTTTGGGCGTCTCCACCATCCCGCCGACGGACAGGCCCCAACTGTTCATATCCACGCCCAGAAACGGATTGGCGCTTCGGATAAAAAAACCGGGCGTGTCGCGGTTCTGCAGATAGTGGGCGGGTATATTTTTATCGTTGCGGTAGTCGGGGACGCCGAAGGCCTTTGAGGGTTTTAGTGCGGACAAGGCGGTCAGGGAAAACAAACCCAGAAGGCTTCTGCGGTTGAGTTTTATTTTGAATTTGGAAAAATCCATGGTTCCCCGCAAGCGTATTTAAACTTCGGGTTAAAGTCAGGCTCGCAAACCCAAAACGTCTTGCATGTCGTACAAGCCGGGCGGCTGGTCGACAATCCATTGCGCGGCGCGAACGGCCCCGCGCGCAAAAGTTTCCCGGCTCTGCGCCCGGTGCATGATTTCGAGGCTTTCGCCCATGCCGCCAAACAAGGTCCGGTGTTCGCCGACGATGTCCCCGGCCCGCACGGTGTGTACGCCGATCTCTTTGGATCCGCGCTCGCCAACGATTCCCTTGCGACCGTAGACGCCAACCTCTTCCAGGTTGCGGTTCAGAGCGTCGGCGACGATTTCCGAAATGCGCACCGCAGTTCCGCTGGGCGCGTCCTTTTTGAATTTGTGATGCGCCTCGACGATTTCAACGTCGTAAGCGTCGCCCAGGGTTTTGGCGACGTCGCCCACGATTTTGAACAACACGTTCACGCCAATGCTCATGTTCGGCGCCAGAACGCATCGGGTCTGTTTCGCCAGGTCGTCTATTTCCCGCCTCTGCTCTGGTGAAAAACCGGTGGTGCCGATCACGATCGCTTTTCCCTGCTTGACCGCTTCCCTCAGGGTTTCCATGCTGGATTCCGGCAGGGAAAAATCGATCACCGCGTCGCAAGCGGATAAGGCGGACGCCAGGTCGTCCTTAATGAAAATGTTTTTCGCGCCCAGTCCGGCGACCTCGCCTATGTCTCTGCCGACTTCCGGTCCGCCGGACCGCTCGGTGCCGCCGCCCAACTCAACCCCGTCGGTATCGTCCACGCAAGCGGCGATGGTTTTTCCCATTCGTCCCGCCGCGCCTATCACCAGAATTCTGACCAAACCCGCCTCCTTCTTTTAACGATCTCTTTTTATTGAACTATAAATGAATGATTGTTTTCAAGCATTTTCGCCCTCAAAACAAGGGAACCAACAATGCCTCCGGCGGCCGGCGAAGGCGCCGGGGCCAATGGTTGGCGGTTGGAAATCCCCTCGCAATCCGGAACCCAACTTGCCGAACTTTCGTTATTGCATTCTATATACAATTGTCCCCAAGCTGGTAGCATTTCCCCGACAAGTTACTCCTACTGGGTCCAGCGTCACGCTGGCCAAGCGCTTGCCTGGCGGGGGCTACCCCGGTCCTAATCGGAAATTAGGAGATCAGGGAGTACTCGCGCAGGACCGATTTCAGTTCCTCGAGGCGATCATCGGAAAGCGCGCACAGCGGGGGCCGCAGTTCGGGGTCGATCTTACCCATCAGGCCCAGCGCGGTTTTTACCGGAATGGGATTGGTCTCGATGAACAGCGCGTTCGTGAGCTTCATGAGTTCAAAATGCAGGGCGCGGGCTTCTTCCACTTTACCGGCAAGGCCCAGGGCGCACAGGCGCGACACTTTTTCGGGAACCACGTTGGAGGTCACGGAAATCACGCCCTTGCATCCAATGGCCATCAAAGGCCAGATCAACCCGTCCTCCCCAGACAATACCGTAAAATCCTCGCCGCACAGGGCGATGATCTCCGTCGCCTGTTGGATCGAACCGGACGCCTCTTTTATGCCGACGATGTTTTTGATTTTCGCCAGGCGAGCCACGGTGCCCGGCATCATGTTGACCGCCGTCCGACTCGGGACGTTGTACAGGACGATGGGCAGGTCCGTCTCGCGGGCTACGGTCGCAAAATGTTCGTACAGCCCGTTTTGCGTCGGCTTGTTGTAATAAGGCGTGATCAGCAACGCGCCGTTCGCTCCGGCCTTCTGCGCGTGTTGGGTGAGCAGAACCGCTTCGCTGGTGGAGTTCGACCCGGTTCCCGCAAGCACGGGGACTTTTCCTTTGCAAGCCTCGACGGCGATGGAAATCGCCTGGTCGTGCTCGGCGTGATTCAGGGTGGCGGACTCTCCCGTCGTGCCGCACGGCACGATGCCGTTGGTTCCCTGGTCAATCTGTTCCTCAATTAAATTTCGAAATGTATCTTCGTCGATTTTCCCGTTTTTGAACGGGGTGACGATGGCGACAGACGCTCCTTCAAACATGATGTGTTTTTCCTGGGTAAAAATTTTTGAAATATTTTTTGTAATTCGGTATTTATCTATCGGCAACTCGCGGCGGTCAATAGACGCCGCTCATGGCCAAAATCGCTTATTGAGACGCCCTTGGTTAAATCTCGGCGATGGAGCCTTGAAACGTAATTTTAGCGGGTCCTTCCAGCAACACCTTGTCAACCGCGCCGTTTTCGGGATTGAAATGAACGGTCAGAACGTCGCCCCCCTTGGTCTTGCCTTCGACCGGGGTCTTGACCTTGCCTTGGAGGGCCGCGATGATCGAGCAGGCCACCACGCCGGTGCCGCAGGCTAGAGTTTCATCTTCCACGCCGCGCTCGTAGGTTCGCACCTCGATCCTGTTTTCGCCGACGACCTGTACGAGGTTCACGTTGGTTCCTCGAGGCGCGAAGGCGCCGTGGAACCGGATTCCCCGGCCGATGGACTGGATATCGGCGTCCTTGATATTGTCGGTAAAAACCACCGCGTGCGGCACGCCGGTATCGAGATGGTCGAGCTGGATCCGCTCTCCGTTCAGTTCGATTTCCATATCGCGCCGGAGATCTTGCGGCGGGGTGAGCTGAACCGTTACAGTCGTCCCGTCCACCTCTGCGGAAACAGGACCGGCGATGGTTTCAAAGGTCATTTTATTTGAGGCGGCGATACCGTTTTCGAAGGCGAACCGGGCGACGCATCGCGCGCCGTTGCCGCACATTTCCGCCGAACCGCCGTCGTCGTTGTAAAAATCCCAGCGGAAATCGGCCTTTTCAGATTGTGAATTTTCGACGAAAATCATCCCGTCGGCGCCGACCCCCGTTTTGCGGGCGCAGGCCTTGATCACGAGATCTTTTTTCGCCGCGTCTTTGACCTGGCCGTCGCGGTTGTCGACGATAACAAAATCGTTGCCGCTGCCGCTCATTTTGGTGAAAGGGATCTTCACAACGCAACCTGTTTTAAAGTTGATATTGAAAATTAGACGCCGGGGCCAAGGGCGGGGATTCGCAAAAAAACCGAGCCGCCCGGGCGTCTGTTTATCGAAAGAGCAATTCTAGCGCTTTCCCCCCGCCCGGTCAATTTGGCAAAAATCCGGGTAGTGTCTCAGTTTGAAATAGAATAATAGCAGTAAGGATTGAGGGTCGCGCCTTATATATGCCATAATGTGTCTATGAGCAAGAAAAGGCCGCGAGACACAAATCAACTTGCTAAGTCAATTGTCGATATTGCTATGGGAGAGGTTGACGATAGTGAATCGGAGTTGACTGTGAAACGGCGTGAGGCGGGTAAGCGTGGGTCAAAAGCCCGCGCTAAAACACTTACCCCTGAACAACGATCAGAAATAGCCAGAATCGCGGCTGAAGCCCGATGGAAAAAAAGCGTTAAGCCGTAGTTAATACCTTTTCGCCCCTTGAAAACTGCCTTTCTTCAACATCCTCAGTAAAATTTAGAATCATTTGGATTGGTTCCGCATTTTCGTTTAGATCATTATAAACATCCACGTCAGTCTTAAGTTGTAGGCAGTCACCAACAACTTGTTCCCGTCTTTGGATAAAGGCTTTCTCCATATATTCACGGGAGGCGAATCCCATGATTGCCCAAAAAGTTTGTTGTACGCCAGATCGTGAGACACGAACGGCGTGATTAATACGGTATCTCCGACCTTTGTCGTCTGTTCTATATTCCCCCCTCAAGGCTCTCGACATTTGGTCGGCTAGGGTGTCCATAGGGTCGATTTCTGGTAATGCAACAAGCCCTTGTTTAACGCCCCACTCCACCGCATCTCTGGCAGAAGTAGGCAAATGCTCATGCGTTTTTTCATAGAGGCGCCAAATTTTTTGAAGTTGTTCCTTTTTGGTTGTCATTCGATCTTCTCCTTATGAATAAACGGGGGCAACATGTCCCCACCCATCATATGTTGCCGATGGTAAAATAATATCCCGAACTTCGACTTGGTGTTTTTTTAGATATCTATAGTCTTGAGTGCGTTTTTGGATTTGCCCAACAACAATTCCCGGATGTACGCCCATTTTAAAGGCAAACCCTTTCACATCGCGCTCGTAAAAATAAGGTTTTTTTCTGATGAAAAAGTTTTCCATCTTTTCTTGGTCGATACAGAAGTCGGCGGCCTCCTCGTTTGCTATTTGTTCTTCCTTATTTATATTTTGCTCTAGTTGCCCGGTATCGATATCAATAATTGCCGTGCTTTGACCGTGTTTATGTAGAACATGGGCGATCTCATGCCGCAACACAAACCAAAAGTTATCAATCCTATTATGTAGGGTGGTCATTCCAATTACCGGCGATCGTTTATCAAGCCAAGTGCAAACGCCATCAATATTGCTACCGCGTAATTTCTCTACAATAACCAAGCGGACACCACAATCATTCAGCAAACGTGGGACATCCCGAATATGCTCAGGCTCTAATCGTAAAGAAGACATTCGTAAAACGGTTTCCTTCAGTTTTTTTGCCGAATAACGAGGGACAACCATTTCCTTTGCGATTTGAACAACCCGAAATAACCAAGCCATTTGAGCAGGGGATGTATCTTGAGTAGATCCTATACGCTTTGCGGCATGATGGAGATAAGGGATTTCGTTGATTGAATCTTCCCCAAAAAATTTTGCTATTTGGTATTCAACCATTTCCTCAGAGCTTTCTTTAATCCATTCGCGTTGAAACATTTCCCGGATTGGAAATTCTAATAAAACCCTACGCTTCGCAATGCCAGGATCGGGCTCCCTCGCTTGTTGCAAATCCCAAGCTTTTTGGAGGGTTAAAAAAAGATCAGGCGACGTATTAAAAGCTTCTCCTAAAGATTTTGCCATTTCAGCGCTAATTCCAGACTTGCCCCTTATAATTTGATTAACAGTTGAGGCTGATGCATTGAGCAGGTAAGCAAGATCGGCTTGTAACCATCCGCGAGCCTCTAGTTCTTCCTCTATGTATATTCCGGGCGGCTCAGCATAATTATTGAATGTTGCAGGCATAGCCTTTCCTCCCTTTATCAGTGATAGTCTTTAATTGCAGTAATATTAATTTCGTTTGGTTGACAACTTCCATCGATATCAAAAACGATTCTCCATTGCTTATTTGCCCGGATAGAATATTCCCCGTCAGGATTATTTTTTAGCTTTTCAAGATG
>JAJDBD010000137.1 GCA_029261575.1 Nitrospinaceae bacterium | reverse complement strand
CCGGCGGCGGAGCATCCTCCCTGGAAGGCTTCGTTCTCCGGGTCGATGGAATACAGAATCGCGCCGGTCAGTTGTTGGGGGCTTTCGGTGCCAATGAAATAACATTCCCCGTCCGCAAGTTCCAACCTCACCCCGCTGTTTCCCGACAGGGAAAAAATATGACTTCGCGGGATTTCCCGGTCTCCGTTTTGCCGAAGTTCCCGCACGGACTTGAACGTTTTGGGCTGAAACTTTCCGATTTGCCCCGGCGTTATGCGCAGACCCTGGCGATGGAAGGGAAAATATTTTACCGTCACGCCGTCGGACCAAACCTCCGTCGTCAACCGCGCGGCGGCCAGTATCCCGACAAATCCTAAAAAGACGAGCACGACCAACAGACCGCCGACCAGGACCGTCGCGTCGGAAAAGCCGGAGGCGTACTCGGCCTGCTTCAGGAGCAGGCGGTGAACCATGGCGTAGGTGACGGTTCCCATGGCGACCACGCCCAGCGCGACGACGCAACACCATAACAGCGGCTGACGGAATTGCTGGGTTTCGCGGAACAACAATTTTCGGCCTGGGGAGTTCATTATTTATTTAATGATCAATTGAAACTGTTTCGAGCCGGAGGGTGAATTCCACGGGTCGGGCGGCGCGAAGCGACAGGAGCCAATGGGCCAGCAGGCAGGAGCCTTGGTAGGTGCGCTCGAATCCGTCCTCCGACTGCGATACGCTTTCAATCGGATAACGCCAGAGTCCGGCGGATCGGGAAAATCCCAGGTTGATTTCAAACCCGGACCATTCGTCGCGCAGACCGAAAATCTTTGCGCTCTCCAACGCCCCTCGGCTGTTCAACCGGGGTTCGGGCAAGGCGTTTCCCCCGCTGGTGTAATAGCGATCCGGCGCGTCGCCCGCGAGCAGGGTGAGGTTGAACTCGACGCCGAACCAGACGTCCACTGCGCCTTCCCCCTCCAAACTGATTTTATAATCCACGTCCACCCGCGCGGCGTTCGGCGCAAAGCGGAAAACTTTTTCCACGCGCACGGGATTTCGATAGCCACCGCCGCCGGACGTCACGACGCCCCGGCGCTCTAACACCAGTCTGCCGTCGCGCCCCGGTTGGAGCGGACTTTTGACTTCGTATTCCTCTTCGACAAAATCCCCGGCCTCTTCGTAAGAATTTTGCTCGAAGGTTTCCGGCGTCGTCCCGGCGCCCAAAAAATGGTCCATGAACGACCGCCGCTCGTAGCGGTCGTAGGCCAAAAGATTTTCGAGTCCCTCTTCCTTGAAATGAACGCGGTCGTGGATGGACTTCGGTTCCGTTCCCTGTGCGCCGCCTTCTGCCAGTTCCCGCAGGTGTTGGTGATAGACCTCTTCCCGCCGCCGCAGGACGTTGCAGATATTGAAATGCGCCGGGCGAAAATCGAACTCGAACAGAGTTCCGCCGTTTGCCGGGGCGACGTAGGCGTTCATATTCTCGTTCTCGGCCAGGTATTCCTTGCGTCCGTCCAGGTCGAAATCCAGAATCCACAGGGCGAACTCGACGGTCTCGCCGGTTTTCATTTCATCGTCGGCCAGGCATTCCGCCGCGATCAGGCTTTGGTAGAGAGCGTGACGCAGGTAGTTGAGATAAAGTCCGCCGAACAGGCCGTGCCACTGCGCGCAGTTGCACTGGCCGCGATACAACTCGCGCACGGCGTCGTCCGCCTGGGTGGGCTGGAGTCGCCGAAGCTTTTCCACTTTGCGGCTGACGTACAGCATTTTTTTGTGCAGGAGGTTCGACTCGCTGTACTTGGTCATAAAGTTATTCCACTGCCCGCCGCGCAGAAAAATCCGCGACCGCTCTTCGGAAACGCCTTTGTCCGCCATCTCTTTTTTCAAGGCGCCGAACTCGCGCGCGGTTTGCGTGGGCAGGGACCACTCCATCATTTCCTCGTAAGACGCCATGGGCAGATACACGCGCCCCGTGGGCGGATGGGCGTCGATGTATTCAGCGAAGCTTGCGGTCTGCACCCAATGGGCGTTGGCTTCCAGCGCCGAGAAAAAATTGCGCAACCAGTTTTGCTTGTAGACCCAGTCGTAGGTCTCCGGCCAGCCGCCGAACTTTTCCCCGTCGTCGCCGTAGGCGATTCCCCGGAAGCCGAATTGATCCCGCATGCGCCCGAAATAATCCAGAATCTCCTGCGGCTGTTTGAAAGGCACGGCGTAGCGCATGAACTTTGGGATGGGAAAAACGTTGAGCGGCGCGCCGAGATGTTCCGTGACGTAGTAGCCGTCCAGTTGATCCTCCCGCAAACCGGCGTAATTGAAATGCGTGTCGTCCAGCAGGGTGAATTCGATTTCCGCTTCGTGCAGGATGGCGGGAAGCGCGGGGGTCCAGATGCGCTCGGCGAGCCACAGGCCGCGCGGCTGGACGCCAAGTTCCTCGCGGATGAAATCGTTCATCATGCGGATTTGGCCGACGGCGTCGTCGTGCGGAAGTATGGACAGCAGGGGTTCGTAAAATCCGCCGCTCAAAATTTCCAGTTGGCCCGCCTCCGCCAAGGCGCGAAGCCGCCGCAGAAATTCGGGGCGATGTTTCTGAATCCATTCCAGCAAGGGACCGGAAAAATGCGCGGACGTTTTTAGGCCGGGGAAATCTTCCAGGACGTCGAAGTACGGTTTGTAGCACTTGTCGAACAGTTCTTCAAAGACGTGGCCGAAGTTGCCGACGGGCTGGTGGTTGTGCAGGGCGAATAAAAATTTCAGTGGGGTCATTTCAGTCCGTGGGCCGTCAGGTCGCCGCCGTCGATAAAATCATCCGAGGAGGAAACCGACTCCAGTTGATTCAAGGTGTACAGGTGGTAGTACAGATTTTTCCGGGCCATCAATTCTTCGTGGTCGCCGGTTTCTACAACGCGCCCCTTGTCGACGACGATGATCAAGTCGGCGTTATGGACCGTACTCAGGCGGTGGGCGACGATCAATGTGGTGCGGCCCCGCATCAGGCGCTCCATTCCTTCGTGGACCAGGGATTCCGAGCGGGCGTCGAGCGAGGAGGTGGCCTCGTCCAGCGCCAGGATTTTCGGATCCTTCAACAAGGCGCGGGCGATGGCGATTCGTTGGCGTTGACCGCCGGATAGCTTGACGCCCTTCTCGCCCACCAGCGTGTCGTAGCCTTTTTCCAGTTCCATGACGAATTCGTGCGCGTGCGCGGATTTCGCGGCGGCGACGAGTTCTTCTTCGCTCGCTTCCAGTTTGCCGTAAAGAATATTCTCGCGGATGGAGCCGCCGAACAAATGCGTTTCCTGCGGAACGTAGGCGATCTGGTCGAGATAAT
This sequence comes from Nitrospinaceae bacterium, assembly GCA_029261575.1. Classification (GTDB taxonomy): domain Bacteria; phylum Nitrospinota; class Nitrospinia; order Nitrospinales; family JACRGP01; genus JAJDBB01. The sequence goes on along the minus strand of JAJDBD010000137.1, from coordinate 2,406 downwards.
TTTTGAGATCCAGCCGGCGGACGTCCACGCCGTCCAGTCGAACGCTTCCCTCCGAAGGATCGAAAAAACGATGCAGGAGTTGAACGATGGTGGATTTCCCCGCGCCGCTCGGTCCCACCAGGGCGGCGGTCTGGCCGGGCTGAATTTCGAAATCCACGCCTGTCAACACCAGCCGGGATTCTTCATAGCCGAAATGCACCCGGTCGAACGTCAGGCGGCCTTCGACCCGGTCAAGCGGAACAGGATTTTCGGGCGACTGCACTTCGGGCTGGAGGTCCAGGATTTCGTGAACCCTGCGGACGGCGCCGAGGGATTCCTGAATCTGCGTGTACAGGCGGACAAAGGTTCCAATGGGACCGGCGATGACGATGGCGTATAAAAAGAAAGCCGCCAACTCGCCCGGAGTGGTGGTCCCGGCCATTACCTGTCGTCCGCCGTACCACACCAGCGCGGCGGAGACCAGAAACGTCAGGGCCAGAATGAAGGGACCGAAAAAAGCGCCGATGCGGACTTTCTCGATGGCGGCTTCAAAGGATTTTTCCATTTGGTTTTGGAATCGTCGTTTCTCGTGCGCTTCGCGCGTGTAGGATTTTACGATTTTGATCGAGGAGACCACTTCCTCCAGAACCACCACGGCCTCGGCCAACCGATCCTGAACGCGCTCGGCGGTTTTTCTGAGGCGACGTCCAAATATCCGGGCGAACAGCATCAAAGGCGGCAGGGCCAGCAGGATCAACCCGGTCAGCTTCCAATTCAGAAACAAAATGATCGCCAACCCGCCGAGCAGGAGAATGGTTTGACGGAACAGGGCCACGGGAATCGAAACCAGGGCGCTTTGAATGACGGAGATATCGTTGCTCATACGAGAAACGATCTCCCCCACGCGACGGTTGTGGAAAAATCGAAGCGAGAGATTTTCTATATGGGAAAAGAATTCGACGCGGAAATCCGTGGTGATTCGCTGGCCGGTGAATCCGAGGATATAACTTTGCGTGACGCCAAAAACGGCCTGGAACAAAACCACGACCACCAGGTCGATGGTGAGGCTGTTCAGCAGTTCCGGGTTTTTTTGTACGATGACGGCGTTGATCATGTTGCGGACCAGCAAGGGAAGGACCAGGGTGATCACGGACGTCACCGCCAGGCAGAGAAACGCAAAGACGATGCTCTTCGTGTACGGTTTGGCGTATTTCAGGATTTTAGAAAAATCTTTCATCGGGAAAAGGGCGGTCTATGGAAAAAGGAATTGGTAATCATACCCGTTCGCCTCGGTTAATTCAATAATTTCAAACCGCCCGTCCTTTACGGAGCGCGAATCGGGATAAAAATTATTTTTGTTGCGCGAATTGCCTCAAAACCCTTTAAAAACGGCTGTTTGAACGAGACCTCTTAAATTTTTCAAAAATTTTTATCAATTTCTCTCAAGTTAAGGTCGCGTTTGCCGTAAAGGGGAACTGGAAGCCTCCCCTTTGGAACGTTTCCCGGAACTGAAACCTCCAGATCTGGCTTCCAGACAAATATTAAATCGTGTGATGAGGAAAATGTTATGGAAACGGACACTGTAAAACTGACCACTCCCCCTCCCCCTCAGGCGAACCCTGCCGGGTCCGCGAGTCCGGAGCGAGGGAGAGCCGAGCAGGCAAGCGCATCCGTTGCGCCGTCGACCGCGCAACCGGTCGCGGACACGGTCACTCTTTCCCGGCAAAGTTTTCAGGCGCTGGAGAAGGCCAATAGTTCCCGGCCCGCGAATCCAGAGCCACGGACGGAAGGGGCGCCCAGGGCCGAACAACCGGCGATCGATCCGGCGGCAAGTTCCCGTCGTCAGTTTGACTTGACGGCAAACAACCAGGTGATTTTGAAAGTCGTCGACCAGAACTCGGGAAAAGTTGAGAAACAGGTCCCGCCAGAGGCTCAGGTGCGCCTGAACGAGGCCATTTCAAAAACGGTCGATGAATTGACGCAGGACAATTCCGGAAACGAGTGACCGGGGAACGAAACCCTGACATCGGGAGTTAAGAGATGGAAATCGCCAATGTAGGAAGTTTCAACGCCGCGAATCGAGCGCTGTCCCCGGTTACCGAAACCGACTCAAGCCAGGGCGGAGGCAAAGCTATTGCGTCCGCGCAGGTTTCCGGAGAGTCGCGACCGAGCCAGACGCCTCCACCGCCACCGCCCGGCGCGCTGGCGGAGGAGGAAAATACGTCTCAGGATCGCGCCCCTTCCGGAAATACCGGAGGGCACAGGGTAGATATCAGGGTATAAAACGATTTCCCTTTGGGGCTTGGGCTTCAAGGGGAAACGGCGGACGCCGTGCCGGCCAGACAATCCGGCTCGTTGCCGGCTGGTTACCGGACCACGCCTGGCAATTTAATCGAAGGATTGTCTCCGGCGCGACGCCCGAGCCGA
>JAJDBD010000136.1 GCA_029261575.1 Nitrospinaceae bacterium | reverse complement strand
ACTGGCTGAGCGAAGCGAAACCGAGGAGCAGGCGATCCCGGAAACGCTGGGCAAATTGAAAGAAGCGGTCCAGGGCACGGAACTTGAAAAAGCCGAAAACCTGATCGAGATTGGCGATTTGGACGGAGCCTTGAAACTGCTAGATCAGACGCAGAATAAAGAAACCGACCTCCTGGCGAAAACGCATTTCGTCAAGGCCGGGATTTACAAACTCCAAATCAAGTACGAAAAAGCCCGCGAGCATTATGAGGAAGCCGCCCGCCTGGCGCCACAACACTCTCTCTACCTTAACGAAGCGGGATTCATCTTGGACACATTGAGTCAGTACGACCAGGCAATGAAATTTTACGAAAAAGCCTTGGAATGCGATCTTAAAACTTACGGCCCCAGGCATTCAAAGATAGCTATTCGTTGGAATAATCTGGGTGCGGCTTTGTATTCCCAGGGGCAATACGATAAGGCGATTGAATATTACGAGAAAGCCTTGGAAAGCGATCTTAAAACCTACGGACCGGGGCATCCCCAGGTGGCCATTCGAAGGAACAATCTGGGTGCGGCCTGGAAGGCCAAAGGAAAGTACGACAAGGCCATCGACTATTTCGAGAAAGCCCTGGAAAGTGATCTTAAAACCTTCGGACCCTGGCATCCCAAGGTGGCCATTCGATGGAACAATCTGGGCACGGGCTGGGACAGTAAAGGCCAATACGGTAAGGCCATTGGCTATTACGAGAAAGCCCTTAAGATAGATATTCAAACTTACGGACCGGGGCATCCCCAGGTAGCCATTCGATGGAACAATCTGGGCACGGCTTGGAAGGCCAAGGGGCAGTACGGCAAGGCCATCGGCTATTACGAAAAAGCCCTGGAAAGCGATCTTAAAACCTATGGACCCGAACATCCCTCCGTGGCCCGGGATTGGAACAATCTGGGCGGGGCCTGGCTGGAAAAGAGAGAGTACGACAAGGCGATTGAATATTTCAAGAAATCCCTTGAGAGTAATCTAAAAACTTACGGGTCCGAACATCCGGATGTGGCTATAAATTGGAACAATCTTGGGGAAGTTTGGAGGGTCAAGGGCGATTACGACAAGGCCAACGACTATTACGGAAAAGCCCTGGAAAGTGCTCTTAAAACCTATGGGTCCGAGCATCCCCAATTGGCCATTTACTGGAACAATTTGGGCTTAGCCTGGCTTGCCAAAGAGGATTATAAAAAAGCACGGGAGTATATGGAAAAGGCCTTGGATATTTTCCACAAGGCGGGGCTGGAGCATATGGTCAAAAAACAGGAAGACAACCTGCGAAATATTCCCGAAGAATGAACGCTCCCGCTAGGAGAGAGGAGTTATTTAAATTTCTAAAGGAAGAATCCCCCCAACCCCCTTTGCAAGGGGGAGCCATTAAATCTGCCTCCGGGCGCTTGCCTGGCCTGTCCAAAGTTTTTTCAGCGTGTAGCGGGTATTCCAAATTCCTTCATCTTGCGCCAGAGGGTGATGCGGTGGATTTCCAATGACTGCGCGGCCTGGGTCTGGTTGTGGTCCGATTCCTTTAGCGCTTGCACGAGCGCTTTCTTTGTGATCTTCAGGTTCTTCCGCCGGGTGGGTTTCGGGAGGGCGGGGCGGAATTCCGGGATCATCGGCAGGTCTTCGGGTTTGATCGTTCCGCCAACGCATTTGATGCAGGCGTGTTCCAGCGCGTTTTCCAGTTCCCGGACGTTGCCCGGCCACGCATAGTCCATGAGCAGGCGCAGGGCCGCGTCGGATACGCCGGTCACGGTTTTGCGGTTCAGTCCTTTCCAGTTCGACAGGAAATGCCGGACCAGGTGCGGGACGTCTTCCTTGCGCTCGCGCAGGGGCGGCAAAAACAGCGGCACCACGTTGAGCCGGTAATAAAGGTCCTGCCGAAACCGGCCTTGCTCGATCTCCTGCAACAGGTTCTTGTGCGTGGCGGCGATGATGCGGATGTCGACTTGCCGGGTTTTGTTTTCCCCGACGCGCTCGACGCATTTTTCCTGCAGGACGCGCAGGAGCTTGACCTGGATGGAATGGTTCAGGTCGCCGATTTCATCGAGAAACACGGTGCCGCCGTCGGCTTCTTCAAACCGCCCGATGCGGTCGCGGTCCGCTCCCGTGAAGGATCCTCGGACGTGGCCGAACAATTCGCTTTCCATCAGGCTGTCGGAGAAGGCGGAGCAGTTGACCTTGACGATTTTTTTGTCCGCCCGCGCGCTTTCGTAATGCACCGCCTGGGCGAAGAGTTCCTTCCCTGTGCCGCTTTCCCCCTGGATCAAAACCGTCGAATTGTAGGGCGCGATGTTTTTCACGGTCTCGTAGAGTTCCCGCATGGCGCAGCTTTTGCCGATGATGTTGTTGAAGGAATGAATTTTCTTGATTTCGTTTTTAAGGCGGGTCAGTTCCGTGACGTCCGTCAATGAAACCAGAACGGCCAGCTTGCCGTTTTTCTTGTGCATCAGGCCCGCGTTGAATCGGCCCATGCGTTTCGCGCCGTCCTTGCGCAGGAAAGGCGAGTCGAAGGACACTTTGTCCGGCGAGGTGTCCTCCTTCACCGTCATGCAGAGCGCGCAATTGCCCAGGCAGAGATTGCGGTCGAAGAGGGCGACGCATTTTTGCCCCAGCACGTCTTTTCTTGCGTAGCCGGTGATGGTTTCCGCCGCGTCGTTGAAGCTTTGGATGCGCATGTTCTCGTCGTAAATGAAAGCGGCTTCGCTCAATACGTTGAGGGCTTTTTCGAGCGGAGTTTTAATGGAAGCGGGTACGCTGGACATGGGAACCTTTTAGAATTAGGAATAGGAAATAGGGAAATTTAAAAAGGTAGACTACAAAATCGGGGTTGGTGTTGCAAGTTATTTTGCAACATATAGTAATTGCAACAGATGTTTGGTTTTTGCGCCACCCCCTCACCTTCATCCTCTCCCGCCAGGGGAGAGGAATTATTTAAATTCTTTCAGCGTAAATCCTGTTAATCCTGTCTAAAG
>JAJDBD010000135.1 GCA_029261575.1 Nitrospinaceae bacterium | reverse complement strand
CGCGCGCATATTCCCCAAACCGCGAACGCTTAACCGGCGAGGCGCCGGGGCCAATTAGTGTAACGTTTAAGAAAAGCGATTCAGGTTTCAGTGAGCTTGCATCCAAAACTTTTCCGCGTACCTTTTTTAAAACCAACGAGCCATGAAAATACTCATCGTCAAATCGGCTTCCCGGGTTTTCAATCCAACCTTGGCCTCTCTAAAAAAGGAGTTCCCGGACGCCGCAATCACCGTGCTGGCGCCGTCGTCGGGAATCGAAAATCTGGAGAAGGATCCTCTGGTGGATGAAGCCGTCGCAACCGTTCGAGACGGTCGCATGACGGTTGCCACCATCGGCAAAGAAACTCTGCGGCAATTGAGAAATCAGAAATTCGACTTGGCGGTTTCCCTGTACAACATCGATCACGGACAAGGTTATTCCAACATCGACCGGATCGCCCTGGCCGTACGTCCCCGCGCCATCCGGGGATACAACTCCGCCGGAAAATTTTCCGTATTGACCCCGTCCGATATTTACAAGAAATGCGCGTTGGAAAAAACCGCCGCGTTCTGGATCGTCGTCAACCATGCCGCCACCGTATTTTTATTCACGCTGATCGCCTTGGGGATTTGCCTGGAGTGGGCGTTGAGAAAATGTTTCAAACCCGCCGTCCGCCGGGAGAATCCGGCGCCCGCAAAAATTCTTTCCAGCCAACAACCATGACGCGGAACAAAGTAAATCTCGCCGACCAGCGTGCCGCTGGACCCGGTAGTCTCCGCTTATACGGTGAGAGCTACAAGCCGTATTGGGTTTGCAAATCAAACCCTGCCACCGGGCGCTTGCCCGACATAAGAGCCGCTCACGGCCACGGCCCGTTTTTAGAGGCGCCCTTATGAACATCGTCGTGGCCAATTCTGTGGGGGTGGACGCCCAAGGGTTTCACATCGTCCACGTTCCCTCGCGTTGGTCGCTCGGCGTAAAGAATTTTACCAATTGCTCCTACTATCCCTGGCAACTGGCCTACACCTCCTCTCTTCTCAAGCGGGAAACGCCCCATCATGTAAAATTCCTGGACGGCATTCTGAACGCCTGGAACGGCGACGACTATTTTGAAAAAATCGCGGAGGAAAAGCCGGACTGGCTGATCATGGAAAGTTCCAGCCGCACCATCGCGGAGGATCTTCGCCTGGGCCGCCGCGTAAAAGAAGCGTTTGGAACCCGTTTGATTTTTGCCGGGCAACATCCCATGGCCCAACCCGAAGAGGTTCTTAACACGGCGGACCACGTCGGAGTCGGCGAGTACGAATTCGCTGTTCTGGCGCTGATTCGCGGAGAGGATCCAAAAAATATTCCGGGCGTCTTTCCCAATCCGAGGGGAGAACTGCTGGACGTCGACGCCCTGCCCTTTCCCGAAGACGACGACGTGCGGCGCATTGATTATCACGAACCCAACTGCCGTTACCGGCAAATCCAAATGTACGCTTCCAGAGGATGCCCCCGGCGTTGCAACTTCTGCGCGGCGGCGACTCTTTACTACGACGAGTTGAACTGGCGGCCTCGAAAGGTCGAAAGCGTCGTCGAGGAAATCCGGACCTTGAAGGAAAAATATCCGGAAATGGAAGGCGTGTTTTTCGACGAGGAAGTCCACAACATTAAAAAGAGTTTCAACATTTCTCTGGCGCGGGCCATCCGGGCGGCGGGACTCGACGATTTGAAATACGAGGCCATGTCCGAGTACGCTTCCTTCGACGAGGAGGCCGTCGAGGAAATGCGGAGCGCGGGTTACTACAAAATGCGCGTGGGAGTGGAAACCGCCAGCGACAAGGTGGCCCAGTCGATGACCCTGGGGAAAAAACACGACCTGAAGAAATTGTGGCGCATGTTGAAATTCGGCAAAACCGTGGGCATGACCCATTATGCCACGTTCAGCATGGGCGGGCTGGGGTCCGACCGGAACGAGGATCAAAAAACCGTAGACTTGATTTACGAATTGAGCAGTCGGGGCTTGTTGGACGAGATTCAGGTTTCCATCAACACGCCGCAACCGGGAACGGATTTTTACGCGTCGGCTCTGAAACAAAACCTTATACGGACTCGCGACGATTGGAGCGCCTTCGACGGCGCCGGTCATGTCGTGGTGGATTATCCCCATTACCCGGCGGAACAAATCCGCGAAATGTTCCAAAAAGCCTTGTCGGCTTTCGATAACGGAAAAGGAAGCGCGGCGGCGGTTCCCTTCATGCAAACCGCAAGGACGTCGATGGAGCAAATCCCAAAAGGCTCGCGCGTTCTCGTGTTGCGCAACGCGCGCCTCTGGCTGGTCTTTCTTATTGCGGAGGCCTTGAAGAATTTCCGCGATATCGAGCCGGACCTTTTGGGTCAAAACGCGGTGGCGGACGCTGTCCGGTCCAACCCCTTCGCGGGGCGATTTTATTCTTACGGCGACGGTTTTTTTTCAGCGCGGTGTTTGACGGGAAACTTGTTGGAAGAGTTGAAAGCCAAACGCTACGATACTATCCTCATCCCCCTGGCCAACAATCATCTGGACGGATACCGCAACGTTCTCGAGGCAGCGCGCCTGCTCCATCCCACGCCTCTCATGGGAATATATCCGGACGGCTCTCTGGTCCCGCTCGACCGCCGGGCCGGCTGACTGCTGACTATTCTGCCGGTTTGGGCTTCCCGCTCAACGGCGATATCGGCGCCGTATTCTTGCTCAACAAAATATCGATCAGATTTTTATCCCGGGTGGAAACCGCGATGTCGGGCCGACCGTCCTTATTAAAATCGCCGACCGCCATACCTTGAGGGTACTCGTCCGTGGGATGGATTATGGGGGGATAGGTGAAGTAACCGTCGCCATAGCCCAGGCTGATGGTGACGTAATCGCTGGTGGCGTTGGAGACCGCGAGGTCGGGGATCCCGTCTCCGGAAAAATCGCCGACGGCCACGAATTTCGGAAACTCTCCCGAAGCAAAATCCTGAAGCGTGGTGAACGTTTTATCTTTATTGTTCAGCAATTGCGTGACGGCGTGCAGGGAGTTGCTCGAGGTGACCAGATCCAGATACCCGTCGCCGTTCGCGTCTATGTTGGCAATGCTGAGCGGTTGCCCGCCGCCTTTGAACGGACCGGAGGATTCGAACTCGCCCTTGCCTTTACCCCAATAAACCTGCACGCCCGTCCTTCCAGACCCGGCCACGGCGAAAGCGATATCCAAATGGTCGTCCTTATTATAATCCCCGACCACGACGCCTGTGGGTTGCCCCTTGGCGGGCAGGGTCACTGATTCCTTGAACGTGCCGTCGCCTTTTCCCATCATCAAAATAATTTTGTGGTACCTCATGGAAACGGCGAGGTCCGGAAATTCGTCCTCGTTAAAATCGCCGGTCGCTATATTGATGGGGATGCGTCCCGGTTCAATGACATTCCCGGTATTGCGGAATCCGCCGATGCGGGTGTTCAGGAAAATCTGGATATTCTGGTCGCGGTAATTCAGTTCCGCCAGATCCGGATATCCGTCCCGATTGAAATCGGCAGTGGCAATACAAATGGGATCGGCTCCGGTTTTATAAACCGTTGGCTTTCCAAAGGACCCGCCTTTCGCTCCTTTGAAAATTGAAAAGGTATGCTCCCCGCTGTTGGTGACCGCCAGATCGAGAAACCCGTCCTTGTCAAAATCCTCCGTGATGATGAACGAGGGTTCCTTTCCCGCTTCCAGCACATAATTCAACGCCAGCAGTTTGGGGAATTTTTTGCGTTTTTTTCCCTCTCCCTTTTGCCCGCATCCAATCTGAAAACAAACGGCGAGCGCAAAGAAAACACAAAGAAACCATCTAACTTTAATCATTTATTTAACGGGAGAATAAAAGTAATGGGGAGTCGGACTCTAGAAATAAAGCATACCACAGGAAATACGCGGTCTCAATAAGGTCTCTTGGAGAGGCCGTTACTAAGTCTCATTATAAAGCTCGGACGGCGCGTCATGAGCGACCACTCGCCGTGGGGGCACAGGTTTGAGGTGCAAGCTCACCTAAGGTCGTTGCTTTACCAAAAAGTCCACACTATTCGCCACCGGGCGCTGGCCCGGCGGGCCTTTGAAGAATAAAATGCGCGAATCCTTCGAGAACGAATTTACAGGCCAGGGAAAGCGACGCCGTTTCCCGTATGATTTCCTTGTAGGTTTTATGGGCCGTCACGCAGTTGAACATGCATTCCATGAACACCGGATCGTTCCCGGCCATTTTCAAAACTCGATCCATGAACCCAAACCGGGAACTGAAATTGGCCAACAGCCGCATGGCCTTGCCATAATAAAGATCCTGCGTGAACACTTCGCAATCTTTCATATACACTTCCTTAAAGGCCCGGCGGGAAACGCCCGCGTTCAATATACAACGGGCGGCGAAATTCCCGGTGAGGATGGCGGAATTGATCCCTTTCCCCTTGAAAGGCCGGATAAGCCCTGCGGCGTCCCCGATGGTAACGTAGCGGTCGCCAAACAAATGCGCCGCCTGGGAAATGGGAAACCTCCCGGTAAAATAATTGAGCGGTTTTTCCGCGCGTTGCTTGGGCGGCAAAAAACGTTGCACCGGGGCTGAGCGCAAAAATTTAAGCATCACCTCGGAACTGACACGCCGGCCCGCAATGTTGACGGAAATATGATCCGACTTGGGAGTGATGGCGCCAAACTCCAGTCCCCCGAAGGACAACATGAACGCCTGGATGACCGGTCCCATCCGGTTTAAAAAATCCTCTCCGGGATACAGTCTCGTGATGATGGTGTTGAGATAGTCCGGGACCCGGTAAGGGGTGGCGTGTTCGAAAACGCGCCCGGCGCCTTCGTCTAATCCAAAGGCGCCCACAATGGCGGCGGCCCGGCAGTTCTCCCCGTCGGTGTACACCAAAACCTCGTCCGGCCCGACCTCCAAGCCCACGACCTGGTTATGAACCACCTCCACGCCCAGATTGCGGGCCTCGCGCAACAAAAAGGCGTCGAACCCCGTCCGGGAAACGGCGTAGGTTTTGCCGTCCTCGTCGCCGGCCAAATCCAGACTGAGGCGGTCGGAATGCAACCGATACTTTTCTATTTCCCGGACGATCAGGCGGGCGGGCAGTTCCAGTCCGAGTTTATCAAGAAGAATATCCTCAATCGGCGGAGACAAAACGCCGATACACTGATTGAATCGCCTGTCCTCGTCGAATCGTTTTTCCTCGTAGATCACAACGCGAACGGTTTGGCCCAAACGCGCGGCTTCTCTTTTAAGGGAGATGGCGCAAGCGGCGCCGCCCGGCCCGCCGCCGACCACACAGATGGTATCGCCCTCTTTTACCCGATAAGCCCCGGAGTCCATCCGGCCCCCCTCTTTTGCAGATTCAGGATTTCAACGATTCATTATAAAAATAATCCAACATCCCGGTGAAAATGTAATTGTGGAATTTGGACATGGCGCTCCAGTAAACTTTTCCCCAAAATGGAAAGGGAATAAAATGAGCTTTCAAGGTCAGGCGAGTGTGGCCGTCTCCACTGGGTTCCAATAGAAACTGCAACCAGGAAAGGCCGGGATTGAGAAGTTCTCCCCGCAACAGCAACTCCTTGTTGTGTTCTATTTTCTCCACCCGCCAGAAGTCCACGGCGTCCCCGGCCTCTAACTCGTCGGGGTCTCTCCGGCCGCGATTGAGTCCAACGCCGCCCAGCATTTTATCCACCATTCCGCGAATCATCCACAAAGTATGCGCGTGCACCCATCCATAATCGCCGCCGATCTGGCGGATGACTTTAAAAACTTTTTCCGGGCTGGCGGGGATATCCCGGTTATGCTCTTCCTGGATCACCTCGGAAGCTTCATATTCCGACAGCGGCATCAGGTCCTCCATTCCTTCCGGGGGCGCTCCGCCCCAATGGGAATAGACCTGGGATCTCTTCTCCTTTTCCAACGCCCACTTTATGGACGTGTCGAAGTCCACCGTTTCAAAGGGAAGTATTTTGCGGATATCCTCGTTGCCGCAAACCACGTCGGTCTTCAAACTGTTCAACAGCAGGTTGACAATATTGACCGGTACGGAAACAAAAAAGTTCAACCAGTAGGCGAAAATCCGGCACATCCAGGCAATCGGAATCGGGACCCAGGAGACTTCAAAAAAATGGGCGCGGCGGTTCAGGCTCCGAGCGAAACGCTGGACCAGGATTTTGTAGGTCATGACCTCCCGTCCGCCAATGGGATACATCCGGCTGGCAAGGCCGGGCGTTTCCAGCATTCCCACCAGATATTTAATAACGTCGCGGACGGCGATGGGCTGGCACCGGGAATTGAACTCTGGAAGAAACGGGATGAACCGGTGATGCTGGACCAACGATTTTAACAATTCATAGGAGGCGCTGCCGGTCCCGATAATGATTCCCGCCCGCAGACGAATCACCACCGCCGAGCTTTCGGCCAGGGTGCGGCCCACTTCCTGCCGACTGCGCAGGTGGTCGGACATACGCTCGTCGGTCTCCCCCAGCCCGCCGAGGTAAATCACCTTTTTTACCCCGCAGGCGTTCACCGCTTCGTTAAAATTTTTCGCCGCCTGCAAATCCATCGCCTGGAAACGATCTTCCTTTTGCCGCATGCTGTGGATCAGGTAATAGGCCGCTTCCACTCCTTGCAGAGCCGGAAGAAGCTGGTCTTTTTGCAGGCAATCGGCGAAAACCGTTTCGAGGCGCGGATGGGAAAGATGCCACGGGACGGCTTTGTCGCGGAGCATGCATTTCACGCGATAGCCGCGGGCGACCAGTTCGGGGATGAGCCGGTGCCCCACGTAGCCGTTGGCGCCTGTCACCAAGATTTTAGTCCCTTCCGGCAACGGGGCAGTCGGCAGGTCGTCGCAATAATGGTAATTGACGGTTTCCGGATTCATATAAAAAAATATGCGCCCTATTAGACGAACATGCAAGGGGAACCGGCGAAGGGTTTTATGCGACGGAGACGAGGATTATACTTTGCCGCAGAAAAAGGGATTGTGGCGCTTTTCCTCCCGAACCGTGGTGGCGGGGCCATGACCGGGATGGAGCGCGGTTGCTTCCGGCAGGGAGAGGACCTCACGGGTGATCGAATGATATAAATCGCTCCACGAGGAATTGGCGCGTCCCATCGATCCCGCGAAAATCACGTCTCCGGAAAACAGGGTTTGGTTGGTCAAAAATGAAACGCCGCCCTGGGTGTGGCCTGGAGTGAAAAGGCATTTTATCTTCAACCGACCCAGTTCAAGAACGTCGCCGTCCTCCAACAATATTAAATTACGACTCCCGGACGGTCGCAATTCGTTCGCGCCTATATACGCGGGACAATTGAACGCCTCGTCCAACTGGCGGAGTCCGCCGACGTGGTCGGGGTGGTTGTGGGTCAACAGGATTTTTGACGGAGCCAGGCGAAGCTCGCTCGCTTTTTTAATGATCGCGTCGGGGTTGGCGCCGGTATCGATCACCGTCGTCGCGTTGGTTTCCCGACATTTTAACAAATAACATTTCACGGGATACGCGCCCATGAAAACGTTCAGGCAATGCAGGTCGAACGCCGGGTCGGGATTTTTTACGGGAGGATCGGGCGACCAGGTTTCGCGAGCAACGGCTACCAGGGACGGCCCGTGCAGGTCCAATACCTTTGCCAGTTGCAGGATCGCCTCGGTCTCCGGAATCAGATCGTAACTTTCCATGCGCTGAACGTCGCGCAAGGACGTCCCCGACGCCGACGCCAAATCCTCCTGCGACCAGGATTTTCCGTCCCGCGCCTTCTCCAGAATGTCGCCCAGTTCGTCTTCCAATGGACCGGCCATAACTCCTCCTTGGGAAACAATTATACCCGAAGGGGCGAGCCAGGAAAAGTCAAACGGACTGCGCGGCTTTTTCCTCGTCCGGCGCGGTCGAAAACGCTTTAGCGTGAAACCCGTTCTTCAATTGGAGCGCCGGGCATGGAGTCCGGCGGCGGGAGCGCGGAAATTACGGCCCACACTCCAGGGAAAGAAATACTCTGGAATTTTCGACCTTGACGGGGTAGCGCGCGACGCAACCTTCATCCGGCGCCACGGCTTTTCCCGCGGTCAAATCCATCACCAGATTGTGGAGAGGACAGGTAACGCGGGTTCCATGAACGATGCCCTGGGATAGAGGACCCGCCTTATGGGGGCAACGGTCCCGCAGGGCGAACACCTCGTCTCCCCAAGTGCGGAAAATCGCGATACTTCCCTGGTTGGTTTCAACAACCCTTGCGCTCAGGCGCGGTATATCGCCGATGGAACCTATTTCAAACCATTCAGACATGACGGGAACTCAACTGTTTTAAAGGAGCGAACTCGTGTGCGTCTTTCTCTCCACGAACTCGTTCGGCCCAAGGATCTTTTTGCGCATACTTTTGGGAATCAAGGAATCGATCATGCAGAGCTTTCCTGTTCCCCGCGTCTTCAACAATCTGCTGTTTGGCGTAGAAAAGCCCCACCCGTTCGATCCAGGGAGCGGTGCGTTCCAGGTAATGAGCGTTTTCCCGGTAGAGTTGAATGAAGGCGCAACAGTACTCGACGACTTCCTGTTCAGTTTCCACCTTGCACAGCAATTCCGTGGGGCGGACCTTGACCCCGGCGTTGCCGCCGACATGAAGTTCCCAACCGGATTCCACCGCCACCACGCCGAAATCCTTGACGGTGGCTTCGGCGCAATTTCGCGGACAACCGGAAACCGCCATCTTGAACTTGTGCGGCATCCAGGAACCCCAGGTCAGCTTTTCAAGTTTGACGCCCATGGAGGTGGAATCCTGCGTACCAAACCGGCACCATTCCTGCCCCACGCAGGTCTTGACCGTCCGTAGGGATTTACCGTAGGCGAAGCCGGAAACCATGCCGGCGCGATTGAGATCCTCCCATATATGGGGCAGGACTTCCTTTTTCACCCCCAGCAGGTCGATACGCTGACCCCCGGTGATCTTGACCGTGGGGACCTGATATTTTTCCGCCGCCTCGGCGATGGCGCGCAGTTCCTTGGGCGTGGTGACGCCGCCCCAAATTCTGGGGATCACGGAAAAGGTGCCGTCCTTCTGGATGTTGGCATGGACCCGTTCATTGATGTATCGCGACTGGGGATCGTCCAATGCCTCGCCCGGCCACGCGGCGATGACATAATAGTTCAACGCGGGCCGGCAAATATGGCATCCATCGAGGGTGCGGTATTCCAGATACTCCATTACGGCCCGGTAGCTGGTCAGGCGCTGAACTTTTATCACCTGGCGGATTTCATCGTGCGTATAGTCGGAACACTTGCAAAGGGGTTTGAGTTTGGGCGTTTCGGAGTAGTCGCCTCCCAAAGTGTGAGCCATGATCTGCTCCACCAAACCGGTACAGGAGCCGCAGGAACTGGACGCCTTGGTGTGGGATCTCACTTCATCGAGCGTGAAGAGTCCCTTGGTGGTGATGGCCTTAACGATATCTCCCTTGCACACCCCGTTACAACCGCACACTTCCTTGTCGTCGCTCATGGAGGCGGCTAGGTTTTTGCCGCCATGTCCTGAATCTCCCAGGTGAGATTGTCCCACCAGCAGGGTGGCGCGGATGTCCCTGATATCAGTCTGATCGCGTAGCAATTCGAAATACCATGCGCCATCGGCGGCGTCGCCATACAGGATGGCGCCCTGAATCCGGTTGTCTTTGATCACGATTTTTTTGTAGACTCCGCGGGAAACGTCTTTCATCACGACCTCCTCGGTCGTATCGTCTCCAATAAAGTCGCCAGCGGAAAACAGGTCGATCCCCGTCACCTTGAGTTTGGCGGAAGAAAGCGTCGTGTGGAATTTTGCGTAGCCCAATTCGGCCAGATGATTGGCGCACACCGAAGCCTGATTGAACAAGGGGGCCACAAAACCGTAGGTCTGGTTCCGGTGCTGGACGCATTCCCCCACGGCGTAAATTCGCGGGTCATAGGTTTGCATGGTGTCGTTCACCAGGATTCCGCGTTCGCAATAAATGCCCGCCTGCTGGGCTAGAGCGATGTTCGGGCGGATACCCACCGCCATCACGACGAGATCGGCGGCGATCCTCAGGCCTCCTTTGAACCGCACGCCCTCGACCCGATCTTTCCCCGTGAAAGATTCCGTCTCGGCCCCCATCAAAAATTGAATTCCGCTTTCTTCCAGTGAACGTTTGAGCATGGTCCCGGCCTCGCTGTCCAACTGGCGTTCCATCAGGGTGTCCAGAAGGTGCACGACGGTAACGTACATTCCCTGCCGCAAAAGTCCATAGGCCGCTTCCAGGCCCAGCAACCCGCCCCCGATGACAACGGCATTCCTTGAATTCCTGGAAAACTCCAGCATGGCGTTGACATCCTCGATTTTGCGGAACGTGGTGACGCCTTCCAGGTCATGTCCGGGAACCGGGATCATGATGGGGTCCGCTCCCGTTGCCAGCAACAGACGGTCGTAGGATTCCGCAGTGCCGTCGGAGGCGGTCACCTTCCGGTTACACCGGTCGATCTTGACCACCTCCTTGCCTTTTTGGAGCGTGATCCCGTTGTCGGCGTACCATTGCTCGCCGTTGAGCATGATATCCTCCAGAGTTTTTTCTCCGGCGAGAACGGGCGATAATAAAATACGGTTATAATTTCCATGCGGTTCGGCGCCAAAAACGGTAATATCGTACCTGTCCGGCGCAATCGCCAGAAGTTCTTCAAGGGTACGCATTCCTGCCATGCCATTACCCACCAGGACTAGTTTCTGTTTCATGCATTACTCCCGTTGTTTTCCTTTGCGTCTTTCAGGGGCTCTCCGGCCCCCGCTTCCATCCTCAAGTTGGGGGTGGCAAACCAGTACACCATGCCCACAAAGGCTCCCCCGCCCACCAGGTTGCCGAGAGTCACAAAAACCTGATTGTGCGCAAAACCGGAAAGAGAAACGGCCGATTCATGCGGAAGGAACATGGCCATGCTCAAAAGGGTCTGGTTGGCGATGCTGTGTTCAAACCCGCTACTGATAAAAGCAAAAAGGCACCAGAAAATCATGATGAGTTTCGCGGTATCGCTTTGAATCCGCATGGCAATCCAAACGGCTAAACAAACCAGCCAATTGCATAATATTCCCCGGATGAAGGCCTCTTTGGCCCCAAGCCCCATTTTCATGGCGGCGACATTGAGAATCAGTTCCTGGGAGGCGCCCGTCAAGCTCCCGCCCTGGACGACAAGCCAGGCCAAAAACGCCGACCCGATTAAATTCCCGACAAAACATAAAACGAACAAGGTCAGTATCGGAAAAAACCCCACCCGGTTCATGAGGTTGCCAATGGCAAACACCATGTTGTTGCCCGTGAACAATTCCGCTCCCGCAAAGACGATCAAACTCAGCGCGATTCCAAAACTGGGACCCATGACCAACTTCAGATAGGCGGAACCGCCCGCCTGATTGATGGGTCCGGCTATGGAAAAAATCAGGACGATCCCGAATCCCAGGTAAATTCCCGCAAGAGCGGAAAGTAAAACGTACCCTACGGGCGACCGTTGCATGAATTTGATTTTATTTACGGAAGCTTCCGCAATTTTTTGGATTTCGCTGGCGTACATACCAAGGCCCTCTTTCAAATTAAAACATTTCCCGTGATCACGGCTTTAGCCAGATTATTTTCAAGAAGCGTGCCAAGAGGTTTTCCCCTTTGTTTTCGGGCGCATAAGGATATTGATGGAAAAATACAACACATTCGCCGCTTAAAAAAATGGCTGTTTTTTTACGGGCGCTTAACGAAGAGGCATATCAGCCTGAGTTAATTGGGCTGAGGAAGGGAATGCTTGTGGAAAAATACTGTTTATTAAAATCCGAATTTTTATTACAATCCTTTGTAATGGGTTTCGCCTCGGATTTGTCGAATTTGGACGAATTCTGAAAACTTTTCTTAATCTATAACCCCATCTCACAATGAATGATAAATCCTCAAGCTTTCTGAGTTCCTTTTTCAGCGAAACCCTTGACATTTCCATCGGCCATTTTTCACTTGCCGTTTTAATTATCGGCGTTTTCATGGTTTTGGGGAAACACAGGTATGGACTGGTCGGAACTTATATTGCGGCCATTTACTGGATCTTCGGAGTGCAAAGGGAATACATCAAAAAACTTTTGGAGGGAACCGAAATAGGCGTTTATATTTTCGGCTTTGCGGGGGTGCTCATGGCCTGTTTCACCGTGGCCGGATTCCTGAGAAAGGACGAGTAGCGCGCCGGAGTTCATTCCTATCCCCTCCCCTTTTTATTCCTTAAAGTTTTTTGCCAGAATTTTTTTGCGCGGTATTTTAAGGAACGGCTTCAGCTTTTAACCTCTCAGCTTTCCCGGGAAAATTATTTTTTGGAGGCGCTATGGTAGGCGCCATCGCCGGCGATATCATCGGTTCCGTTTACGAATGGAACAATATCAAAACCGAGAATTTTCCGCTTTTCATCGGGGAAAGCCAGTTCACCGACGACACGGTTTTGTCCGTCGCGCTGGCGGACAGCATCCTCCACCAGGCCGACGTCGTGGACAAATTCAAGGAATATTACGCCTGCTATCCCGAGGCGGGTTACGGCGCCCGGTTTGCGTGTTGGGCCGCGTCGGATTCCCGCGAACCGTACCACAGTTTTGGCAACGGGTCGGCCATGCGCGTCAGCTCCGTGGGATTCGCCTATTCGTCCATGAAGGAGGTTTTGGCGCAAGCGAAATTGAGCGCCGAGGTCACGCACAACCATCCGGAAGGTATCAAGGGGGCGCAAGCGGTCGCGGCGGCGATTTTCCTGGCCAGGGCGGGGAAGAGCAAGGAGGATATTAAATATTTTACGGAACAGACGTTTGATTACAGGCTCGACACGTCGCTGGAATTGATCCGCGAAACTTACGAGTTCGACGTCTCCTGCCAAGGTTCCGTTCCCCAGGCGTTAACGGCTTTTTTGGAATCGACGGACTTCGAGGACGCCATTCGCAAGGCGGTTTCTCTGGGAGGGGACAGCGACACGATCGCCTGCATCGCGGGAGGGGTGGCCCAGGCTTATTACAAAAAAATTCCCGAGCCAATTTTGCAAGCGGTTTATGAAATCCTGGACGAACGCCTCAAGCAAATCGTATTCAAATTCTCGCTTCGCTTTGGCTGTTTCCCCTAACCAGGCAAGCGCCTGGAGGCAATAGTTGGCGAATGCATGATCTCTTCTGAGCCGGAATACACTATCGATCTTTATCCACTGTCAAACAGATTTAAACGCCGGATTCTCGTTGCCATGCAAGCTATTTGGCCAAGCCTACCTGGCATGGAAGCGGCTCGCGCCCATCTGCTCTGGC
The DNA here is from genome assembly GCA_029261575.1 of Nitrospinaceae bacterium. Taxonomy (GTDB): domain Bacteria; phylum Nitrospinota; class Nitrospinia; order Nitrospinales; family JACRGP01; genus JAJDBB01. Next base: position 14,701 of record JAJDBD010000135.1, on the reverse strand, counting down.
GGACTTTTAACGGTCGCGAAACGTCGGCAGGCCAACGACCCGATTGAACAAATATTCCCAGTCGCCGCCTACTGAGTCCAGCGGCACGCTGGTCAGGTGGAGGAAACTTCCTCGGAATCCTCTTCTTCCTCTTCTTCTTCCGGTTCGCCTTCGCCCAGCAGACCGTACTCGTCTTCGTTTTCGGCAAAAAATTCGTCGTCGTCGCCCATGAGTTCGTTTTCCTCGAACTGATGATCCAGCTCCTCTTCCAATTCCTGAGGTTTGGGCGCCCCCGGCAGTTCCTGCCAAACGACGACGCGAGAATTGCCTCGATCACAGATATAGAGCTTTCCGGGATCTTCCTCGTCCTCCGGATCCTCGTCCAGATACAAACCGTAAGGATCGTTCAGGGTGAACTCGGCGGTCGCGCTGTTGCGGTTGACCTTGCATTCTAAATAAGTTTTTTGTCCAATCACCAGGTCGGCGGGTTGGCCGTTTTCCGTGGGCAGTTCGTTCCACATCAGAACGCGGTGGTTGCCGGTGTCGGAAACGAAAAGCCCTTTGCGCCCGTAAACGACGTCCGCCGGAAAATAGAGACCGGAGTCGCAAGCCCTCTTGGCTCCCAGACCGGCGTTAACCTTCCTGCTGAACATGTCTTGCTGCCCGATGACCAAATCTGCCGGAACGCCGTTTTCACGCGGCAACTTGTTCCAAACGAGCACGCGGTTGTTTCCCTGATCGACCACAAAGAGCTTGCCGCTTTCCTCGTGGAAAAAGGCGGCCGTGGGGAAACTCAGGGTATTGGCTGCGCACTCGTCGTATTCGCCGCGGTTGGGTTCGCGTTCATCCATCCCCGCCTGTCCGAGGCAGATATCGGCGTTCCAACCGTTTTGAAACGGCGGCTTGTTCCAGATCAGGATGCGATGATTGTCTTTGTCGGCGATGAATACGCTCTTATCGTTTCCCGAGCGGATTCCCATGGGAAAAAACAGGGATCCGGATCCTACATACCCACGGCGGTTTGCCTCGTTGGTCTCGAGGTTGTCCTGTCCCATCACCAGATGGGGGGGCTCCCCGTCGTCCGAAGGAATCGTGTTCCACCGTAGAACTCTGTGGTTTCCGCTGTCGGACACATAGAGGCTTCCGTCGATAACGCACACGCCGGCGGGAGCGGAAAGCGTATCGTCCTGCGCCATGCTGATGGTGAATCCGTCCAGGCTCTCGTCTCCCAAACCGGAGGTCATTTCGTCCAGCGTGGTGGTGACGCCGCGATTTTCAAGGCAATCCGCGAAATCTTCCTGACCCAAAACCAAGCTGGCGGGTTCGCCGTTTTCTACGGGAACTTGATCCCACACCAAAACCCGATGATTTCCACGGTCGGTGATAAAAAGCATTTGCCCGTATTTGGCAACCCATTGCGGTTCCATAAGGGTATTGTCGCCGGGGTCGTCGGCTCCCCGGTTGGCCTGGCTCATGGAGAAGTCGCCCTGTCCTAAAACCTGAATCGCCCCAACCTCCTTCTCCTCCTGGAGATCTTCCTGGTCGTCCTCGAGTTCGTCCAGTTCGTCCGCGTCCATTTCCTCCATATCGTCTTCATCAATTTCGACGAGGCGCTGGCCTTCCTCTTCCGACTCCTCGGAGTCTTCCTCCTGGTTATTCAGAGCCTCTTCGGTTTCATCCTCGTTTTGCAATTCCTCTTCAGACATGAAAACAACCTCCAAAAATATTGACCCGCCAAAATCGCGTCGCGGTCCGGCGTTTGAAATATCTAATCCACAAACGGGCCTATTAATTATTTATGAAATATTGCGGCGGTTTATTCTACACTCTGGAAACTCTCAGGGCAAATGCAACCTTTGCCACATGGAAACGACCTTCCTTCCATTGCGGTCCTGATGGGCTCCGTCCCAAACAGCAAAGGCCGCCAAAATCGGAACGCCTTTTTTTATTAATTTCACGTCCCACTTGTTCAGGGACTTTAACGGACGGCTGAACACCACGGTCCATTTGCCGTCTTTCCAAACTCCGTTTCCGGCCACGTTTTGCCGGGTCGTGGGTTGCGGGGTGAGCGTGCCGAATCCCTCGGCGTTCAACTCCTCCACCGGGGCCTCGCGGAACGGATTGAGCGATTCCACGGGGTTGACCTCGCCCCCAAAAATCATGACGTCCATATCCTGCATGCCTTCGGTGGCGTATTCCAGACGTTTTTTTGTTTCGATTTCCTGTTGCCAGTCGGCCCGCCATTGCCAGATATTCACCACCTTGCCGCGGTTGCCCATCCCAAAAAACGGCTCGTTGTGACCGTGTTTGTGCAACACCACGTCGCCGAGCGCGAACTCGACCGCCACGGCGTCTTTAAAATCCTGGTGCCGACTGGACGTTCGGTTGGCCGTCGGGTCGTCCCACTGGACGCGAATGCCGAGGTTTTCCCCGTCGACCACCGACTGGACCTGGATGCGGTTCACGGGATCCCGGCGGGCGTTCAGTTGAATCATATGCACGACGTTTTTCGGCGCGTCTTTCCATATCTCGTGATCCGGGTCGATCTCCACTTTCCCGGATATTTTTTTAACGTGCAAATCAATTTCGTATTCCGCCTTTTGGTGCCTCTCCGTTTGAACTTTGGACCGGAGAAAGGCGGCCAGGCTCCAACGTTCCTCGTCCTTCAAATGACTGAAGGATTTCATGGGCGTCCCGTCGACCCCCGCGGTCAGGGTCATGTAAATGTCCTTTTTCTCGTACCCCCATTTGTAGGTGTTTGGATTTTCCAGGTCGTAAACAAACAGGCGATGATCCCAGATATCGTAAAGCTGATCGGCCATGATTCCGTCGCCTTTAAGGTCGGACCCATGACAGCGGGCGCAACGTAGCTCCTGGTACAGTTTTTCGCCCTTTTCAATGTCTTCGGATGCGGTAGGAGGAATGGATTTTACGACAATCCGAGCGCGCGGCTTTTCTTCCTGGAAACGTTTGGAGAATTTTTTAATGTATTGCACGACCGCCTGGGTTTCTTCTTCCGACAAGGCGCCGCCCCAGGCAGGCATGGCCGTTCCGGGAATGCCCCTGGAAATGGTGCGGGCGATATCTTCGTCCAGAGGCAGGGATCCCGAAGGGGTGGAGCGATGCTTGAAGACTCCTTTGCGAAAATCGCGCGCCCAGGGAAAAAGGTAATCGGTGGCTTTGCCGCCGCCGTTGCCGTCCAACCCGTGGCAAAACCCGCACATATGCTTGTACACGGTTTCGCCCAGCGTTTTTCCAGAACCTCCGCTATGTCCGCCTTCCGCCTCGTCAAATACATGGGGCGGCGGGGAATCTGGCGTCGCCTCCGGTCCAGACGCAACCGAATCTTTGTGTCCGGAACCGTTGTGCGCGAAAACGGAACCCGCAAGCGCCAAGGCCCCAACCAGTGTCAAGATAGAAAGTGTGAGTTTAACGGACTGGTAATTTCGGGGTGGACAGGGAGTACGCAACTTCATTTCCATTCAATCCATCTTCCTGGATATCGGCCCAGATTTTCTGGCAGTTCCGCCTGAAGTCGACGCCCAGGCAATAAAACATCGGATATTTGTTTGCAAAGTATATGACCGGATTCGACAGATACACGCTCAGCTTGTCGTAGCGGGCGATTTCAATAGCCTGGTCGATAGCGACCTCTTCGGAGGAGGCTTTTCGGACCACTTTGCGTATGACCATGTAATCCAGAGCGCCGTCGAGGTCCAGGTCGTAAAACGTGGAGATCATCCCATTGACGCTCATCACTTCCCACCCCCGGTAACTTGGAGCGTTCCAGCCGGGTTCTTTGGGAATGATCGAGGCTATGGAATCCTGTTCCGGATAACTTGTCTGGGAATTTGCGGCTCCCGCCCAAATAAAAAAACCGGCCAGAATACCGATCATTCCCATCAAAATTTTTCCGGAATCGCTCAAAGAATATCATCTCCCGAGGCGCATGTATTTATCAATTTACCTTATCACAATTTCCGCCTCAATTATCCGATCTGAATTATTAAAAAATTTTAATCTTCCGTCTCCCCTCAAACCCAAAAAGTTGGAAGGACCGTCTGAAACGGGCCTGATGCTGGGCGGACGCGGAATCACAACTTTTTCCTGAAAAATAAAAATCCATCCTCATCTATCAACAACTCATGTTGCTTGCCGGTTTTCAATTGGTCGAGGGAGTTCTGATAATCATGATGACTGGGCGACCATTGATTGCTTTTGGCGTCCAGGAACACAAAGTCCGCCTCCAGGGCTTTTTCGGGAAAAACAAAAATTTCTTTTCGCCTTTCAATATGAGGAAGCAAGACGGCCTGCGCGGATACAGAACTTTCCGGAGGGATTGTTTTGATAATTTCATGCCCTCTAACATGATGCCCGGTCACGGCGATTCGGGACGGCCGCAAGAGTTGCCACAGGGAACTGTTGGCCAGGTTTATTATTAAAATCGAGCAACACAAAATAAATAACGCTTTCCTGTTATCCGCGAAATATCGGCGACGCAGATTTGCAAGTCCGTAAACCAGAGCGATGAATAAAAACGGGAGAATGGGAGACGAGTAATACAGTCCGAGACCTTTCTGCAAACTGGAACCGCTGACAAAATTCGCAAAAAACGGCAAGAGGGTTGGGAAAAATGCAGAGGGACTGGCCAGGGGAATGAACAACAAACACCCCAACATATTAAAAAACGTTTTGGCGGACAAGGGATTGAACACTTCCGCAAAAACTTTTCCCGGCTGGGTCAGAAAGGCAGTTACCATTGCGGAAAAACTGTTTCCATAGCCCCCGTATATGCCGGAGGAGCTGAAATAAAAAACGTCTTTCGTATTGCTCAACCAATCGGACGTCATCAGGTTTTTTGCGACGACAAACCATAAAATTGAAATGGCAATCGTGGCGGCGCCAATTTTTTTCTCTTTTAAAATCCAAAAAACAAAAATTCCAAAAGGAACCATGTACAATGAAACGTCTTCCTTGACGCAAAGCGCCAGGGCAAAAAACAGAAAATAAAAAGGATACTTTTTTCTGACAAGAAAATAGAAAGCCGAAAAAATAAACAGCGGCTCCATCGTCTCCATATGAAAATCGTACATCACCGCCGTGCTCAACTTCCGGTACAACAGGTAACTCACGGCCAGGAGCAAGGCGATTTTGGCGTCGCCAAGTTTCCATTGGGCGATGTAATAGAAAGGAACCGCGGATAGCCCCACGCAAACGACCTGCAACAAAATTAGCGTGATGGGGTCGTTGTAAATCAGGTAAAAGGGAACGATTAAAAACAGGATCGGGGAAAAATGCAGGGCTAAAAAACTCTGGTCCCAATAAAAATGCTGGTACAGCAGGGTTCCTTCCAGAGTATTGGCGATGGCATAGTCGAACAGGCTCAGGTCCAGAGCGCTGGTCTTGAAAATGTAGTGGCGGACGACGCGGATCAACCCAAACACGACGATCCAGATTATCGCCGCAATCCAAACGGGATTTTGCTTCAGCCAATTCTTCAGCGAATGAAATAGGCTTTGCAAACGTATTGCTCCATTTGCCGGTGGGTATTGAAGAAGGAAGCGTTGACGCCGATCGCGTAACCTTGCATCTGGATCCAGCGCTCGCGGTTTTGGTAATAGGTGGGGACCACGATGGACTCCAGTTTACCGTACAGGCTTTCGGCGTCGTACCGGTCCAGCGCTTCGCGGTCCAAATCCGAACGCGGGTCGACGTCGCCGATGGCCCAGCCGGTGATACCTTCCAGGCACCCTTCCACCCACCAGCCGTCCAGGATGCTGAGGTTCAAGACGCCGTTCAGCGCCGCTTTCATGCCGCTGGTGCCGGAAGCCTCGTGCGGGCGCAGGGGGGTGTTGACCCAGACGTCTACGCCGCCGGTGATTAAATATCCCAGGCGCATATTGTAATCGGGCAAATAAACCAGTTTCAGTTTTTTGCTCCGGCGTTTGATTTCATCGTTGAATTGATGAATGTCCCGGATCAGCCCTTTTCCGGCCTGGTCCTGGGGATGCGATTTTCCCGCAAACACCAGTTGAAGTCCGTCGCAGTTTTCCGCAATCTCGATCAAACGGTCCAGGTCGTTGAACATCAGCGTCGCCCTTTTGTAGGCGGCGGCGCGGCGGGCGAATCCCAGCGTCAGAATTTCCGGATCAAACTTTTCGCCGGTCGTGCGGGCGATTTCTTCCATCAGGTTTGTTTTGCTGTCCATGTGAGCGGCCCAAATGTCCGCCGGCGGTAAATTCATGGCATGCCGCAAGTATTTTGGATCCTTGGCCCAAAGCCTGATCGATCGGTCGTAAAGTTTCTTAAACGCCGTGTGGGTCCAGGTGGGAACATGGATTCCATTGGTGATAAAATCTATATCGCGTCCGGGAAACATGTTTCTTGAAACGTCGCCGTGCATTTGCGCGACTCCGTTGGCAAACCGGCTGAGGTTCAAACCCAGGGTGGTCATGTTCAAGTCTTCTTCTCCGCCAATTTTTTTGAGGGCCTTGATAGGAATATTGACGTTCAGCGTCTTTTCAACCAGGTCGTAGGGGAACTTGTCGTGCCCGGCGGCGACGGGCGTGTGGGTGGTGAACACGCACTGGTTTTTAACTTTTTCGAAATCCCATACCGTGTCCTCGTCCCAGGTTTCAAGGACATTGCGCTGGCTCTCCCGCAACAGTTCCAGGGTCAGGAGCGCGGAATGCCCCTCGTTCATGTGGAAGGTATGGATTTTATGACAGCCGACGGCTCGTAGGTATTTGACGCCGCCGATTCCCAGCAGAATTTCCTGTCTGAGCCGAAACTCCTGATCCCCCGCGTAAAGCGAACTGGTGAGCGCCCGGTCCTGTTCGTCGTTTTCCGGAAGCTGGGAGTCCAAAAATATTATGGGAACCCGATGGCCGTCCAGACCTGTGTATACGTAAAGCCAGCCCTGAACGGAAACGTCCCGGCCCTGAATTTCCCGGACAACGATTTTCGACGGCAGGAGTTTCAGTTTGTCTGCGGGGTTCCATTCTATCGGACTTTCCACCTGCTCGCCCTTATCGTTGATGGACTGGCTGAAATATCCCTGATGGTAAAGCAGGCTGACGCCGACGACGGGCAAGCCCAGGTCCGCGCAGGATTTCAAAGTGTCCCCCGCAAGAACTCCCAACCCGCCGCTGTAGGTGAACAAACCGGTCTCCAGACCAATTTCCATACTGAAATAGGCGATTCCTGGATCGAAATTGACGAGGTCGGGCTGAACTTGGTTCATGTTTGGATTAAAATTGTATGGGAGGAAAAATCAAGAGGAATGATCGTTCATGGCGGAGGCAACGTCGGGGTACAATTCAAAAACTTCGTGGAGCTTGGCCATATCAAAAACTTCCTTTGGGGCGCCCGTCAAATGGACCAACAGGAAATAACCTCCCAGTTTTTTCACCTTTTGACGGCTACTCAGAAATGAACTGATCGTCGAACTGTCCAGGTAACTCACTTTTTCCAGATTGATTATAAATTTAAAAAATCCGCGGTCGACATAGGCGTCGATTAATTTCTCCAACTCTCCGGAATTATAAATATCGAGTTGGCCTTTCAAGTCGAAAATAACAAAATCTCCGTCGTCCCGGCAATCGATATTTATTTTCCCCATCAACCCCAGGATTTCTTTGTGGATATTTTCCATGATCAAAATTGCCGTTCAAATCTTTTGGGATCGTCGCTCGGAGGGTCGTGCGCCACCCAGTAGGTTTCGGCGTCGGGTTCCGGTTTTCGTTTCATGGGATCATTGCCCAACAGCGCGAAGACGCAACGGACGGGGGTGAACACCGCGTAATACATCAGGCCGAGAATCAGTTTGGCGTTGAAGGCGCCGATGATTTCCGCAAACCGCATCCACCGGCGATGGACGCCTCCCAACTTGCGGGGAAAGAGCGCGCCTGCGGCCAAAAACGTCAACGAGAAAAATCCCAACGCGAATCCAAATTTAACCGCGCCCTTATAGCCCGCCAGAAGCGCGAACAAAATCAGGGCAGACGCCATTACAAAACCAAACTGTCTCAGTTGTTTTTCGGATTCCACAATTCTCTTCGCATTAAATTAAAGGCGGCATTTTCACTTGCTCGCGCAGGCCGCAGTTTCATTTTGATTGGCGGTTCATATCATATCCAAACAGACGCAGGAAACAAGGGAAATCACCCTTCGTTTTGAGAGAACCCATACAAATCCAGATCGTCCGGAAATTCCGCCGAAGGACCGTCGTAAATAACCCTCCCAGCTTTCAACGCCAGAATTCTGGAAGCGTAACGTTTCGCCAAATCCGGTAAGTGCAGATTGCAGATCACGGCGACCCCGTCCAGGGAATTGATCTCGCGCAGAATTCCCATAATATTAGCGCTGGCTGTAGGGTCCAGGCTGGAGACCGGCTCGTCGGCCAGCAACAATTTAGGATTCTGCATCAGGGCGCGGGCAATGCCGACGCGCTGTTGTTGTCCTCCGCTGAGCGTCCCCGCCTTTTGTTGGAGCTTGTCGGAAAGGCCCATGCGTTCCAGGTTGCGACAGGCCCGCTCGACTGTGGCGGGAGGAAACCGGTTGAAAATTCCGGCAAGGGGAGACACGCTTCCCAAACTTCCCGTCAACACGTTGGTGAGGGTCGCGGCTCTGGGAATCAGATTGTAATTTTGAAAAATCATCCCTATTTTCCGGCGCGCTTCGCGCAGGCGGCGGCCTTCGAGGGCTACGAGGTCTTCGCCCTCAAAAAATATTTTACCGGAACTGGGTTCGATCAGTCGATTGACGCACCGCAGGAAAGTGGATTTGCCTGATCCGCTTTCGCCCAGCACGGCGACGAATTCTCCGGGTTGAATCTCAAAAGAAACGTCCGCCAGCGCCCAGGACCCATTGTCGTAAGTTTTGCTTAAATTTTCGATTCGGAGCATTCAAGACCGCCCAAATTATTTGACGCTGGACAAGCCAAAATCCAGGTCCAGCAATCGTCCCGCCTGCCGGACGGGGTCGAAGAAAGCGTCCAGGTCCTTCAACCCGGTGATGCCGTAAACGAGTTTCAATATGCGGCTTCCTTTTGGGTCTCTGGAAATACGAATCAAACCGTTTTTCAGGGTTTCCTTGAGAGCAGGAGAGAGTCCCTTGCGCACGGACACCGTGTCGTTGGGAATGTCTTTGGTGTAGGCGACGACGCGGACTTTTTTAAAAATGTCGGGATAATTTTTGGCCACCGCCGCGCGCGCGTCGTCGTAGGTCGCCCCCGCGTCCACCTCTCCCCGCATAACGGCCAGGACGACGGCGTTGTGGGATCCGGCAAAAATGGTTTTTGAAAAAAACGTTTCGGGTTCAAATCCTTTTGATTTTAGCAAGGCCTTTGGGTAAAGGTGCCCGGAGGCGGAAGCCGGGTCCACAAAAGCGAAAGTTTTTCCTTTCAGATCCTTGAGGCGCGCGGCGCCGACGGCGGCGCTTGCCACAATTTGCCCGCGATAGAAAGGACTGCCGAAGCGGTCCACGATCAGTAAAAGATCAACCCCGTGTTTTTCCCTGGCCAATACGTAACTGAAGGCGGCCAGCCAGCCTATGTCGACCTTGCCCGCGCCCATGGCCTCGACCACGGCGGCATAACTTGTGGCGACGGAGGCCTTGAAATGCAAGCCGGTTTCTTTTTGCAACAGACGGGCGATCTCTTCCCCGCCCTCAAGAATGACCTGGCTGTCTCCCGAGGGCACAAACATCATGCGCAAGGGATTTTCGCCGGAACCCGACTCACCCTCTCCTGCCCCGGCGGCCAACGGGGCGGCCAAAACGAAGAGACCTCCCAATAATATGAAAGCAAGAAACCCGATTGTATTAATGCGGCGCTGTTTATTCATTAAGGTTCCGAGAGATTCCGGGTGAACGCTTCCGGAATTATAACATTCCAGCTCGCTTGGATTTGGAGCAAAAAAAAAGGGGTAAAACGCCCGATGGGCGCTTTACCCCTGATGCTACTCTGACCGGAAAACTTAATGCATCAAGTCTTCGCGGATGTATTTGATAACGTCCCAAATTTCACCGTCTTTAAGCTTCATGGGAGCCATGCCGGTGCCCTTGGAGCCGTTTTTGATGATCCAGTACATTTGGCCGGCGGAAACGTCCTTCATGGTCGCGGCGCAGGCAAAATTACGAGGTTTGGGTTTCAGGGCCTTGCCCAGTTTTCCGTCGCCCGCTCCAGTTTTACCGTGACACATTGCACAAGCCATGGGTTTTGCGGTTTTGTCATACAGCTTTTTGCCGTTCGCCTTGTTGGCTTTGGCGGTGTTGTCTTTACCCGCGATACCGCCGGGAGCCGTTTTGGTTTTTCTCGGCTGCGGACACACGCCGCCGGCAAACGCAGAGGAGGCCGTGAAAAGCGCGAACACTGTCAAAATTGCTAATACGATGATTTTTTTCATGAATTTCTCCTTTTTCCTTTTTGGACATTACCGTTACAAAAGGTTAAACAAACCAACTTTCAACTTCGCTGTATCAATCCATTGCCTGATGGGCGGTTATTACGGGTTGTTTTCAAAGGCTCGGACGCCCCCCAGCCAGCCTTTTTCTTATGAAAGGCCGGGGGCCCCTGTTTTTCAGGAAATTCGGCTTTGAATTATATTCAATTCTCACAAGGCGTCAATAAAAATATCCGGGTCAAAAATATGGACTCCAGCCCCTTCTTAATTTCCCTCTGGTCAGATAACATTGGAACAAATTAATCTTACTTACAGGGCCATTGTAAGAAACGGGTATTAAATTACGATTAAGGTCCGGTTAAATTCATTTAATTTTAGCTCCATTATTTCCCGTGGACCCGACAGGGAAACATTGAATATTTCCCGCTTCAGTTTCTCAGCAAAAAAGATGGGTTGTAGGGGCAAGTTATCGCAAACTGCCCCCACGGCGAGTGGTGGACTCCATTGGAATGCAAAAAAAGAGACTCAAGGTAACCTTTTTAATTTCAGCGAGTTACGAGCCACCGCCCTTGGTGAAGCCCTTGAAATTCGGATTTTTACCTTGATTTTGTCCCAAAAAGTATTACTTTACGACTGTCCCAAAAACGCATTGCATTTTTAGTAGGTCGCCTGATTGAGGGATGCTATCTGTAAAAATGCTGACGCACACGTTTAACGGCGACCGTCAAAGCGTAATTCACCAGACGCTTCTTATCATATTAGATTTTCTTTTTTTAACTCCTCAACCAAAACCATCCCCCCGAGCGCAAAATCAACTGATGGCTGAATAGCCGTCGGAATTGGGTTGTAAAAGGTTTTGGCGGAAAAGGTCGGAGGTAGCTTGATATGAACCAACCTCTATTTCATCATCTGAATTTTGAGAAAAAGCCGAAATACCTCACCCGGCTGGAGCAGGTGCCGCAACTTTCCGAGGAAGAAAGAAACCGGTTGCAACCAGTTTCGGACAAATTTGTCTTCCGCTCCAACGATTACTATAACTCCTTAATAAATTGGGACGACCCTGCGGATCCCATCAGAAAGATCATTGTCCCGGAAGTCCAGGAACTGGATGACTGGGGCAAACTGGACGCCTCCGACGAGGAGAAATATACGAAGGTTCGCGGTCTGGAGCATAAATACGATTCCACGGCCTTATTGCTGGTCAACGAAGTTTGCGCCGCGTATTGCCGCTTCTGCTTCCGCAAGCGCCTGTTCATGGACGATAACGAGGAAGTGACCAAGGACATTTCGGAGGGATTGGAATACATCCGCGCCCATAAGGAAATCTCCAACGTCCTCCTCACGGGAGGCGATCCCCTGATCATGGCCACCAGCAAACTGGAACCCATCATCCGCCAACTGCGTGAGGTGGAGCATGTCAAGATCATCCGGATCGGGACCAAGATTCCGGCTTTCAATCCCTATCGAATACTGAAAGACCATTCCCTGCTAGAAATGATCCGTAAATACAGCCATATTGAAAAGCGTATCTACATCATGGCGCATTTCAATCATCCCCGGGAACTGACTTCCGTGGCTTTGGAAGGACTCGACGCCCTGATGCGGGCGGGGGCCATTGTCGTCAATCAGACCCCGATGGTCAAGGGAGTGAATGACGATCCCGAAGTGTTGATGGAGCTATTCCAGAAACTCTCGTTCATCGGCGTGCCGCCTTATTATGTATTCCAATGCCGACCCACCGAAGGCAACAAACCTTACGACATTCCGGTAGAAAGGACCTACGAGATTTTTGAACAGGCTCGGGCGCGGTGCTCCGGCCTTGCCAAGCGCGCGCGGCTGGTGATGTCTCATGCCTCCGGCAAAATTGAAATTCTGGGCCTCACCGAAAAACATATCGTTTTCAAATACCAGCGCGCCGCGGACAACGAAGACAGCGGCAAGGTGGTTCTCTTTAAGCGCAATCCTGAAGCTTATTGGTTTGACGACTACGAGGAATCCGTAGAGGAACTCTCTCTGGCCGGAGTATAACTTTTCCCGCCGCCGTGGAGATACTCAAGGGAACCTCTAATATGCCGCTGGACCCAGTAGGAGCGGCTTATACGGTAAACACTACAAGCTTATTGGGTTTGCAAATCTAAACCATTGCTTCCAGGCGCTTGCCTGGCCAGGAGCCGGCGATGAATCTGGCGACAGTTCTGATCGCTTTTCTGGGCTTCTATTTTCTGGGCCGGCGGATCGCAGAGAAACTTCCCCTCCACTTTGACGACGGCGGGGAAGCGTTTATCGTCGCCTCGGCCCTCGGTTGCTTCGCCGTTTCCTACATCACCGCCCTGCTTTGTTTTCTCCACCTCGTCTACCCGGCGGTTTTTTGGCTCTTGCTGGCCGCTGTTTTTGTCTTCTGCTTCCCCAAGGAACCGTTCCGGCAACCGGCTTATCTACCTTCGATTGAAAACCTCCGAAGAGGTTTAGCGTCCCTGTTTTCGGGAAGCGGCTTCTTCCGCTTTAACGTCGCGATTCTCGTCCTGCTGTTTTTTGTTTCGCTGAGCCTGGCGCAATTGCCGCCCACGCGCACCGACGCCCTGGTCTACCACCTGGCCCTCCCGAAAGCCTATCTCGAAAATCACGGGCTGGTCCATCTGCCCAACAATATCTATTCCTTCTTTCCGCATTTCGTCGAGATGGTCTACCTGTTTTTCCTGGCGCTGGGCGGCGAGGGGGCGGCGGTATTGTCCGGCTGGGCGTTGTCTCTATTGCTCCTGTTTGCCCTGTCGTATTATTTCCGCCAAAACTTTGGAAAGCGGCTGGCCTATTTGCCCGCGATTTTAATTTTTTCCACGCCCACCTTTTTGGAAGTCGCCTCCTCGGCCTACATCGACGTTCCCCTGGGAACCTTCGTTTTCATGGCCTTTTATTGCTGGGACCGATGGCGAACCACGCAAAAAGATCCCTGGCTGTGGCTCATGGTCGCTTTCACGGGGGCAACGGTGGCAACGAAATTGACAGCCGTTGTCGTTTTGCCGCTGGCGTTTTTGGGCGTCGCCCTGCAAGGCCGAAAGCGTCTGGACTCCTCCTGGATAATGCCCAGACTGGGGATACTCGTTTTGGGCGTCGCCCTGTGCATGCTCCCCTGGTGGGCGCGTAATCTTTATTTTTCGGGAAATCCGTTCGCTCCGTTCTTCATCCATATCTTTGGCGGCGAAGGAGGGGTCAACTGGGACCCGGGCAGGACCTACCTTTTGCAGCAATTAAAGTTCGGCTTTGGCTCCGGACTCAAGGAATTTCTTTTGCTCCCCATCCACCTGACCTTTTTCAGCCAAAAGGGATTTCCTTATTACGACGGCTATATCGGTTACCTGTGGCTGGCTTTACTGCCCTGCGCTTATTGGGCGCTTCCCAGGAAATCCGACTCCGCCGATTACCGGAACCGGATTCTGTCGCTAATTTTTGTGTTCGCGGTTCTGTTCGCTTTCTGGTTCATCAGTTTTCAACGCATACGCTACCTCACTCTCCTGTTTCCCTTTCTGGCTCTCCTTTTGGCCTGCGGATTCCAAAGAATGCCGGCGTTCCTTCCCTTCGGGGGAAAAATCGGCGGCGGGTTTGACTGGAAACGGTTTGTTCGCCGACTTGCCGCGCTGGCCCTTTTGGCCAATCTGGTCCTGATCCTTAATTTTTGGGCGGAGTTTAAACCCCTGCCTTTTCTTTTTAAAATGGAAACCCGCGAGGCTTACCTGACGCGACGAATTCCCGAATACCGGACCTATCAAGCCTTCAACCGGACGCTCAAAAAAAACGACAAGGCTCTTTTTGTTTTCATGAGAAATTTCGGTTATTATTGTGACCGTCCATTTTACAGCGACAGTTTTTTCGAAGGCCACACGCTTCGAAAAATCCTGGCGTCGTCCAGGACGGCGACCGAGGTCGCGCAGCAACTTCGCCGCCTCGGGATCACGCATCTGATGTACAATGCAAACCTTTTGCTTGATATGAACTCAAACCTGCCGCCGGAACAACAACGGGTTCTGGCGGAATTATTGGACCAACGCACGAAACGAATTTTTCAGGACGGGCATTTTTACCTGCTTCGTCTCGTTTTTAGTTAGGGTCAGGATTCATTAATTCTGTACAATTCTGTTTCGAATAGAGGGCATAGATGCAAGGAAAGCAAGCGCAGGGAAGTGTTCATCTACTTTCAAGCTTGTTTGACGCGGCAGGTATGCCCGCTATTCGGAACCCCGTTGGGGCGCCGCTAATTTTCGTATCTGGACAGCGCAAGCCGCTTGCGATTAGCTTTGCTAGTCCCTGCCCGGCTTGCGCCGCCA